>CAZSKQ010000214.1:0-3751 GCA_964607425.1 uncultured Woeseiaceae bacterium
CACCAACGTTGCGGCTGCAAAGGATTGCGCCATGGAGCTGGCGCAATGGGTGGGAAAGCCTGCGGCAGGCATGCAGACAGGTTGGACTGAAAGTGCTGACGATCGCAGAGCGATACAGACAGCTTCGGTTGAAATGAGGTCGACGGTTATCACCGTTGCGCCTGTTGCACGACCTCTTGAGGCGCTGGGTGCTCCGTCATTGGAGCCAGGGTATCGCTGATATGCCGCAGCGATTACGGATCAACGCCAATACTGTAGTCCTTGGTCTTGCTGAGCGGCCAGCCAAAATGGGGTCAAGATCGTGCCCCCTTTCCGAGACGCCGTTTCGTGGACTGCGGGGGAGTGGAACGACCATCCGCGGGCAGTCAGGTCATTTCGTGGTTGTAGCGCGCGGCTTCTGCGGGAAACTCCGCATCCAGTGCAGCAAGCTCCTCATCCGTGAGCTCGGAGACATGCATGGCGCGCCGATCCAGATTTCGCAAGCGCTGATATTCCTCGGCTGAGAGCAGCGCGACATCGTCGTGGCCGTGGCTGGTCACGATTACCGCTTCCCGATGGGCTACGCCCCGGAGGCGGCCGAACTCTCGTTGAAATTCGCTGGCGGGGACTCGGGCCATGAAAGTCATCCTCGTTCGGCGGCCACGCTCATCAATTGTTGGCTGATCTGCTTCATTGATGACAATACCTCACAAATACGCAATACCTCACGTTCACACTGAGGTATCCCCGCCGCTCGTCATCGGCCAGCAAGCCCGCCCGCGGTCGGGACGCGGCCTTGCACGCGCAGGGCACGGACCCGGCCGACCAGACGCTGGCGCAACAGCCCACCAAGGTATCCCACCCTGCAGCAGCCGGCTCGTCCATATGAGCATAATTTGAAACGGATTTCAGTTGGACGGGAGGGTAAAATAGTCTCGATTGGGAGGTTTACATCATGAACATCGTCGACCGGATCAGACGCTCCGTCGCCAACCGCAGCGACGATGTTTTCCTGCGCGGTGAGTTCGAGCGCTTCGGCAGTCCTGCGCAAGTGACCAGGGCGCTGGCAACGCTGAGCCGGGAAGGACTGCTCGTCCGGCTTGGTGTGGGTGTCTACGTAAAGGCCAAGCCGAGCGTACTCTCAGGCGGGCCCATCCCCGTTCGCCCGCTGGAAGTTCTGGCACCCCAAGTGCTGAGGAAACTGGGCGTGCCTGTCGGTCCCAGTCGGCTCACACGCGCCTACGACGAAAGGCCGCAGTTCGCAGATGCCGGCGGGCATCGTGCTCAACGTCGGCAACCGCCGCATCAACCGCAAGCTGGGGTTCAAAGGCAAGGTGGTTCAGTACGAACACGCATGAAGTGCCTGACCGATGATCGGCTGGCGCTGATCGATGCGCTGGTCGCGGAGACGAAACCGGGTGGCGTGATGGCCGCCTTGCTGCAAAAAGGAACACCCTCACTGAGGCGTTACGTGCGCTGTTGCACTGCGGCACAATTCTCGCGGCCTGCGTGGTGCGAGCCGCGATGGGCGTGTCGACCCGCCGTGAGCCGGTGACCCGTTCCACGGCGGGTCGGCTCCGTTACTCCACGTCTTGATCCGATTGCGCCTTCAGCTCGAAGTACGCCAGGAAGAGATTTCGGTGGCGAGACTCCTGCCGGTCGATGCGGGTGTGTGCCTTCTTGAGCTTCTTGCGCACGATCTTCAGCACGGCCTCGGCCTGCATCGCCCGACTGTCGGTCTCTTGCTCCATGGAGGCGAGGAGCACCGACAGCAGGTTCTCGGCGTCGTCGAGCAGGGCCATGGCCTCGCGCTGGGGTTCGGTGTGTTCGTCGGCAGCATCGAAGAGTTTCGGGTCGGGCTCGTAGTTCTCATCCTCCGTAGGGTCGGGGATGTCGTACTCGCCCTCTTTCTCCCGTATCTGCCAACTGTGGGCCGAACCGCCGTGCAAAGAGGTCGCGCGGCAGATGGTGGGCAAGGAATAGGCGCGGATTCCCGGTCGCTTGGTCAGGCCGGCGGCGGGTCGGGCTGCCACGGCGGCGAGACGGGTCGGGCGGCGGGGGGTGTCACAAGTAGCAGAATTGGAAATGCACATGGATCTGGTCCTCCGATTGAGGCCAGCACAGATGCAAAAAAGCGCGAACGCCTTCGAATCCCGAAGGAGCGGTCGCGCTTCGATTTGGTACGATGCCAAAAGCCATCGTCAGCACCTATCTTGCTGGCATGGTTAGGGCCGGTGGGGTGTTCGCGCACCTCATCGGTCCGTCTTTTATAGCACAGCTTTCCAGCCGCTGCTTAGAAACAAAGTGCGGCGGTCTCTTCTCGACCCGTCGTCACACAATGCCCCATTTCCCCATGTTGCCCACTGTGCGCAACAAGCAAAATTCAGGCAACAAACTGATGAGCGCCCCACGTTGGCCTCATCGTGAAGCTGCCGGTTGCCTCGACGTTTCGTGATCAGCCCGGAAGCTCTGTACGGAGACGCTCCCATAGCGCGTGTTCCCTGCAGTACGGAGTACGGATCACTCGCGAGCTTTGCTTCGTCCTCGCTGAGGCCGGCAAGAAAGCCGAAATTCGTGATGCACGTCGCCGTAATCTCCCTCGCGTCGATCCTTTCGGACCTGCGCACGAGCTGGCCGAGGTCGTCCCAATCGAAATCCCGGCCATCCTCAAACTTTGCCATCAGTCTGGCCGGGTCGAACGCATCCCGCGCCTGCCAGAGTTTCAGAACAACGAGCCTCCGAACGAGCGCCTGGTTGAGCGGGCGCGTTGCGAAGGTGCGCAAGTCGTAGATATCGCGCGCCTTGCTGCGCTGATAGCAGGCGCGGATCTTCTCGGCAATGATCTCTTCGAGCGCGAGAGTCCCGATCGCCCGCGGCGCGAACGGCAGCTGGCTGAAGTAACTCTGCTCGCATTGCGCATGCACCTGCGCTTCCATCGTTGGTGTCTCGCGGCGGCTGATCTGGAGCCTGATCTCGCTCTGGCCGCTTCGATTCCATTGGTGCCGATACGTCGGGTTCGCGCCCCAGGACAAACCGTCCTGCGTTTCATAATAGGCGTGGTCGTCAAGGGCGAACGTTATGCCGTGAAACTCCTCATCGAACGCCTCCATCATCTCGATGATCATCTCTTCCGGGTCATGCTCTTTCAAAGCCGTGAAGTCGAGGTCGGTCGAAAACCGTCCCTGGCTACCGATGAACAGCTTGCGAAGGCAGGTGCCGCCCTTGAAGGCGAGCTTGTCGAGGAAGCCTCGTTCTCCCAGCAGCTCGAGCAGATACGTCAGGACGATTTCGGTTTCCGCGATTGCAAGGTCGCGAAGCCCGGACTGGCTCGCGTAGCGCTGGACTTGCGGGCGCGTCAGCATGTTTTACGGCGCCTTCTTCACGGTGTGCCGCCGCGCGATGCCATTGCTCTCGGCAAGTTCTTCCATCGGGACGTTGACCGTGAGCTTCCACTCGCGCTGATAGCCGAGTGCATTTGGTTCAGGCCTCCTGGGCCCGAGCGTCGCTTTCGTTGAGCTCCTGCCGGTGCGCGCGAGAAGTTCCGCACGCACGTAATCGGGCAGCGGTGCGCCGACGTGGTCGGCGATCCAGCCGATCTTTCTTGTGAGCGCGATTGAATTCATGAGGAACAGGTGGCCTGAAATCCTGTCCCAATTTACCTTCCGACTCGCCCGCCCGAAAATGTAGGTGGCCTCGCCGAGCCCGCCGCACAGGTCGGGCCGGTCGACGCAATCGATCGCGGTCTTCTCGCGGTCCGACATGTTGACTTCAT
>CAZSKQ010000215.1:0-3741 GCA_964607425.1 uncultured Woeseiaceae bacterium
GCCGCGGTCCGGAAACCTGGCGCCACTCACGGTGCGGCCGACCGCGTCAACCCGGAACCACCCCCACCCCCCAGCGTCAAGGGTCGCGGGTGATCAGCCGCGCGCCGCGGTCGTAAGTGAGGTACGACCAGAGCCACTCGATGGCCACGATCATCCGGCTGCGCGCGTTGATCAGGAAGTAGATGTGGACGATCCCCCAGAACCACCACGCGAGCCATCCCTTGAACCGCAGCCGCCCGAAGTCGACCACCGCGGCGCGGCGCCCGATGGTGGCGAGCTGGCCGGCGTCGCGGTAGCGAAAGGGTACCGGGTCCGGCCGGCCGGCCGCGCGGCAGGCGATGAGCCGGCCGACCCAGGCGCCCTGCTGCTTGGCGACGGGCGCAACCCCCGGCAAGGGCCTGCCGTCGGCGCCACGGTAAAGCACGGTGTCGCCGATGGCGAAGACGTTGGGGCACCCCGGCACGGAGAAATCGGGCCCGACGATCACCCGTCCCGCCCGGTCGGCTTCGGCACCCAGCCACGCGGCCGCCGGCGAGGCCGCGACGCCCGCCGCCCAGATTACGGTTGCGCTGCGGATACGTTCTTCCTGCACGAGGATGCCGTCCTCATCGCAGCGGCTGACCGGTGCGCGCAGGCGCACCTCGGCGCCCAGGCGTTCCAGCGCCTCCCTGGCATAATCGCCCAGGGGTTCCGGGAAAGCAGGCAGCAGGCGCGGACCCGCTTCCAGGAGCAGCACCCGCGCACTCCGCGGATCGATATGCCGGAAATCGCCCGGCAGCGCTTTCAGCGCCAGCTCGGCGACGGCACCGGCCATCTCGACGCCCGTCGGGCCGCCCCCGACGATCACGAAAGTGCGCAGCTTCTCGAGTTCCGCCGGCTCGGGCTCGGCTTCGGCGCGTTCGAACGCAATCAGGATGCGATGCCGGATCGCGGTCGCGTCGACGATGTGCTTGAGGCCCGGCGCATACGGCGCCCATTCGTTGTGTCCGAACCAGGAGTGCGTGGCGCCGCTCGCCAGCACGAGGAAGTCGTAAGAGGCACGCCGATCGGCGAGCACGACCTGCCGCGCGTCAAGGTCGATGCCGGTAACTTCCTCCATGAGGATGCGCACGTTTTCCTGCTTGCGCAATATCCGGCGGATCGGCCACGCCACGTCCGCCGGCGAAAGCGCCGCGGTCGCGACCTGGTAAAGCAGCGGCTGGAACAGGTGATGGTTCTGCCGGTCGATCAGCAGCAGGTCGACCGGGGCACCGGCAAGCGCTTTCGCCGCCTGCAGGCCGCCGAACCCGCCACCGACGATCACCACTTTCGGTTTCGTTCCCATCCTGCTCCCGCGGCCGCAACCGTCTGCTATTGGCGACAAAACGCAAAGTTTACCCGCACACGTGCAATTTTCGCGTGAGCGCCGACTGCGTCACGTGTTCGCCCGTGAACTCTCTAGTATTCTCGATATGACACGAGAACAAGGATCCGGCAATCAAGGGATCCCCACGGGAGAGCATAAATGTTCAAGAAGGCAGTCCAGGAAACGCAAAAACGTCCAGAGACAACGAGCGCGCCGGCGGTGAGCGAGCCGTCCACGGTCCGGACACGCACCGTGTCGGTGATCGGGCCAACGCTGGTTTTCAGGGGAGAGCTGTCGGCGGATGAGGACCTCGTGATCCAGGGCACCATCGAGGGCACCATCGCGCACCACAAGAAAAATCTCACGGTGGGCAAGGAAGGCCGCGTGAAAGCGGATATCCACGCTGCCTCGGTCACCATTGAAGGCCAGGTGGAAGGCGACATCCACGGCGATGACTTTGTCGAGCTCGCCAAGAGCGCCGTGGTGACCGGTAACGTCTTCTGTGCCCGCATCCGCATGGCCGACGGGGCGCGCTTCAACGGCAGTATCGACATGGGCCGCCAGGCCGCGCCTGCGACCGCCCACTCCGCGGCCGGCCAGGCCCGCCTCTCGGTTGCCGAAGATCCCGTCCACGCGCAGAAGCTTGGCGTATAACCCGCCACTGACGGCGGTGCTGGACGAAGAGCCGGTGACCGAGGCCGATCCCGGCAAGCCGCGCCCAGCGCCCGCGGGACCGTCGGTGCTCGGCTCGACAACGGTGCTGCGCGGCGAGCTTCACCTCGCCGAGGATCTCATCATCGAGGGCCGCTTCGTCGGCAGTATCACGCAAGGCGACCAACGGCTGTCCATCGGCGAGCAGGCGCATGTGACAGCCACGATCCGCACGGGCTCCGCGATCATCGCCGGGACCGTGGAGGGCGATGTTCGCGGCGCGCACACCGTCATCGTCCGGAAGACGGCGACGCTCAGCGGCGCTCTCACCGCCGAGCGCCTGCGTCTGGATTTCGGCGCCGATCTCGAGGACGTCGTCCTGTCCGGCAAGGTCGAAAGGATCGCGCGGCGCTAGCGGCTCACTGGGTGCTCGCGGTCCGGCTCGCGTCCTCGTCGAACCTGCCATTCGCCTCGGAGACCACGATCTCTACCCGGCGATTCTGCTGCTGGCCGGCGGCCGTCTCGTTGCTCGCGACGGGATAGGTCTCGCCGAGGCCGACCGGCCGCAGCCGTTCCGTCGGGATGCCACGCTCCACCAGTGCCTCCGTTACCGCGTAGGCGCGCTGCAACGACAGCCTCTGGTTGTACCGGTCATCGCCGCGGGCATCGGTATGACCCTCGATCAGCAGCCTTCGGTCCGGGTGATCCCGCATGAAATCCGCCAGCCGGTTCATCGTCCGGGACGCGCCCGGTTTGAGCTCGGCTTCGTCAGTCTCGAACAGGACGTCACCGAGCGTCAGGACGACTCCGCGCTCGGTCTGCGTCGCCTCGAGATCCGCCAGTTCCTGCTGCAGTCGCTCGGTCTCCGCGGATGCCGAGCGCGCAGCGGCGCGCGCCTGCTCGGCTTCCTGCTGCATCCGGCGCGCTTGTGCGGTTTCGCTCTCGGCGCGCATCTGCGCCCGCTCGGCCGCCGCGGTCCGGGCCTCGAGCTGCACTTGCGTCCTCACCGCCTCCGCCTCCTCGATCCGCTTCAGCGCCTGCGCTTCCGCGATCGACTCGAGACCTATCTCGGCGTTCACCCGCGCCACATAGGCATCGTGCACGATATCCTCGATCGGCTCGCCGTTCTCCTGGCCTGTCTCGGCTCTCGCGAGCGCGGCCCTGGCGTTTCGCAACGGCGTCGCGGCGACGGTCGACGCCATGGACTGGCCCTCCAGCTGCCGCACGGTAGCGCGTGCCTGGTCCAGCTCGGGGATACGCTCGGGTGTCGTGGCGCAAGCCGCAAGCCCCAGCAGCGTGAAGCCCGCCAGCGCGCCGAACGCGCGTGCTGTCCTGTTCATCCCGTTTCTCCTTCCGAGCGTTGGTTGCGAGCGATTTCCTCCCGCAGCACCGCGATGCTCTCTTCAAGCTCGTCAACGGCGCGTTCGGCCTTGCCGGTGCGCGCCTTGGCGGCGGCCAGCTCGGCGGCGAGCGCCGCTTCTTCCGCGTAGCGCTGCGCTGCCGCCATCTCGTCTTCGGCAATCGCCGATCGCGCGAGGGCCAGCTTGCCCTGGGCGGCGTCCAGCGCGTCCGGCCCGTACTGCCCGGCACCGGCCTGCTCGGCCTGGCCAATTGCCGTTTCGGCCCGGGCCAGGTCCTGGTCGGGCATTTCCGGGCTGGCCGCACAGGCTGCCACGGCTACCAGCGCGGCCAGGCCCGCTGCGGGCTTCGACCGCGCAGTTGCTTCACTTCTCATGTCAATTCTC
>CAZSKQ010000216.1:0-3728 GCA_964607425.1 uncultured Woeseiaceae bacterium
TGTCGGATATCTTTGGCCCTTGGGTGGCAGCAACAACTGGAGACTTGCGGACTAGGGACGACGAATCGGAGGAAGAAGGTCCCGATGAAGATGACTACGAATGCACACTTTCATCTTTGTTGGACTCAGTTGCCCGCAATACAACATGGACTATTGGTGGTGGCATCGGTGTGGGTGGAAAGGCGTTCGGACGACTGAACGTTCAGGTATTTCACGCCTATGGCGGTGCCGGTGGTAACTTCGCTGGGCACACTTGGTCTTACGTTTCCGGTGGCGGACCAGCAGTGGAAGTGAAATTTGGCTCAGTTCGTGCAGGGTTCTCTACAGGTGGCGGCACAACCAGATGGGGCACTCACTATTTTCAAGAGCAATCTGAGAGTGCTTTCGCGGGCTATTCATCTGATGCAGGCACGTTGGATTATGGCAACCGGCTTCATGTTCCTTTCATTGACCTTGGCATTTCGCCTGACTTTGCGCAGATCTGGCGTGAATGGCGTTGCAGCAAATAGTATCTTGGACAGATAATGAGTAAGTTCCGACGTCTCAAAGTAATTGGATACGCTGCAGCGCTTGCGACTATAACCTCTGGCATTGCGGCAGACGCGATTCAGCAAGGCCCAGCTTTTACGCTTGCGGCGATTACAACCACCGTAGCCTTTGCCATTTGGGTAACATGCGCCGGCATACTATTAGTAAGGCTTTGTAAGTGGTTTTATGCTACTCGTGCCGAGCGGACAATGATTGGTAACGCGTTGTGGGTCATGGCGATACTGTGGGTGCCAATCGTTGTACCTTTAATAGTTCGATTGCCACCAAAACATCAGGGTTGATCAGGAAAATAGAAATTGCCGTCTGTGCAGGATCGGAATTTCACATTGTCAGCAGTTATTGGCTTCTTGTGGACGATAAGTGTAGCTATTATCGCTGCGATCGTTATATCGCGGGGTCTTCCTCTCAGCGAGTGTCGCGAGAGCATCTTACACACGCCATTTAACGCATGGCAATGGTGGTATTGGAATGACGGTATTTGGGTAGCCTCGTTTCTGGTCTTGGCGGTGCTGGCCTTAGTGACAATGCTGGGGTGCGCGCAGCGCGGCACAATCAGCGGAACCATTAAAGCTGCGATGTGGTTGAGTGTGATGGTTGGTTCTCTCATTTGGCTATTCTCAAGCTCCCTGCTGTTTTGGATGGCGCGCTGCTTCGGGTTGACCATACCCCCATAGTTCGAGCCATGCGTTATGTGGGATTTCCCTGTATGTTGACCATGAGGAGGTCCCCGGATGAAGCGCAAGCGCTACACAGAAGAACAAATCATTGCGATCCTGAAGGAGCACGAGGCCGGCGCGTCGGTGCCGGCGCTGTCGCGGCGCCACGGCGTGGCCCAGAACACGATCTACCGCTGGAAGTCGCGATTTGGCGGCATGGAAGTGTCCGAAGCCAAGCGCCTGCGTGAGCTCGAGCAGGAGAATTCGGGTCTGAAGAAGCTCTTGGCCGAGGCGGAGCTGGACAAGGCGGCGTTGAAAGAGATCGTCCAGGGAAAATGGTGACGGCTGCGCAGCGGCGCCGGGCCGTAGATCACCTCAAGAGTCGCCGCTACAGCGAGAGACGGGCCTGTCGCCTCGTCGGACTGAGCCGATCGGTGGCTCAGTACCGCCTCCTGGGCCGCGACGACGCCGGTTTACGGGCTCAGCTCAAGGCGCTGGCGGAACAGATCCGCGGTACGGGTACCCGACCCTGCACGACATGCTGAAGACCGCCGGCCACGTGATCAACCCGAAACGGACCTACCGGATCTACCGCGAAGAAGGGCTGCAGATGCGCACCAAGCGGCGCAAGAAGCTGATCCGGCCGTGGGTGCCGATGGCGGTGCCGGACGGAATTAACCAGCGTTGGTCCGTCGATTTCGTCTCCGACCAGCTCGCCAACGGGCGGCGCTTTCGTGTTTTCAACATTGTCGACGACTACTCGCGCGAATGCGTGCAGCAGATCGTGGATTTCTCCATCTCCGGCGCTCGCTTGACGCGTGAGCTAGATCGCCTGGCGGAGCGTCGACACCTGCCGAAGACCATTGTATGCGACAACGGTCCCGAGCTGACGTGCAAGGCCATGTTCTTCTGGGCCAAGCGGACCGGCGTCAGGCTGCAATTCATTCAGCCGGGCAAACCGACTCAAAACGCATTCGTCGAGAGCTTTAACGGCAAGTTTCGAGAGTACTGCCTGGATCTGAACTGGTTCTCCAGCCTCGAGGATGCACGCTCAACAATCGACACCTGGAGAAGCCACTACAACCACGTCAGGCCGCATCGCTCGGCAAAAAGCCACCTGCGGTGTTCGCCCAGGAAGCAGCCTGATATGCTGAATCTCCCACATCAACCGTGGCCCGAACTCAGGGGTACGCTCACTATTACCAGCTCTCGGTCAAACGCGTGAAAACCTGGGGAGATGAAGGAAGGGCACTTGGTTCGTCGATGCGCGGACCAGGGGCAACAAACACCTGGCAGCCACAAGCTTATTTAGTGCAATGGGAGGGAGTTCGTGACGTCGACTGTTTCTGAAATAGAGGGCAGTGTGTGGACGGCGGTGACCTATCGTATCTGGGGCGGGTTGGACATACTGTATCTGCTGATGTACGTGCAGTTTTCTTTTGCGGAAAACAAGTTGCCTTTCATTGATGATGGATTTGCCATCATTCGAAACCTAAAGCAAATTGGCGAGATTGGCGCCGTAGTCTATGAGTCGTCATATTTGATTGTTTTTCTGTCGTTGGCCGTCTCGGGTGTGATGCTGGTATTAAGAAAGCCCGCAGGAAAGGTCATTGCATATGTGCAAACCCCTTTCCGATTTGTTTTCATGATTCCGTCCATCTCACTACTCACTTTAGCTATTCCGCACTTCCAAGCGACTGATGCCCTGATTATTACGACATTTTTATTGTCCGAGACAATCAAGGTTGGTAGCTTGGTTCGATGGGGATAGGGATCTCAGGATTCAATGCAGTTCGCTGAGACAGCCTATCCACGATCTTCCCGCCGGAGCATGGACCAAGATGCGTAGCTCAGCGAGCAGGGAGAAGTACATACGTCATTGGGTCATTGGTTCGATGATAGTACTTGGTACGCTGGTCTTTTTTAATCTACTTCCACTCGAAACTCAGAACAGCGTGATCAGTGTGTTGTTCCAGCGGCCCACGACATCTTTGGGTTATCTCGTCGCTGATCTGTTCGTTGTAAGTGTACTTTTTTTCTTGGTTGGCTTTCACCTCTATATATTGTTTGAATGCGGCTTCGCCAAGGGCTTGCGACGACAAGGTGCTTGGTTGCTGTTTATTGTGATTGTGCCCATCCTGTCTTCATACATATACTATTGGGCTATACGGTATCGTGGCGGCCAGGATAAGACATCTACGCTGTAGCATCAGTAGCCGACAGGAACGCCCGCCAATGCACTTCCGCTTCGGAGAGCGAGCCAAGCACCCAGCACATCTCGGTGGCCTCCTGCGTCATCCCGATGGCAATCAGTGCCGCCGCGTACAGCACTTAACCGGACCGCCCATGGTGCACCTTCTAGTAAAGCGCGGCGAGCACCACGTAGGGGTAGCGGCTCTACGGCCGGGTCCGCAAACAGTTCTTCCGCAGACCTGTCGGGTTACGGTATAGCGTGGTCCGGAACGTCTGTATTGGCGACAGAGGGTGGTGTCCTCATTTTTATTTGAGGTGAACTCACGATTG
>CAZSKQ010000217.1:0-3684 GCA_964607425.1 uncultured Woeseiaceae bacterium
GCTGAACGGGCACGTGTAGCCGGCGGCTGGCCGGGCACCTGTAACCGGCGGCTGGCCGGGCACCTGTAACCGGCGGCTGGACGGGCACCTGTAACCGTCGGCTGGACGGGCACTTGTAGGAGCCCGCCATGCGGGCGACAACAGAGGAGAGTTCCATACCCGCCATCGTTATCGCCCGCATGGCGGGCTCCTACAACGCGGCCAGCACGCGTAGGAGCCCGCCATGCGGGCGACAAACAGAGGTGAGTTCCAATACCTGCTATCGTTATCGCCCGCATGGCGGGCTCCTACAGCGCGGTCAGCACGTGTAGGAGCCCGCCATGCGGGCGACAACAGAGGTGAATTCCATACCCGCCATCGTTATCGCCCGCATGGCGGGCTCCTACAACGCGGCCAGCCCGATTAACATACGCGGATTCCCCCACGGCGCGGCTAGCCCGATTGACATACCATTCCCCCACGGGGCGGCGAGCCCGTTTAACATACCCGGGATCTCCCACGGAGCGGGCAATGCTCAAAAAAATCGGCGTAATCCTCCTCGTACTCGTCATCCTGGCCGTAATGCTGGTGTTCACACGTTTGAACCCGGGACTCATCGAAATAGACCTCGCCTTCGGCACGATCGAAGCTTCGATCCCGCTGGCGTTCACGATCGCGTTCGCGGCCGGCTGGGTGTTCGGGCTACTGTGCACGCTCGCGTTCGTCGCCCGCCTCATGAACGAGCGCCGGCGCCTGCGGAAGGAGCTCCGGAGCAGCGAAACGGAGCTCACCAGCCTGCGCCACAGGCCGCTTGCCGATGCCGACTGAATCCGCATTCCTGCTGGCGGGGCTCTTTCTCCTGCTGGCGGCCACCGGCTGGGCGCTAGGTCGTTTCGGCGAGCGCGACGAGCAGGAAGAACCACCGCCGCCGCTCAATATCGACTACCTGAAAGGCCTCAATTTCCTGCTGAACGAGCAGACCGACCAGGCGCTGGAACATTTCCTGAAGATGGTCCGCGTCGACGACAAGACCATCGAAACGCACTTCGCGCTCGGCAGCCTGTTCCGCCGGCGCGGCGAGGTCGATCGTGCCATCCGCATTCACCAGAACATCATCGCGCGCCCGGACCTCGCCTCCGAGCAGCGCGACCAGGCACTGTTCTCGCTCGCCAAGGACTACCTGCGCGCGGGTCTGCTCGACCGCGCGGAAAAGCTGTTCGTCCGGTTGTCGCAGGGCTCGCGCTACCAGGTGGAAGCACTGGAGCAGCTGTGCCGCATTTACGAGCAGGAGCGGGAATGGCAGCAGGCGATAGAGGCCAGCCAGCAGCTCGAGGTCCTGAGCGGCCGCTCGCTGGCCCTGCAGATTGCCCATTACTACTGCGAGTTGGCCGACCAGGCGGCGGCAAAGAACGATTACAGTGCGGCGCGCGCGTTTGTGAAGAAGGCGCAGAGCGGCCGTCCGCGCACCCTGCGTGGGGCCCTCACGCGGGCGGAGATCGCGCAGGCCACGGACGACCCGAAGACGGCATTGCGCCTCTACCACCGCGTCATCGAAGAGCACACCTATCTCGTGACCGAAGCCCTGCCGAAGCTCGTCGCCATCCACGAGCGGGAGGGCTCGCAAAAGGCCCTGGAGCGCGACCTTGAGACGCTGCTTGCGAAACACCCGGACATGTCCCCCTACATCGCGTACACGGCGATCGTGAACGACATCGGGGGAATCGGCGTGATCGACGAGTGCGTGGAGCGCTACATGCTGCAGGATCCGACGCTCACGGACTTTATCGACCTGCAGCGCCTGCATGAGGGCAACGGCGGCGACCGGGAGGTCGCACTGCGCAAGGTGCGTGCTGCGCTCAACAAGCTCGCCTCCACCACGCCTCGCTACAAGTGCACGGAGTGCGGCTTTTCCAGCCAACGGCTACTGTGGCAGTGCCCGAGTTGCAAGAACTGGGAAACCCAGCGCCCCGCCTCCCGCGTGCAATTCGACTCTCTCCTGAACCGCTCCCCCCTGTAGGAGCCCGCCATGCGGGCGACGGCACCCGACCTTGACGAAGGCAGCGCGCGCAATGCGCGCTCCTGCAGGGCAGATTTCTGTGTGAATTCCAAAGATTCGTGGGCGGCTGTGCGCCGGAACCGGGCCTAGTCTTCGCTCTCGAACGCAGCGCCGCCCGGGTGCTGTGCCGATCGTATGGAAGACACTGAGGAGCACAACATGAACAACATCCACCGAGCGTTGTTACTGCCGATCTGTTCGCTGGCGTTCCCGATGCTGGCGCTCGCGGGCCCGGTCGACGTCAACACTGCCGATGCGGAGACCATTTCCGCGGAGCTGAAGGGCGTGGGCATGACCAAGGCCGAAGCCATCGTCGAATACCGCAAGCAGCATGGCCCGTTCAGGTCCGCCGACGACCTGGCGCTGGTCAAGGGCATCGGCCCGCGGACGGTGGAACTCAACCGTCGGGACATCCGGCTCGGCTCGCCGCCGAAGAAACCCGCCAACTAGCTCGCCCTGAAGCGGGCTCCTGCCCCTGCAGGAGCCCGCATTGCGGGGACCCCCGCGACTGATCCCTAACCTTCCTCACCTCCCGCGGCCCCCCCGGATTCGCTATCATCTCACCTGCGCGTCCCTTGTTCCTGAATCCCGCGGAGTCTCTCCCTTGAAGCAGCCGATCCGTTCTGCCGTTTTTCCCGTTGCCGGCCGCGGCACGCGCTTCCTGCCGGCAACCAAGGCCAGCCCCAAGGAGATGCTGCCGATCGTCGACAAGCCGCTGATCCAGTACGCGGTGGAGGAGGCGATCGCAGCCGGCGTGACCAAGCTGGTTTTCATCACCGGCAGCTCAAAGCGCGCTATCGAGGATCACTTCGACTCGGATCCGGAACTCGAGAAGGCATTGGCCGGCTCGGGCAAGGAAGACCTGTTGCAATCGATCAAGGGCATCGTGCCGCCCGAGGTGGCCTGCATCTACATCCGCCAGGGAGAGCCGCTTGGCCTCGGGCATGCCGTGCTGTGCGCGCGGCCGGCGGTGGGAGACGAGCCGTTCTACGTGCACCTCGCGGACGACCTGATCGCAAGCAGTGTGCCCTGCCTGACGCAGATGGCGCGCCAATACGAGCGCCACGGCGGCAGCATCATCGCGGTCGAGCCGGTGCCGCGGGAGGACACGTCGAGCTACGGCATCGTTGCCGTCGAGGAGCGGCCGGAAGGCTCGCGCATCACGGAGATCGTGGAGAAGCCCGCGCCGGACAAGGCTCCCTCCAATCTCGGGGTGGTGGGCCGCTACCTGCTGGCGCCGGAGATCTTTGACAAGCTCGAGCAAACCGGCCGCGGGGCCGGCGGCGAAATCCAGCTCACCGACGGCATCGCGGACCTGTTGAGCGGGCAGGCCGTCTACGCCTACGCATTCGAAGGCGAGCGCTATGACTGCGGCAACAAGCTCGGCTACCTGAAGGCGACGGTAGCTTACGGCCTGGAGCACCCCGAAACCGGCGAGGAATTCCGGAAACACCTGCGCAACCTCTGCGGCGCCGATCCAAACCGGTAGGAGCCGCACCGCGGGCGATGCCACTCAACGCGCTGTGGCATCGCCCGCAACGCGGGCTCCTGCATGCCAGCCGGACGCGTTCAGGTCCGATCACGGCCGCGGCCAGCGCACCTCGTAATGGCGCACGAACTTCGTCTTCTCGAGTAAAAAACCGTCGTCT
>CAZSKQ010000218.1:0-3635 GCA_964607425.1 uncultured Woeseiaceae bacterium
AATAGTCAGTTGTCGTAGCGTGCGAGGATTCGCTCTGTGTCGGGCTGAGGCGGAGTAGCGTATTTTCCGATTTTCATTCGGTCTCGTTTGGCGGCTATCGACTCCAGGACGGGCAGCACTGTTTCACGCCCTTGCTCGTCGAGCAGCTCCAGATTCGCGTCTGCTATCACAAGGCCCGCGAGTAACTGGTTTCTCACGCTCATCCTGAGGTTCTCGATATCCTGCTCTTCGAGGTTGATCAGTAGCGGCACCATGCTATGAGTCCGATCGGCGATTCCGACGGTCATTGCCTGGAGTCGAATCTGCCGCTCATAACTGACCCAGTAGAAGAATGTCGCGAGCAGTGTGATAGTCACTCCGGCCACAATTCCGATGAGCAGGAAGCCAATTTTTCCGTTTTGCATATGTTCCTCCTGGCAGAAAAATCCCGGAGAGACAGGCCCGCAGCAGCGATCAGCCGAAGTTGACCTTCGCTTCGAGGTTCGAGCGGGAGTCGGCGTGAGACATCGCTTCTTCGAGGGTGATGGTGCCTGCCTTGTACAGGTTGAGCAGGGCCATATCGAAGTTCTGCACGCCCTTTTCGCCGCTGTCCTTGAGCGCTTCCTTGACCTCGGAGATATCGCCCTTGTGGATGAGGTCCTTGATGTGCGGCGTGTTGAGCATGAGCTCGACCGCGGCGACGCGGCGGCCGGTGCGGGAGCGCACCAGCCGCTGCGAGATGATGGCACGCAGGTAATGTGCGAGATCCATGAAGATCTGGGCGTGCTGCTCCTGCGGGAACATGTTGATGATGCGGTCGAGGGTTTCGGGTGCGTTGTTCGAGTGCAGGGTCGCGAGCACGAGGTGGCCCGTGCCGGCCATGTCGATGGCTGATTGCATGGAAACCCGGTCGCGGATTTCGCCGATCTGGATGACGTCGGGCGCCGCGCGCATCGCGCTCTTCAGTGCGTTCTCGTAGGACTTGGTATCGAGCCCGACCTCGCGTTGGTTGACGATGGACTGCTTGTTCGGGTGCAGGAACTCGATCGGGTCCTCGATGGTGATGATGTGCGACGAGGTCTTCTCGTTGCGGTGGTTGATCATCGCGGCGAGAGTGGTGGACTTGCCGTTGCCGCTCGCACCCACCATCAGGATCAGCCCGCGCCGCAGCATGACGAGCTCCTTGAGCTGCTCCGGCATGCCGAGCTCCTCCAGCCTCGGCATCTCGGCCGTGATGTAGCGCAGCACCATGGCTACGTTGCCGCGCTGCTGGAACACGTTCACGCGAAAGCGCCCCAGGCCCGGCTCCGAGATCGCGAAATCGACTTCCAGCTCGCGCGTGAAGGTGTCGAGCTGGTTTTCGTCCATGAGTTCGATGGCCGCCTGCCTGACCATCTTTGGCGTCATTTCGAGCTTGTTGACGGGGATGATCTTGCCGTCGATCTTGATTTTTGCCGGCGCGTACGGTGTGAAGAACAGGTCGGAGGCCTTCTTTTCGACCATCAGCTTGAACAGGGGCTTTACGTTCATAGGGCTCTGCGCTGCTCTCAGAAAGTGCGGGCGGTATCTTCTTCCATGATCTTGAGACTTTCAGCCTGCTGCTCGGAAAGTGAGCCCTCGCGCTTGCTTTCGAGCTTGATGCGCAGCCGCAGCTCGTTCTTCGAATCGGCGTTGCGCATAGCCTCTTCGTAAGAAATGGTGCCCTCCTCGTAGAGCGAGAACAGCGCCTGGTCGAAGGTCTGCATACCAAGCCGCGTCGACTTGGCCATGATCTCCTTGATGTGCGAGACCTGCCCCTTGAAGATCAGGTCGGCGATCAAGGGTGAGTTCAGCATGATCTCCATCGCCGCAACCCGTCCGACGCCGCTTTCCCGCGGCACCAGCCGCTGCGATACGAATGCCTTGGTGTTGAGCGACAGGTCCATCAGGAGCTGCTGGCGGCGCTCCTCGGGGAAGAAGTTGATGATGCGATCGAGCGCCTGGTTCGCGCTGTTCGCGTGCAGGGTGGCAAGGCAGAGGTGACCGGTTTCGGCAAACTGGATGCCGTATTCCATGGTTTCCTTGTCGCGGATTTCGCCGATGAGAATGACGTCCGGCGCCTGGCGCAGGGTGTTCTTGAGTGCCGCGTGCCAGGACTCCGTGTCGACGCCGACCTCGCGCTGCGTGATTACGCAACCCTTGTGCGGGTGCACGTACTCGACCGGGTCCTCGATCGAGATGATATGGCCCTTCGAGTGTTCATTGCGGTGACCGATCATGGCGGCGAGCGTGGTCGATTTACCCGAGCCGGTGCCGCCGACGACGATCACCAGTCCGCGCTTGTTCATCACGACGTCCTTCAGGATCGGCGGCAGCTCCAGCTCGGCGAGCGTAGGGATCTCCGTCGTGATCGTGCGCAGCACCGCGCCTACCATCCCCTGCTGGATAAAGGCACTGACACGGAAGCGCCCGATACCCTGCGGGCTGATTGCAAAGTTGCATTCCTTGGTCGCGTCGAATTCCTTCATCTGCTTGTCGTTCATGATGGCACGCACCATCATGGAGGATTGCTCAGCCGTCAACGGCGTGTCCGTCGCCTTGTGGATCTGGCCGTCGATCTTGATGGCGGGCGGGAAGCCGGTCGTGATAAACAGGTCGGAACCCTCCTTCTCCACCATCTTGCGCAGGAGGTTCTGCGTCAGCCGTACTGCTTGTTCGCGTTCCATATCCCTCTTCTCCGTAAGATGGGGTCAACGACCCCATTTACGCCTCTCAGAAGTTCTCCTTGTTGACCGCCCGGAAACGGGCCTCTTCCTTGTTTATCAATCCCTTCTGCATGAGTTCGGCCAGGTTCTGGTCGAGCGTCTGCATGCCCGATGCATGCCCGGTCTGGATAGCAGAATACATCTGCGCGATCTTGCCTTCCCGGATCAGGTTGCGAATCGCGGGCGTGCCAATCATGATCTCGTGCGCTGCGATACGGCCGCCGCCGATGCGCTTCAAGAGCGTCTGGGAGACGACCGCGCGCAGCGACTCGGACAGCATCGCCCGCACCATTTCCTTCTCCGCCGCCGGAAACACGTCGACGATACGATCGATGGTCTTGGCGGCCGAGCTTGTGTGCAGCGTGCCGAACACGAGGTGGCCGGTTTCCGCGGCGGTCAGTGCGAGGCGGATGGTTTCGAGGTCGCGTAGCTCACCCACCAGGATGACGTCGGGGTCTTCACGCAAGGCGGAACGCAGTGCCTCATTGAACCCGAGCGTGTCGCGGTGCACCTCGCGCTGGTTGACGAGCGACTTCTTGCTTTCGTGCACGAACTCGATCGGATCTTCGATGGTAAGGATGTGATCGGGCTTGTTCTCGTTGATGTAGTCCACCATCGCGGCGAGCGTCGTCGACTTGCCCGAGCCGGTGGGGCCGGTGACCAGCACGATGCCGCGCGGGTGCATGGATACGTCCTTGAAGATCGAGGGCGCGCCGAGGTCGTCGAGCGTCAGGATTTCCGAGGGAATCGTTCGGAACACCGCGGCCGAGCCACGGTTCTGGTTGAAAGCATTGACGCGAAAGCGCGCGAGCTTCGGGATCTCGAACGAGAAATCGGTTTCCAGGAATTCTTCGTAGTCCTTGCGCTGCTTGTCATTCATGATGTCGTACACCATGCTATTGACGTCCTTGT
>CAZSKQ010000219.1:0-3579 GCA_964607425.1 uncultured Woeseiaceae bacterium
TGCCTATCACGCGAGCGTGCTGGCCACGCCCAGTGGCGACGACCGGGCAAGCTGGGTCGGGAACAAGGCGCAAGGCTACCTCGTCGGCATGACCGCCGTGGCCGCAACCGCTTTAACCACGCAGCAACTGAAGACGAGCGTTGGGCGGCAGCGCCCGAACGGGATGAATGACAAGAGTTTCCCCTCGGGGCACGCCTCGACCACGGCGGCGTTTGCAAGGTTGACCTCGCGGAACCTGCGCTACATCGGAACCAGCGATCGAGCGCGTCATGCCCTGGATCTCGGGCTCGACGGCATCACGATCGCCACGGCGTGGGCCCGCGTCGAGTCGGGAGAACACTTCCCGTCGGACACGCTGTTCGGTATCGCGCTGGGGAACTTCCTTGCGGCTTTCGTGAACGATGCATTCCTGGGGACGAACGAGCCGGGAACCG
This sequence comes from uncultured Woeseiaceae bacterium, assembly GCA_964607425.1. Classification (GTDB taxonomy): domain Bacteria; phylum Pseudomonadota; class Gammaproteobacteria; order Steroidobacterales; family Woeseiaceae; genus IDS-8. Next base: position 435 of record CAZSKQ010000219.1, read on the forward strand.
CCGTGCATCTCGCGAAGACCCCGGACGGAGCGATCGTGAGCTGGCGCGTACGCTTTTGATCCCGGAATGCGGTGTCTGGAGATTTACAACTGTCAAAACAGGATTGACCGGAAAATGGCTTTTGTGTTAACTGTATAGCCACATTTGCGCCGTTTTAAACATTGGTGCATACAACAATAACAACAATTTGGGGAAAATGATGGCTGCGCACCTGAAGTATTTGCTTGTGTTCGGCTTCCTCGCTGCGCTGGTTGGCTGCGCAGCGCCATCCAAGGTCTATCACTCGCCAGACGCCTTGGCAGCCCCGATCGAACCGGCTGTGCTAATCCTTCCACCCGATGTCCTGATAAACGTCAAAACGGCGGGAGGAACAGTTGAGCCGAGGGCAGATTGGACAGAAACGGTGGTAGTGAAGCTTGACGCTGCTCTCCAGCAACACCTGTACGAACATGGCGTCCGGTTTGTGGAGTACGGTCCGCAATTATTGGATCAGGATGTCGATATCATTCGCCAGACCAATGTATTGCTCGACGCGATTGAGCTCTCACAGCTTCGCAAGACAATCAGTGGTGGCCGCGAATACAAGCTGGGCGAGGACGAAACTGCACGTTTGAGGGAGTTTGGAACTGATTATGCGTTGCTGATTGTTCTGCGCTCCAACCGCGCTTCCGGCGGGCGCCAAGCCGTGGCGATTCTTGCTGCAATCGGTGGTGTCGCCGTAGATACGAGTTCGGCGACTTTCAGGTCGGCCCTGATCGATCTCAGGAACGGCTACATAAAGTGGGCAAATTTTGATATCGCTGCTTTAGCGGATATTGGAGACCCGGTTAAATCAGACGAACAGCGATGGGCCAAAGCGGTGGAGCACCTACTCCGAGAAGCGCCCTTGTGAAAAGGCGAAAAAATGGGCTCGTAAAGCTGGCCGCAATTTCGGCTTCACTCGTTTTTGCTACCTCTACCCACGCTCAAGTCAGTGCACAGAGCCTGGATGAGGATGAAGCCGGATTATGGATGCTGGTCGATCGGCACGAGCAACAAATTCGCACCTCACCGCGTCTGATTGAAAATCCTCGCCTCCGAACTTACCTGCAGCGGATGGCATGCAACATCTATAGTTCTGCATGTGGCGAGGTTCGCGTGTACCCCATAAGAGCGCCAGGCTTAAACGCTGCGATGATGCCCAATGGAGCAATGATCGTACAATCGGGCTTATTGCTTCGGGTTCATGATGAATCCGAGCTCGCCGCTGTGATCGGGCACGAGATTTCGCACTTTTACCGCGAGCATGCAATTGAAAGCATGAGACGTTGGCGAAAGTCACAATCTGCGTTCGCGGTTGCCTCGGCAGTTGTATCGGCTGCAGGAGCAATAACCGTAAATTCCGCGGGGTCGTATGCTGACGCTTCATACGCACTTGAGTTGTCACAGACAGCATCGCTGATGTTGCAGACGGCTAGCGTGTTTGCGGCGTTCCAGTTGATCGCACACGATCGGGACCAGGAGAGAGAGGCGGACCTTGACGGGATTAATTGGATGCATGAAGCCAATTACGAAGAGGCTGCGGCGTCTCGTGTCTGGGAGCGGCTAATTCGCGAACAGAAAGCTGGAGGTAACGAGGCGGGATTCAGTTTGCTATCCACCCATCCGGCCCCAGCATCGAGAATGGAATATCTGAGCGAGGCGGCAAATAGCCTGCCAGATGTAAAGCCCAGGGATACAGATGGCGAGCTCTTCGAAATTCTGAGTGAGTTTCGCAAAGACTGGATGACGGACGAATTGATGGCGCTTTCTCCGGAACAGTTTGCTGCTGTATGCGAGGACCAAATAGAACTTGGACTGGATGCAGGCTACGCGAGATACCTTGAAGCGGAGTCATGGATCAGGCAAGCAAAAGTGGCTCGGGGGCGTAAGCATCGGGAAGCGCTCGAGAACGCTCATGCGGCGTATCGCAAAGCTTTGTCAGATGGTAGCGTGTTACCGTCCGTTGCTTATCGTGAATGGGCACGAGTAAACCAGGAGCTTGGGGATAGCGAGTCAGCAATCACTCATTTTCGCGCCTACCTGGAGCAGTCCCCGGACGCATGGGATAGCAAGTTCATCAAAAATGAAATCCGAACGCTTGAAGCATCGCTGTAAGTGATGTACTGCGCACGGTCGCTTGGAAGTCAATCGGACAACGCCGCGCTACAGCGTCGGTAACTGATGCTATTAAGAGCAATCTCCATTTGAAAAGCGCAGCGCCTTTTCGGCGGTGTTCCCCAGGAGTGCGAGAAACAATAACCAGCGAGCGCCTTACACCGCTTCGGCGCCGGTAGGCGCGGGCACGCGGCCCGGCGCGACCGCGGGGCCGCTATCCGGCTGCCGCCGCCTTCCACGCTGCGCCTCGAACCCCGCCGGCACCTCGAAACCGACAAGTCGAGCCGCCCGCTCGACCGGGTGCTCCCGGGGAGCCAGCCTGAGCAGCCGGCGCAACGTGCGATACAGGACCCGCAGCAACGTCAGGGCGAACAGGGCTTCGACGAACGTCAGCACGAAGGCCACGGCGGGATTGGCCAGCGCGGCGCGCGCCCGCGCCTTCAGCACGGCGCGCTCGCGTGCGATCTCGATGCTGTCATAAAAGCTCGGGATGACGAGCAGGGTGAGCAGGGTCGAGGTAAAAACCCCGCCGATGATGGCCACGGCCATCGGCCGGTAGAACTCACCGCCTTCGCCCACGCCGATCGCAACCGGCGTCATGCCCGCGATGAGGGCGAACGTCGTCATGAGGATGGGCCGGAAACGCACCCGGCCTGCATGCATCAATGCCTCTTCGCGTTCGACGCCCTGCGCTTCCTCCTTGCGCGCGCAGTCGAGCAGCAGGATGGCGTTCTTCGCGACCAGTCCCATCAGCATGATGACGCCGATGAAACTCATCAGGTTGAGCGTGCCGCCCGTCGCGAGCAGCGCCAGCACGACACCGATCAGCGACAGCGGCAGCGACAGCATGACCGGCACCGGGGCCGTGAACGAGTTGAACTGCATGACCAGCACCAGGTACATGACGCCTACCCCGAGGAAGAGGGCAGTGAACATCTCGTTGAACACTTCCTGCTGGTCGCGCGAGGCGCCTCCCAGGGACAGGCCGTAACCTTCCGGGAACTGGATG
>CAZSKQ010000220.1:0-3565 GCA_964607425.1 uncultured Woeseiaceae bacterium
ATAAGTGGCGATGCCCGTGTTGTAGAAGATGTTGAGCGGCAGGGCGATAATGGCTTCCAGCCAATCATTCTCTAGCACCCACCGACGAATGTTGCTCTCGCCTTGGCCGGCGTCGCCGGTAAACAGAGCCGAGCCGTTATGAACCAAAGCGATCCGGCTACCCAATGGTGTGTTGTGTTTCATTTTGGAGAGCTTGTTCACCAGGAACATGAGCTGCCCATCGCTGGACCGGGTGATGAGCTTGAACTCCGGGTCACCGTCGTGGCTGATTATGAAGCGCGGATCGCTGAACCCCTTCTTGCCTCCCAAGCGTTCGAGGTCCGTCTTCCAACTCTTGCCGTACGGAGGATTGGAGATCATGAAGTCGAACTCGCGGGAGCGGAACTGGTCAGCGGACAAGGTGGACTTGTCGGCTCCACCGACGATGTATTCGGCTTCCTCGCCCTCACCTTTCAACAACAGATCTGCCTTGCAGATGGCGTATGTCTCGGGATTGATCTCCTGCCCGAACAGATGGATCGAGACCTCCTTAGCGTGGCCTTTGGCTAAGGCCCGCAATTCGTCTTCCGCCACGGTGAGCATGCCACCAGTGCCACAGGCCCCGTCGTAGAGCGTGTAGGTGCCGGATTCGATCCGTTCCGCCACCGGTAAGAAAAGCAGCTTGGCCATTAGCTTCACCACGTCGCGCGGGGTGAAGTGCTCGCCGGCCTCCTCGTTGTTTTCTTCGTTGAAGCGTCGGATCAGCTCCTCGAACACGGTCCCCATGCCGTGATTGTCTAGCGCCGGTAGCTTAATGCGTCCGTCGCTATCCTTGATTGGCAGTGGCGAGAGATTGACTTCCGGATCGAGGAAGTCCTCGATCAAGTAGCCGAGTATGTGCGCGTCTACCAGAGTCTGGATCTGGTTGCGAAACTTGAACTTGGTCAGGATTTCCTGGACGTTGGGCGAGAAGCCATCCAGATACGCGATGAAGTCATCACGCAAGCGCTGTCCGGCGGCGCTCGCCGTGAGCTTGGCGAGAGTGAATTCGGACGTATTGTAGAAGGCCTGCCTCGCTGCCATACGTAGTGCCCCGCCCTGTTCGGCCACGCTGTTGGCGTCCAGAAACCTTTTTTGCTCCAGCACAGCCTGCTTTGTCGGCTCCAGGACCGCATCCAAGCGCCGCAGAACTGTGAATGGCAGGATAACGTCACGGTACTTGCCGCGCACGTAGACATCGCGCAGCCGGTCGTCCGCGATGTTCCAGATGAAGTCGGCGATCCACTTCAGCTGACTTTGGTCGAGTGGTTTTCCATTGGTCATTGTGTAGGCACCTGCGCCTCGTCACTCGCCGGTGCTGGACGGGTCAAGCAGTTGCAGCGCCCAGTGTCGCCCAAGGATATCCAGCAGGCGGGTTTGTCTTTGCGCCAGAGTCTCGGGCTTCCATTGAGTCTCCGCACGCACTTCATTGGTGAGGATGAAAGGTGATGACGTGCCCTTGCCTGTAAAATACACATCTTTCTTCTTCGCAAAATCGTAATTACCCGCAGCTGGGTTTTTCCGGATATGTAGGGGAACCAAGTTAGCCATCCGATGAGTCCAGCTTTCGCGTTCGTCGTCCTCGGGAAACCAGGTCGACCATTCGGACTCGGTGCGAGGGTTCTGCGGCAGTACGTGTTCCAGGGACAGGTGATCAAAAGTTTGCTTTTTACTGCCGTCGCTCAACAGGGCTTCCAGTCGCAACATGAGCGCCATCCGAGCCCTGGGCAGCTTGCGGTAGACGTCGCCGTCCAGCGCGGCGAGAAACTCGCGCTTCTGAGCCTCGCTGAGATCGACGGTTTTCAATGTGCCGACGTCGCCCTGGAAGGCCTCCGCTTCGATCTCCTTGGTTAGCGCAGCATAGACCTCGATGCGCTGGTTGATGCCAGCCTTGGTAACCAGGAGGAAGTAGGTCAGCCGTTCCAGAGACTTGAGAAAATCGGCCAGCCGCTTCGGTTTATTCCGAAATCGCTTGAAATAGACCAGCGCGGGAGGTACCCAATCCTTGAAATCGACGCGGTTCAACCAGGACAGGTAGTCGTTGATCGTCTCGGCATGTTCAATGGCCTCGAACTCGGCCTCGCGCATGAATCCCCACACCTCGGCATAGGGCCTGAGAACGTTGTCCATGAGCGTGATGGGCAGCTTGTACTCACTGACGTACTCCTGGAACTCCTTGACCAGAGTGGCGCGCTGCTTCTGTTTCGCGTAAATGGTGCGGATATGGCCGAAGAGCTCGCCGAATGCCTCCCTTCCCAGTTCGCTCTCTGTCTCGCTCCACTTCCGGGCGTACACGCGTCCCTGCTCCTCACCTGCACCGTGGCGAATGGAGCCAAGAATATCGGCCTTGAGAATGTCGATGGGGGCGAGATCCAGACCGCGGTTATTCAGCACCGAGAAGATGCGGTAGGCGGCCTCGAGATTCGGTGTGGAGATGACCACCAAAGAGCAGTCATGAGCCAGGAACCTCCACAGGGCATTCCTTTCGGCTGCAGCCAGTTTCTGCACCCGCTCTAGCAGTAGCGCGGCATTCTCCCGATAGCGGAGCAGGCTGTCTTCGACTTTGTCGGTGCTTGCGACGAGCTGTTCGATGCCGCCAGGCTCTTGAACGTACGTGCGGAAGAAGTCAGCATCCTCCTCCCGAGCGATGAGGCGGTACTCGTTCTGTTCCCCTAAGCTCTCCTTGCCTTTTTTGTAGAGGAAGTCCGTGATGTCCCCTGCCGCTTGCGGCATGGCCGCACGGAGGGCGGCAAAAAGCACGGTAAGCGTGCTCAGGCGCTGCTGGCCGTCGACGACGAACGCCTTCGGCTCCCGGTCGTTCTTGATGAGCACAATACTACCGAGGAAGTACTGGCTGACAGAGCCGTTCCCCTGAGCATCCTGCATGGCCGAGATCAGGTCATCGAATAGCTCCCCTGCCTGTTCGGTCGTCCAAGCGTAAGGGCGCTGATAGTCCGGGATCACGAACTGGTAGCTGCCTTCGAATATTTCCCGGATTAGCTTGTCATGCGCTTCGAGTGTCTTGGCCATTGTTTTCTTCGAGTAATTAGGACTGGGTTTGACGACAAGCCTGCGTACCGACGAACGAAACGAACCGGAACCGCGGTCCGAGGCGGCGAAGCGCGCCACATTGAAGATGTGGTACGCGGCTTCCTATCGATGCTGCCCCCAAAACATTTTTTGAGGTAAATAGACCACAGGCGGCGACATCCGTCAAATTCGTGGTGCCCCGTGTAGTCCAACCGCTTAGTCTACTCGTGCGGCCGGCTTGACCGTACCCCTGCATTCGAGCATGGCGTGATGTGGGAGATTGAGCATATCAGGCGGCATCCTCGGCGAACACAGCCGGTGGTTTCTTTCCAAGCGATCGATGCGGCCGGACGTGGTTGTAATGAGTTCGCCAGGCGTCGATCCTCGATCGCGCATCGTCCAGGCTGGTGAACCACTGCAGGTCGAGACAGTACTCGCGGAACTTGCCATTGAAGCTCTCAACGAATGCGTTCTGGGTCGGCTTGCCCGGCTGGATAAAATGCAGCGTGACGCCGGC
>CAZSKQ010000221.1:0-3537 GCA_964607425.1 uncultured Woeseiaceae bacterium
AGGAGCCCGCCACGCGGGCGACCCCCAGAACGCTCTTCGAGGCCTCGTAAAGCACCAATCCGGATCAGTCGCACCCGGAACGTAGTAGCTCCCCTGGGCGCAAGATTGGTCGCCCGCATGGCGGGCTCCTAGACGGCGCGTTCGCGGACCCGCTCGAAAATAGCCGTCCTGTTTGTTGCTTGGTAGCAACATTTTGGGTGTGACGTTTGCATGCTATGCATTTTCGTTATAAGGTGCGGGGCATTCGGCCCCCGGGGGCGGTGTTTCGCATACGCAACGATAATATTCGCTGCGCGGGACAGCGGCGACGGGACGATTTTTACTGGTTTTGGAGAGTCACAAATGTCGACAAGAACGCCGCTCTCGGCAGCTGTACATCGCGCTTTGTACAGCGTCGCCATCGTATCGACGGCCGCAGGAGTTTCGGCTCAGGCGCAGGATCAGGGTCCACCGGCCGAGCTGGAGGAAATCACGGTCACCGGCTCGCGCATCGCAACCGATCCCAACCTGGTCATCTCGAGCCCGGTCACGCAGGTCACCGCGGAGGAATTCAGCTACAAGGGTATTACGCGGGTTGAGGACCTGATCAACGACCTGCCGCAGATCACCCCCGCGCTCACCGCGAACGAGGCCAACGGCGCCACCGGCACCGCCACCCTCGACTTGAGAGGCTTGACCTCCGACCGCACGCTGGTGCTGGTCAACGGTCACCGCATGGGCTTCGGCGACCCGTTCGCGCTGGCGCCGGACGTCAACCAGATCCCGGGCGCGCTGGTCGAGCGCGTCGAGATCCTGACGGGCGGTGCCTCGTCGACCTACGGCTCGGATGCGGTTGCCGGCGTCGTCAACTTCATCATGAAGGACAACTTCGAAGGCTTCCAGCTCGATTACCAGTATTCGGCCTACCAGCACAAGAACGACAACCCGCTGGTCGAGCAGGCCATCGCCGATGCCGGGTTCGCGCAGGCACCGAGCTCCTTTGGCAATGAAGGCGGCACGACCAACATCACCCTGACCGTCGGCACCAACACCGCGGACGGCCGCGGCAACGTGACCGCCTATCTCGGCTATCGCGACATCGAAGCGATCACGCAGGATGCCTACTCCTTCAGTGCGTGCGCACTGGACACCGATGGCGCCAACGTCTGCGGCGGCTCGGCGACGAGTGCCGAAGGCCTGTTTACGGACTTCGGCGCTGCCGGTTCGCTGGTCGGGCTGGATCCGAACAGCGACGCGGTCCTCGACGGCCCGTATTTCCTCCTGACGCCCCAGGGCGACCAGTTCGTGGAGGGGGTGCCGCTGTACAACTACGGCCCGCTGAACCACTTCCAGCGCCCGGACGAGCGCTACACGGCCGGCGTGTTCGCGCACTACGACATCAGCGACAAGGTGACCGGCTATGCCGAGGTCATGTTCATGGACGATCGCAGCCTGGCGCAGATCGCGCCCAGCGGCGCGTTCTTCGTGACCAGCACGATCAATTGCCAAAGCGATCTCGATGGCGATGGAATTGCGGAGACAAACCATCCGCTTCTTTCCGCCCAGCAGTTCTCGGCAATTTGCGAGAACGACCGTGTGCTCCCGCCGGTGATCGACGATACCACCGACCCCGTCACCCGGGGTGACAATCCCGACACGGTGGCGGACGAGGCCGCATTGGCCGCTGGCGTCCAGAACTGCATCGACGGCACGCTCGAAAGCTGTCCGCTGTACATCGGGCGGCGCAACGTGGAGGGCGGCAACCGCGTCGATGACCTGCGCCACACGTCGTATCGCTTCCTGGGCGGCCTGCGCGGCGACATCAACGACAACTGGAGCTGGGACGTTTCGGCAAACTTCGCGCGCCTGATCTACAGCGAGACCTACCAGAACGACTTCTCGACCCGGCGCGTGCAGAGGGCCCTCGACGTAGTACCGCATCCGGATACCGGCGAACCTGTCTGCGCCTCCGTGCTGAACGGTGTCGATCCGGACTGCGTTCCCTACAACGTTTTCCAGGAAGGCGGGGTAACGCAGGAAGCCCTCAACTACCTGATCCAGCCGCTGTTCTCGAAAGGTGAGCTGGGCCAGGACCAGCTTGTCGGCTTCGTCCGGGGCGACCTGACCGATGCCGGCGTGGTGCTGCCGTGGGCCAGCGACGGTGTCTCGATGGTACTGGGTATGGAGTACCGCGACGAAACCTTCGACTACAATCCGGACCAGAACTTCCAGAGCGGCGACGGCGCCGGGCAGGGCGGCCCGACCGCGGCGGTTTCCGGCCAGCAGGACGTCACCGAGGTGTTCACCGAGTTCAGCATCCCGCTCGCGCAGGATCAGTCCTGGGCGCAGGCATTGTCCCTGGATCTCCGGTACCGCTACTCCGACTACAGCACGGGCGTCGATGCCGACACCTACAACATCGGCGGCTCCTGGGTTCCGGTGGAGGGCGTGAAGTTCCGCGGCGGCTTCTCCCGCGCGGTGCGCGCGGCAAACATCCGCGAGCTGTTCGCGCCGCAGAACGTCGGGCTGTGGAGCGGCACCGACCCGTGTGCCGGCAGCGATCCCGAGCTGAGCCAGGAGGAGTGCGCCAGGACGGGCGTCTCCGCGGGCCGCTACGGCGCCGTTCCGGACAACCCGGCCGGCCAGTACAACGCCGTCTTCGGTGGCAACCCGGACCTGGATCCCGAGAAGTCGGACTCCATCACGGTGGGTGCGGTGCTGACACCCAGCGGATTCCTTCCCGGCCTGACGCTTTCCATCGACTACTGGAGCATCGAGATCGAAGATGCGATTTCCTCGGTGGATCCGGAGCTGATCATCCGCCGCTGCGCCGCGACGGGCGATCCGCTGCTGTGCGACCTCATCAACCGCGATCCGAGCAACGGCAATCTCTGGCTGCGCCAGAATGCGGTGGTGTCCACGGACGTCAATATCGGCGCCTTCGAAGTCAGCGGCGTCGACGTGGTGGCGAACTACGCGCTCGATACCACGGACTTCGGCAGCTTCGACTTCAACCTGCGCGGCACCTGGCTCGACAGTTTCGAGGAAGAGCCGATCCCGGGCGCCGAGACGTTCGAGTGCGCCGGATTCTGGGGCGGGAGCTGCGGGCGTCCGCGTCCGGAGTGGAAGCACACGTTCAATACCGTGTGGCAGTCGCCCTGGGCAACCTGGAACTTCATCGCCGGGTGGCGCTACGTGGGTGAGGTGAAAATGTTCGATAATCCGGACGGCTACGTCGCCAGGGCACACCACTACTTCGATCTGACGGCCAACTACACCGCGGAGTGGTTCGGAGGAGAGACGTCGATCAACGTCGGCGTGACCAACCTGACCGACAACGATCCGCCGATCAGCGGCTTGTTCGGTACCGTCGCAACCTTCGGGAACGGCAACACGATTCCGAGCACCTGGGATGCCCTGGGCCGCTACTGGTTCGTCGGCCTGACCCAGCGCTTCTGATCGAGCGCGCAAGCAGTAAGGAACGGCGGGCCTCGTGCCCGCCGTTTTCTTTGTGCGCCCGGCAGGGCGCACCGACTTGGAGGTGAAAGTCCTCTACAC
>CAZSKQ010000222.1:0-3510 GCA_964607425.1 uncultured Woeseiaceae bacterium
GGCCATTCGCGCCGATAAAACGGGCCCGGCAGCGCGCCCGGCTTCAAATCCGTCCTGAATCCCGGACCACAACAGGAATGTGAGCTGACTCAATCCGTCTAATTACCGCAGAACCGACCATGCACCGCGCTACACGCTCCCCTCTGCAGATTCAGCGGGACGTCATATACGCCTTGCTTTTGCGCGAGCTCTCGTCCCGGTTCGGCAAGAGTCGCGGCGGTTTTTTGTGGGTACTGATCGAGCCGATGGCGCACTTGATCGTCCCGGTCGTCATCATCGGTTTCATACGGCAGCGGATCGTCCCGGGCGTGGAGTACCCGGTCTTTCTCGTCTACGGCTTCCTGCCCTTCCTCCTGTTCAAGGCCATCTGCCTGCAGATCGTGAACGGGGTGAATTCGGCGAGAGGGCTGCTCTCCTATCGCCAGGTGCTCCTGATGGACGTGTTCATCGCCAAGGCGATGGCGTTCGTGGTGATCCAGGCGCTGGTTTTCGCCATCGTCCTCGGCGGGCTGGGGATGTTCGGCTACGACGTGCTGCCGCGGCGGCCCGTCGAGCTCGCCGGCATGCTCGCACTGTGCGTCATGCTCGCCTTCGGATTGGGGCTGATTCTCGCCGCCATCGCGAGCCTGATTCCGGATGCGCGGCCGGTCATCCACGTCATGTTCATGCCGCTCTACTTCGTTTCCGGCATCCTGTTTCCCGTCACCCGCTTTCCGGACGAATGGGTCCGGTGGATGGCCCTCAATCCGGTGCTGCACCTGGTCGAGCTGTCGCGCGTTCTGGCGCTGGACGGATACGACCCGATGAGATACACGAATCTCCTCTACCCCGTGGCGGTCGCTTTCGCGGCCACCATCATCGGCCTGATGCTGTACCGGCTGCGATATCTCACGAAGGTGACACAGTGATTCACCTGGACAACGTGACGAAGTCGTATTTGACGCTGAACGGACGGGTCGTCGTGTTTCGCAACCTGACGCTCGATCTGCCCGAGGGCATGAACATCGGTTTGATCGGCCGCAACGGCGCCGGGAAATCCACGTTGATGCGGCTCCTCAGCGCCGTGGACCTTCCGGACTCCGGCAAGGTCGTCACGAAAGGCCGGCTTTCCTGGCCGGTCGGCCTGAAGGGGGGCATGCAGAAGAACCTGACCGGACGTGACAACGTGAAATTCGTCTGCCGCATCCAGGGCATCCGCAGAAGCCGGATGCACGAGAAGATCCGCTACGTGGAAGAGTTTGCGGACATCGGCCGGTATTTCGACGAGCCGGTCTCGACCTATTCTTCCGGGATGCAGGCCCGGCTGGCATTCGGCACGAGCATGGCATTCGATTTCGATTACTACCTCATCGACGAGGTGATGGCCGTGGGTGACGCCACGTTCCGGAGGAAGAGCCGGCAGGTGTTCACCGAGCGGCTCCAGCGCTCCAAGGTGATCCTCGTCTCGCACAACATGCAGCTCATTCAGAAGATGTGCGACATGGTCGTGCACCTCGACGATGGACGCGCCACCGTTTACAAGGCCGTGCGCAAGGGAATTGCCGCATACAAGAAGGCCGGAGGCGAGCCTTGAAGCCACTGCTTCGGTGGCTCACCCCCCGAAATCTGCGCATCGCGGTCATCGCGCTGCCGTGGCTCGTCACCGCGATCTACCTGTTCGTGTTCGCGGCAGACCGCTACGTATCGGAGTCCGTCGTCGTCATTCGCCAGGAAGGCGCCTCGATGGCCATCCCGGGCGGGCTGAGCGCGCTGTCGTCGATGTTCGGGACGACCCTCGCATCCGGCGAGGACCAGTACATGCTGGAAGCGCATATCCGGTCATTCGACATGCTGAGGCAGATAAACGAAAAGCTCGACCTGCGCCGGGCCTGGAGCAGCCCGGAGCTCGATTTCATCTTTCGGCTGGATGAGAACGCGAGCCACGAGGAATTTCTCGACTACTACCGTCACCGCGTCGAGGTTGAAGTCGACGAGGGCTCGGGACTCCTCACCATCCGAACCCAGGGGTTCACGCCGGAAATCGCCCAGGCGGTGAACCAGGCGGTCGTGGAAATCAGCGAACGCTTCATCAACGAAAGCTCGCATCGGCTGGCACGCGAGCAGATGTCCTTCGCCGAATCGGAGCTCGGGAACGCCCGTGCGAAGCTCGACGAGGTCAGGGACAGGCTGCTGGCGTTCCAGAAAGAGCACGGCGTTCTCGACCCGACGGCCCAGGCCGCCGCCACGACCGGCCTCACCGCCGAGCTCCAGGCAGCGGTGGCGCGCCACGAGGCCGAGCTCAAGGGCCTGCTGGCCTACCTGAACGCGGACGCGCCGCAGGTCGCGGCCCTCCAGGCGCAGATCGAAGGCATACGCGAGCAGCTCCAGACGGAGCGGCAGCAGAGTGTCACCAATCCCGAAGGAATGAGTCTCAACGTGCTCGCGGGCAAGTACCAGGAACTGCTTGCCGAGCTCGAATTCGCCGCCGACTCCTACCGCGGAGCCCTGACGGCCCTCGAGACCGCCCGCATCGAATCGACGCGCAAGCTGAAGAGCCTCGTGCTCGTCGAATCCCCGGCGCTGCCCCAGTCTCCGGAATATCCCCGCCGCGCCTATTCGCTGCTGGCGTTGCTGTTGGGGCTTACGCTGCTGTACGGAATCGGGCGACTCATCGTAGCCACCATCGAGGATCATCTGGAATGACCCGCTACTTTCCCGGGCTCGTCGGCCGCTGCCTGCTCGCCTGTCTCGCCTCGCTGCTCGCGATGCCGGGCGCGATGGCGCAGTCGCAGGCGGAAATGGACCGGCTGCTGCAACAGGGCGCGGAAACCGGACAGCTTCCGCCGGAGCTCGAGCAGCAGCGCCGGCAGGTCGAACAGGCCGGCGGCATCGCATCGCCGAAGGAGCTCGAGACCAACCTGCCGCCGATGACGAAGCCCGATTCCGATGCCGCCGCGCTCCTCGGGTCGACGTACGTGCCCACGGAAGAGTCGATGTTCGGCGAGCAGCTGTTCCAGCCGGGGATCGAGCAGACTTACGGCGTCGGCTTCAATGAGAACTATGTCATCGCCATCGGCGATCGTGTGTCGCTGCGGATGTGGGGCGCGTTCTCCTACCAGGACGTGCAGGTCGTGGACCCGCAAGGCAACGTGTTTCTTCCCAACGTCGGCCCGGTTCAGGTGGCCGGCGTGCGCAACAACGACCTGAACGACGTCGTACGCGCTGCCATTCGCCGGGTCTATCGCAGCAACGTCGACGTATACGCCACCCTGCAGGCATCGCAGCCGGTGCGGGTGTTCGTCACCGGCTTCGTACGCGCGCCGGGTCAATATCCCGGCGTGGCCGCCGATTCGGTGCTCGGTTTCCTGCTGCGGGCGGGGGGCATCGATCCGGCGCGCGGCAGCTACATCGACGTTCGGCTGCTGCGCGGCGGCGAGGAGCGCGCATCTTTCAATTTTTACGATTTCCTGCTGCACGGCGCCATGCAGCAGGTCCAGATCCAGGACGGCGACACGATCTTCGTCTCCGGCC
>CAZSKQ010000223.1:0-3510 GCA_964607425.1 uncultured Woeseiaceae bacterium
GGCCATTCGCGCCGATAAAACGGGCCCGGCAGCGCGCCCGGCTTCAAATCCGTCCCGAATCACGGACCACAACAGGAATGTGAGCTGACTCAATCCGTCCAATTGCCGCAGAACCGACCATGCACCGCGCTACACGCTCCCCTCTGCAGATCCAGCGGGACGTCATTTACGCCTTGCTCTTGCGCGAGCTCTCGTCCCGCTTCGGCAAGAGCCGCGGAGGTTTCCTGTGGGTCCTGATCGAGCCGATGGCGCACTTGATCGTGCCCGTCGTCATCATCGGTTTCATACGCCAGCGGATCGTTCCGGGCGTGGAGTACCCGGTCTTCCTCGTTTACGGCTTCCTGCCCTTCCTCCTGTTCAAGGCCATCTGCCTGCAGATCGTGAACGGGGTGAATTCGGCGAGAGGCCTTCTCTCCTATCGCCAGGTCCTGCTGATGGACGTGTTCATCGCCAAGGCGATGGCGTTCGTCGTGATCCAGGCGCTGGTCTTCGCCATCGTCCTCGGCGGGCTCGGGATGTTCGGCTATGACGTGCTGCCGCGGCGGCCCGTCGAGCTCGCCGGTATGCTCGCACTGTGCGTCATGCTCGCCTTCGGACTGGGGCTGATTCTCGCCGCCATCGCGAGCCTGGTTCCGGATGCGCGGCCGGTCATTCACGTCATGTTCATGCCGCTCTACTTCGTGTCCGGCATCCTGTTTCCCGTCACACGCTTTCCGGACGAATGGGTCCGGTGGATGGCTCTCAACCCGGTCCTGCACCTGGTCGAGCTGTCGCGCGTTTTGGCGCTGGACGGCTACGACCCGATGCGTTACACGAACCTCCTCTACCCCGTGGCCGTCGCTTTCGCAAGCACCATCATCGGCCTGATGCTGTACCGGCTGCGCTATCTCACGAAGGTGACGCAGTGATTCACCTGGACAACGTGACGAAGTCGTACCTGACGCTCAACGGGCGCGTCGTCGTGTTCCGCAACCTGTCGCTCGACCTGCCCGAGGGCAAGAACATCGGTCTCATCGGCCGCAACGGCGCAGGGAAATCCACGTTGATGCGGCTCCTCAGCGCCGTGGACCTTCCCGATTCCGGCAAGGTCGTCACGAAAGGCCGGCTTTCCTGGCCGGTCGGCCTGAAGGGGGGCATGCAGAAGAACCTGACCGGACGTGACAACGTGAAATTCGTCTGCCGCATCCAGGGCATCCGCAGAAGCCGGATGCACGAGAAGATCCGCTACGTGGAAGAGTTTGCGGACATCGGCCGGTATTTCGACGAGCCGGTCTCGACCTATTCTTCCGGGATGCAGGCCCGGCTGGCATTCGGCACGAGCATGGCATTCGATTTCGATTACTACCTCATCGACGAGGTGATGGCCGTGGGTGACGCCACGTTCCGGAGGAAGAGCCGGCAGGTGTTCACCGAGCGGCTCCAGCGCTCCAAGGTGATCCTCGTCTCGCACAACATGCAGCTCATTCAGAAGATGTGCGACATGGTCGTGCACCTCGACGATGGACGCGCCACCGTTTACAAGGCCGTGCGCAAGGGAATTGCCGCATACAAGAAGGCCGGAGGCGAGCCTTGAAGCCACTGCTTCGGTGGCTCACCCCCCGAAATCTGCGCATCGCGGTCATCGCGCTGCCGTGGCTCGTCACCGCGATCTACCTGTTCGTGTTCGCGGCAGACCGCTACGTATCGGAGTCCGTCGTCGTCATTCGCCAGGAAGGCGCCTCGATGGCCATCCCGGGCGGGCTGAGCGCGCTGTCGTCGATGTTCGGGACGACCCTCGCATCCGGCGAGGACCAGTACATGCTGGAAGCGCATATCCGGTCATTCGACATGCTGAGGCAGATAAACGAAAAGCTCGACCTGCGCCGGGCCTGGAGCAGCCCGGAGCTCGATTTCATCTTTCGGCTGGATGAGAACGCGAGCCACGAGGAATTTCTCGACTACTACCGTCACCGCGTCGAGGTTGAAGTCGACGAGGGCTCGGGACTCCTCACCATCCGAACCCAGGGGTTCACGCCGGAAATCGCCCAGGCGGTGAACCAGGCGGTCGTGGAAATCAGCGAACGCTTCATCAACGAAAGCTCGCATCGGCTGGCACGCGAGCAGATGTCCTTCGCCGAATCGGAGCTCGGGAACGCCCGAGCGAAGCTCGACGAGGTCAGGGACAGGCTGCTTGCGTTCCAGAAAGAGCACGGCGTTCTCGACCCGACGGCCCAGGCCGCCGCCACCACCGGCCTCACCGCCGAGCTCCAGGCCGCGGTGGCGCGCCACGAGGCCGAGCTCAAGGGCCTGCTCGCGTACCTGAACGCGGACGCACCGCAGGTCGCGGCCCTCCAGGCGCAGATCGAAGGCATCCGCGAGCAGCTCCAGGCGGAGCGGCAGCAGAGCGTCACCAATCCCGAAGGGATGAGCCTCAACGTGCTCGCGGGGAAGTACCAGGAACTGCTCGCCGAGCTCGAATTCGCTGCCGACTCGTACCGCGGAGCCCTGACGGCCCTCGAGACCGCCCGCATCGAATCGACGCGCAAGCTGAAGAGCCTCGTGCTCGTCGAATCCCCGGCGCTGCCCCAGTCTCCGGAATATCCCCGCCGCGCCTATTCGCTGCTGGCGTTGCTGTTGGGGCTTACGCTGCTGTACGGAATCGGGCGACTCATCGTAGCCACCATCGAGGATCATCTGGAATGACCCGCTACTTTCCCGGGCTCGTCGGCCGCTGCCTGCTCGCCTGTCTCGCCTCGCTGCTCGCGATGCCCGGCGCGATGGCGCAGTCGCAGGCGGAAATGGACCGACTGCTGCAACAGGGCGCGGAGAGCGGACAGCTCCCGCCGGAGCTCGAGCAACAGCGCCGGCAGGTCGAACAGGCCGGCGGCATCGCATCGCCGCGAAAGCTCGAGACCAACCTGCCGCCGATGACAAAGCCCGATTCCGACGCCGCCGCGCTCCTCGGATCGACGTACGTGCCCACCGAAGAGTCGATGTTCGGCGAGCAGCTGTTTCAGCCGGGTATCGAGCAAACTTACGGCGTGGGTTTCAACGAGAATTACGTCATCGCCATCGGCGATCGTGTGTCGCTGCGGATGTGGGGCGCGTTCTCCTACCAGGACGTGCAGGTCGTCGACCCGCAAGGCAACGTGTTCCTTCCCAACGTCGGCCCGGTCCAGGTGGCCGGCGTGCGCAACAACGACCTGAACGAGGTCATACGCGCGGCCATTCGCCGGGTCTATCGCAGCAACGTCGACGTGTACGCCACTCTGCAGGCATCGCAGCCGGTGCGGGTGTTCGTCACGGGCTTCGTACGCGCGCCGGGTCAATATCCCGGCGTGGCCGCCGACTCCGTGCTCGGTTTCCTGCTGCGGGCGGGGGGCATCGATCCGGCTCGCGGCAGCTACATCGACATCCGGCTGCTGCGCGGGGGCGAGGAGCGTGCGTCCTTCAATTTCTACGATTTCCTGCTGCAAGGCGCCATGCAGCAGGTCCAGATCCAGGACGGCGACACGATCTTCGTCTCCGGCC
>CAZSKQ010000224.1:0-3451 GCA_964607425.1 uncultured Woeseiaceae bacterium
GTCCCGTAGGAGCCCGCCATGCGGGCGACCAGCATCAACAGATTTGCACCGCGGTTCGCTGCCCAACCGCCGTGGCCTCGCGCGCGATGCGCGCTCCTACAGCCCCTTGCGGTAGATGACCTTGTTATCGCCCACGGCGTAGAAGTCCGGCAGGACCTCGTGGATCCGGTACCCCATGCGTTCGTAGAAGGCGCGCGTGGGGGCGTACTGCGCACGGCCTGCGGTGTCGATGAACATCGTGCTCGCACCTTCCTCCCGCGCGCGCTGCTCCGCTTCCTCGAGCAGCGCGCGCCCGATGCCGGTACCCTGCGCCGCGGGCGCCACCGCGATCCAGTAGAGATCGAAGTCGCGAGACCCCGGATCGATCGGCCCGTAACAGGCATAACCCTGCAGCGCGCCACCCGGTCCATCGACCAGGATGAAGCGATACTCCGAGGCCGCGCCTTGCGCCAGCGCGTCGTCGACGAGCTCGACCGCGATCTCTTCCTCTGCCCGGGAAAAGAAGCCGGTAGCCGCCACCAGCGCGCGCACGGCTTCCCGATCCGATGCCTGGGTACGATAGCGCCACTGCATCAGCGCGCCAGCGCCGGCCGGCTGCTCGCCTGGCCTTCCCGCAGTCCCGTGAAGAAGTGCCGGGCATTGGCGCCCAGCGTCTGGGTGCGGTAGCCGCCCTCCTGCACGACCAAAGTCGGCAGCCCGAGCGTGGCGATCGTGCGGCCGTTGGCGCGGAAGTCGCGGGTCACCAGCCGGAAGGAGCCCGTCGGGTCCCCTTTCGCGGTATCGAGTCCCAGGGCCACGACCAGGAATTCCGGCTTGTGCTTCGCCACCCGGTCGAGCGCCTGCGTGAGCGCCTTCCCGAAGCGCTGGCCGTCGATACCTTCGGGCAGCGGCAGGTTCACGTTGTAACCCCGCCCCGGACCTTCGCCTTTCTCGTCGTCATAGCCCGAGAAGTACGGGTACGTGTGGCGCGGATGGCCGTGCATGGAAATCGTCAGCACGTCCGCGCGGCGCCAGAAGATGTCCTGCGAGCCGTTGCCGTGGTGGTAGTCGATGTCGAGCAGCGCCACGCGGCCGTGGCGGCTCAGGTAGTGCGCTGCGATGGACGACGAATTGAAATAGCAGAAGCCGCCGAACGCCTCGCGCTCCGCGTGATGCCCGGGCGGCCGCACGAGCGCGTAAGCCGCGCGTGCCCCGTCCAGCAGGCAGTCCGCGCCGGTGAGCGCACAGTCGACGGCCCCGAGCGCCGCATGCCAGGCGTTCTCATTCAGCGGCGTGAACGTATCGATGCAGTAATAGCCCGCCCGCAGCGGCAGCTCACGCGGGGGCCGCGCCCGGTTGCGCACCGGGAACACGTACGGATAGATCGATTTGCCGGCCGGCACGTGCGCGCAGGCGCGCTGCAGGAAGCGCACGAAACCGGGCTCGTGCACGGCTTCGATGTGCGTCCGGGCGTAATGTTTCGGCGCCGTCTTCTCGAACAGGTCGGTGCGCTCGAGCTCCTTCATGATGGAGGCGATACGCACGGGCGCCTCCACGTAGCCGCGGTCTTTGACGTGGTGAATCGAATGACCCTCGTTGACGATGAGTGCTATCCCGCGCACGGCGGGCTTCGGCGCGGCCGTCACGGACTCCGCGGGCAGGTAGCGCGGTTCCCTGAGCACCACGGGATCGTCGCGGAACGAGTGCACGACCCGGTCGACGTATTCCGGCGGGCACACCGGGCCGTATTTTCGCTCGAGAATGGCGCGCACGATTGCCTGTGCCTGCTTGCGCGCGAGGGGGCGATCGTCCTGGCCCAGGTTGTCGAACAGGAGGTAGGGCGGGTCGGTGTCGCCGGGTTTGAGCGGTGTGGCGTAAGCGGTGTTGGCAATGGGGCGCGCGCCGAAGCGCTCATAGAACCTCAGCCTGGCGGCATTCTGCTTGCGCACCGCGGGGTCGGGCGAGAGCTCCGGGTCGTCCGGCAGCGCTTCGAAGAACAGGCCGACCACGTCGAGCTGCAGCGCGTGCTCGCGCACCCGCTGGTAGAGTGCGCCGCCTATCCCGGCGCCGGTATCCGCGCGGCCCGCCGAGATGTAATCCAGGTAGCAGAAGTCGAGATCCGGCGCGTGCAGGAGCAGGGCGAAGCCGCGCACGTTGGCCGAGCCGTCCTCGGCCACGAGCAGGATCGAGCGAAAGCGGTATTTCAGCGGATTCGCAAGCCGCGCCGGTAGCTGCGCGATATCTTTCTCGGGGATGCCGGGAAACTGGACCCGGAGCATCGCCTGCACCTGGGCTACGAGCTGCCGGTTGGCGGACGTGGTGGCGTCGAAGATCCGGTGGATGCGGAACACGCGACCGCTTAAACGGCGCGTTTGAGGGGCGCGGGCGTCGCCACCGGGCGCTGCCCTGCGAAACCCGGGCGCGCTCCCGCCATCGCCGTTTCCAGGATGCATTCGATGACGCGGTCGTGCGCGAGGCCGGCCTCGGCGGCGGCCGCCGCGAAACCGGCGTCCAGCGAGAGACAGGGGTTCGCATTCACTTCGAGCACCAGTGGCCGGTCCTGCTCGTCCAGCCGGATATCAACGCGGGCGTAGCCGCGGAGCTCGAAGAGACCCCAGCAGCGCAGCGCCGTGCGCCGGATCGCCTGCTCGAGTTCCCTCGCGAGGCGCGGGTACACGCGCTGCGTGGCCGTGTACTCGGGAGCCGACTCGTCCCACTTGGCCGCGTAGCCGACGATTCTCGGCCGGGATTTTGCGTAGCCGGGGAAGGTCATCTCGGCGAGCGGCAGTACCTGCGGGCCGCCGCGGCACTCGAGCAGCGACACGTTGAACTCGCGGCCGTCCACGTAGCGCTCCGCGAACCACTTGCCGCCGAGCTCCCGCGCCCGCCGCGCCATCATCTCGCGCGCGGCCGCGCGGCCGGTGACGACCGACGAATCGTCCAGGCCGAAAGAGGCATGCTCCCACAGCGATTTCACGATCCAGCGGTCCTGCCCGTTGCCCGGCCGTTCGCGGGACGTGAACCACTCCGGAGTGGCGACGCCGTGAGCGCTCATCCGGCACTTCGCCGCCGTCTTGTGAGACGTCAGGTGCAGGGCGTTGCCGTCGCTGCCCGTGAACGGGATGCCGGCCCCTGCCAGGAAACGCGGCACGAGGCCGATCAGCTCCCCGCGGCCGCCCAGCGATTCGACCAGGTTGAACACGCACGCGGGCCGGTGGCGGCGCACCGCGTCGAGCCCGGCGCCGAGATCGAGGCCGATAGCCTCCACGGCCACGGGAATGCCCAGCCTTTGCAGCGCCTCGGCGACTTCCCGCACCTGCACGAGCGCGTCGAGCTCGTCCGGACGCGCTCCGCACGGGAGTCGCTCGTGCACGATGACCACCGGCCCTTGCATCATGTTCCGACCTCGCCGTCCGCAGGAGCGCGCCATGCGCGCGACCTCCGGTTGTCTGCGTGGGTGTCGCCCGCATGG
>CAZSKQ010000225.1:0-3413 GCA_964607425.1 uncultured Woeseiaceae bacterium
CTAGTTTCCACTTGAGCTGCTGCCCAGCTCCGCTACCGGGGCCACGAACGCGGGGATCGCCTCTAAATAGAATGTGCCTGAAATCAATCTGTTCTGCCCGGAAACGGGGTCCGGATCGGCGTCTGCGTAGCGCTTCAGCAGATGGTAGTAACCGGTGACATCTCCCACCACGTTCACCTCGCCATCGAAACCCACCGATGCGAATCCCCAGTAGATCTCACGCCATGGTTGATAGCCACCGAGGAAACCCCGGGCGGTGCCATCAGGGTTCAACGTGAGACGCAGGTGGACGTTGCTCAGGTTGAACTCCGGCGACTGCATTGGATTACGCACCAATAGCATCCGGCTATGTTCGGTAATCGTGACGACACCATCCTTCAGCTCACCCTGGAACGTATTGGTGGAGCGCGGATCCGGCTCAATTCGGTAAGCCATGTCAGCCCGTATCGAACCGTCGCTATTGACACTCAGATGTTCCAGTGCCCGATGGAACCCAATCGTCACCGGACCATCCTTGCTGAGGTCCTGGCCGCTGACGGTAAGCAACCACGCGGGCTGCTGCCTGTGTGTATTACCCCAGGCCCACGCCTCATGCGTGGGGAGGTTCTCGAGCGTGCCACGGAAGAGGGGACTGCAGCCAAGCGCCCTGTACATCTGATGGTCAACACCGGCCTGATGGGTTTCGGGATCCTCGAAACCGTCCGGGTCGTCCGGGCCTGAGCCGTCCAGATCGAAGCCGTAGGCGTATTTACCATCGAGACCAGGCAGCTGCAGATCCACGACTGCGGCGGGGTGGGCAAATGGGTTGACGGGCTTTCCGTCGATGCGCCCCCGAAGCTTCATCATTACATCGAGATCATCTACGGCCTCGCCCCTCATCATCTTTTGACGCCAGGTGTCAATCTGCTCGGAGCTGGCACCCAGTTGCTCGGCGTAGAGCAGGTAAATCTCCTCGACTTCGGGGTGCACCCCGCCGGAGCAATCTCCCTCGTACGAATAGGTAGCCATGCCAAAATAGCTGATCGCGTACGACCTCGTTTCGACCGCAGCATGCGATGCGTACGCGTACAGGCTGGCCAGGCTCGCCAGCATGCTTACCAGTAGTTTTTTCATTGAGCGACGCTCATGAACAGCCCCCTTTGCAGGCGAACAGGAACGTGGCCTTCAACCTGTCCTTTGTATCGCTGGGCCTGGGATCCGTTTACCTCCGGCACCCCCCGCCGCCTTGAGGAACCCCGGTTCAGCGCCGGCTCAGCCGCCTTGACCCCGGCCTGCCCGCTAATCCAGACCCATGCGTACACATTTTTCGATTTGATAATGTGTCACGGTTTTCTGTTCTTTTCAAGGCTTTCTGTATCAACTCGCGGGAGCGTGGACAACGGCACCCACGACAGGGCCCAGCCGGCCTGATATGGGAATCGGGGGAGGTGCAAACGGCGCCGTTCACATTGTGAGCGACTCGGTCATACAGCCCCGGGGCATCGCGCGCGATGCGCGCTCCTACAGGACGGACCTCGACGCCGGGTGCCCGCTACCGGACAAAATGGAGGGCCAGGCGCTGTCGCAGCTCAGCTCCGTGCCCCTTCCGAGCTCCCATGGGGTCGCCCAGCAGTCATTCGGAAAAATTCTCGAGACTGGCGACGAAGCGTGTCAGAAACGCATTGGCCTGGAAGCCGTCGAGCGCTCGATGGTCGATGGTCAGAGTCACATAGCAGCGCGGCTGTGGCTCGATAACTTCCCTGCCGTCCCTTTCGACGACAACGGCGCGCTTCTCGAGCTTGCCAATACCGAGAATCGCGGTCTGCGGCTGGTTGATAACGATCGGCGTTGCGACCAGGCTGCCGCTGACACCGTGATTGGAAATGGTGAACGTGCCGGAGCGTACCTCTTCGGGCGACAGGCTGCCCTCGCGCGCTCTGGACGTCAATTCCTGCAGCCTCTTCGCGGTCTCGAACAGGTCGAGGTCCTGCGCACGCCGTATCACCGGAACGATGAGGCCGTCTCTTTCGAGGGCGGTTCCAATGCCGATGTTGAAGTCTTCGAAAATTTCGAGGAAGTCCTCGTGGAAGCGCGCATTCGCCTCCGGCACTTCCTCCAGCGCCGCAACGGCAGCGCGGACAAAATACGCGGTCAGCGTAAGCTTTACGCCACGATCCTCGAACCCGGCCCGCTGGGATGCGCGGTGGGCAAGCACGGTGGCCAGGTCGGCTTCGAACACCGCGGTCACATGAGGTGCAGTCTGCACGCTCTGCAACATGTGCGACGCGACGCGCCTGCGCACGGCACTATGCGGGACTTTCCGGCTCCCCGGAGCTCCCTCTGCACTTGCCTCCTCGGACCTGCGCGCAATGTGCGCAAGCACGTCCTGGTGTGTAATACGTCCATCACGCCCGCTCCCGGCGACATCGGACGCATCGAGTCCGTGCTCAACAAGCAAACGCCGCACGGCCGGACTCAAACGGCTGCTGGTGGCCCCCGCTCCTTTTCCGGGCGCCGCGGCGACGGGGCTTTCGCGAGGGGTGACAATCTGTTGCGTTACCTGTTCGCCCGGCTCAATGCGGCCGAGCAGGTCTCCCGGCCCGACGCTCGCCTGCTGCGCCAGCACAATTTCCTTCAGCACACCGCTCACGGGTGCTGGTACTTCCACCGTGACTTTGTCGGTTTCCAGCTCGACCAGCGGCTCGTGCTCCGCTACCGTATCCCCAGGCTGCTTGAGCCACTGCAGAACCGTCGACTCCGTACCTTCCTGCTCCGACGGCGCGAGAACCTCGATCAATTCCGGCACATCAGCACTCCAGCAGATCACGTATCGCGCGCCCGATGCGCGCCGCATCCGGCACAACGGCGTTCATGAGCAACGGGCTGTGCGGACTCGGCACGTCGGGCATCGTCAGCCGCCGGACCGGCGCGTCAAGATCGAAGAACGCTTCATCTGCCACGGTGGCGGCAATTTCCGCGCCAAACCCTGCCGTGAGGTTATCTTCGTGCACGATCAGGCAGCGCCGCGTCTTACGCACCGACTCCAGCACCGCAGCTTTATCCCAGGGCATGATCGTGCGCAGATCGATCACTTCGACGGCTGCGTCAATCTCGCCAGCTGCCTGCGCGCAACGTTCCACCAACGCCCCCCATGAAACGACGGTCACTGCGTCGCCTTCGGTTATGCGCTTCGCGCGGCCGAATTCCAATACGTATTCGTCGCCCGGATACGGCCTCCGGGCCCATGCGTTGTCGAGCATTGCACGATGCTCGAAAAAGATCGTTGGATCGTTGCCGCGCAGGGCGGTTCGCAACAGGCCGACTGCATCCTCAGCATTGGACGGCATCGCCACGCGCCATCCGATAGCGTGTGCCCAAAGCACTTCGTTGGTCTGGCTATGCCACGGGTCGCCGCACTTGAAGAAGCCGCCGGG
>CAZSKQ010000226.1:0-3398 GCA_964607425.1 uncultured Woeseiaceae bacterium
GTCTGGTGCCGGGGGGTCGGTGGATCGGCAGGCGTTGCTGCGGGAGCTCGAGCGAGGCCGTGGTGGCGTGGCGTACCAGGCGCCGGAAGGAGAGGTGGAGGTCTTACTGGCGCAGTTGTGGGGTTCGCTGCTGGGGGTTGAGCGGATCGGCCGCCAGGACAGTTTTTTTGCGTTGGGCGGTCATTCGCTGCTGGCGACGCAGCTGGTGTCGCGCATCCGGAAGACGTTCGGCGTCGAGGTCGATATTCGCGGGCTTTACGAACATCCCGTTCTCAGCGAAATGGGGCAGCACGTCACGATCATGATGCAAATAGATTCCATTGACGACGAGACACTCGAATCACTGACTGAAGAAGAAGCTGAGCGTCTGCTCGGCCAACTGGGAGACTCATGATTTCGGAAGACAACGCGCGTGCGCGGTCAATAACCGACAGCTGAAGGCGTTGTCGTCCGCAAGACATCAGGGGGAGTAATGGCGTCCGCCAAAGACAGGCTTCGCAAAAAGCTGCAGGAGCGCAGGACCGACTCGTTATCGGCGGTAAGGATAACGCCCGCCGGTGCGGACACGCGCAAATGGCTGTCCTTTGCGCAGAAGCGCCTTTGGATCCTGAATGAACTCATGGGGCCGAACGCCGTTTACAACATATCGCTCGCTTTTCGGTTGTCCGGCAAGCTCGATACGATCGCCTTGCAACGCAGCATTTCGGGAATAGTTGAACGTCACGAGGCGTTGCGAACGCGTATCGTGACGGAAGAAGGCGGACCGGTGCAGGTGATCGATCCGCACACCCGGTTTGAGCTGCCCGTCGAACGCGTGGAATCCAGGACTGCACTGCGGCGCATTCATGCTGCGGAACGCGCTTACTGTTTCGACCTTGGCAGTGAGACGCTGTTTCGCGCCCGCCTTTTGCAGGATACGCGGGATAGCCATGTACTGATCATCACCATGCATCACATCATCTCCGATGGCTGGTCGATTGGAGTGTTCTTCCGCGAGTTAATTACTCTTTATGGAGCCTGTTCGACCGGCAAGCAGTCGCCGCTCGAGCCGCTGCCGCTTCAGTATGCGGATCATGCGGCTTGGCAGCGAGACCTGCTGCGAGGCGAGGTACTGGAACGGCATATGGGGTACTGGCGTGAACAGCTCAAAGGCTTGCCGCCGTTCCTGGAGCTTCCCCTCGATCGAGCCAGACCCGTGGAGCAGACCTGGCAGGGGGCGACGGTTTCGTTTTCCCTTCCCGCAACAATCACGGGCGAGCTTGGGAAGCTTAGTGCTGTATCCGGCGGTTCGCTGTTCATGACGTTGCTTTCGGCTTTTGGTCTTTTGCTTGGTCGATATGCGGGTGAAGGTGACGTTGCGGTTGGAACGCCGGTTGCGAACCGCACGCACCCGGACATTGAGGGGTTGATCGGATTTTTCGTGAACACCCTGGTGATGCGGATCGATTTGAGCGGCGATCCGGATTTTCTGGAGTTGCTGGGGCGGGTGCGGGAAGTGGCGCTGGAGGCATACGCGCACCAGGACCTGCCGTTTGAATACCTGGTGGAGGAGCTGAACCCGGCGCGGGACCTGGGTCATTCGCCCTTGTTCCAGGTGATGTTTGCCTTGCAGAACGCGCCGATGGAGGCGGTCTCGCTGCGGGATGTCGAGATTTCCCCGGTGGTGTTCGAAGAGTACGAGGCGGAAGGCGTTGCGCGTTATGACCTGACCTTCAACTTGTTCGAAGAGGGTGAGGGCCTGGTGGGCGTGATGGAGTACAACACCGACCTGTTCGACCGGGCGACGATCGAGCGGATGCTGGTTCATTACGGGGAGCTGCTGTCGGGCATTGTGGCGGATCCGCGGGCGCGGATATCGAGCTATCGGCTGTTGAGCGAAGGCGAGCGGCTGGAGTGCATTCGGCGAGGCAGGGGCAGGTCGGAGCGTTATCCGGAAGGTAGTTTGGCGGATTTGGTGGCGCGGCAGTCGCGGCGGCGGGGTTCGTCGGTGGCGCTGGTGTGCGGCGAGGAGCGGTTGAGTTACGCGGAGCTCGAGTCGTGGTCGAGCGGGATCGCGGGCGAATTGCGCGGGCTCGGTGTGGGCGCGGGGGACCGGGTGGGGGTTTGCCTGGAGGCGGGCATCGAGTGGGCGGTTTCGCTTCTGGGGGTATTGAAGGCGGGCGGCGCGTACGTGGTGTTGGCGCCGGGGGACCCGGTGCAGCGGCGGCGCTGGATCGTGTCGGATGCGCAGGCGGCGGTGGTGATTGGTCCGGAGCGCAGGCGGGGGGAGTTTGGGCGTGGCGTGCGGTGGCTGGGCATTGAGGCCGCTGACAGGAGGCTGGGTTCGGCGGATAGCGGGGAGTGGGAGAGGTCCGGCTGCGGGGCCGGGTCGCTGGCTTTGCTGGTGTATGCGGGCAGTGACGGTCGCGGGGTTCGGGGTCGCGGGGTGAGTCACGGGCAGTTGCTGAGCGTGGTTGGTGTTGAGGGTGCGCGTGTGCGTTTGGAGGGTAGCTGCAGCGAGGCGTTGGCCCCGTTTTGGGGAGGTCTTGAAGGGCTGTTGCTCTGGGCGGCGCTGTTGGCGGGAGAGGCGCGGGACTTTGGGTCCGGGGTGGAGGTTGAGTCGGCGGATAGCCGGGTCTTGTCGCGTTTGCCGAACCAGCGGTGTTACGTGGTGGACGGTGGTGGTGAGTTGAGCGTTCCGGGGACGTTGGGTGAGTTGTGGCTGGGCGCTGCGGAGTTGTGCTGGGGTTATTGGGGTGATGCGCGGCTGACGGCGGCGCATTTTGTGCCGGACCCGTTTACGGGTGAGGTTGGTTCGCGGCTGTACCGCGGCGGCCGGTTGGTTCGTTACGGAGTGGACGGGGCTTTGTCGCTCGTTGGCGAGGGGAAGGCGGTCGGTTTACGGGAGCATGAGCGGCGTTGTCGCGAGCTGGAGCGCCTGCTGTCGGGCCACGATGCGGTTTTGCAGGCGGTGCTGGTGGCGGTTGGCGGTGAGGGTAGCCCGGTGGAGCTGGTGGCTTTCGTGGTGGCGCGTGGGGGTGAGCCGGAGGCGGGCGAGCTGGGCGTTCGTTTGCGGCGCTATATAAAGGAGTGCGACGGGCGCCGGCCGGGGGTATTGCCGGCGGAGCTGCGGGTCGTGGAGGGTCTGCCGTCTGGTGCCGGGGGGTCGGTGGATCGGCAGGCGTTGCTGCGGGAGCTCGAGCGAGGCCGTGGTGGCGTGGCGTACCAGGCGCCGGAAGGAGAGGTGGAGGTCTTACTGGCGCAGTTGTGGGGTTCGCTGCTGGGGGTTGAGCGGATCGGCCGCCAGGACAGTTTTTTTGCGTTGGGCGGTCATTCGCTGCTGGCGACGCAGCTGGTGTCGCGCATCCGGGAGACGTTCGGGGTGGAGTTGTCGCTGCGCGGGGTGTTCGAGCGGCAAA
>CAZSKQ010000227.1:0-3348 GCA_964607425.1 uncultured Woeseiaceae bacterium
GACGCGACTCCGCGGGCGGTGCAGTTGCCTCTGGACAGCCGCAAGGTAGTGACGCTCGTCGGCATCCGTCACAGCGGAAAAACCTACCTGCTTTACGAGACTATGCGGCGCCTGGAATCGAAGGGCGTGAACCGCCGCCAGATGGTGTATCTCAACTTCGAGGACGACCGCCTGCTGCCCATCCGGCCTGACGAGCTCGACCTGATCCTGCGAGCGCACGAGGAACTCTATCCCGAGACGGCCAGCACACCGAAATACTTGTTCTTCGATGAAATCCAGAACGCGCGTGGGTGGGAGCCGTTCATCCGCCGGTTACACGACACGGAAGACGTGCAGATCTTCCTCACGGGCTCGTCCTCGCACCTGCTGTCGCGGGAGCTGGCTACCGGGCTGCGCGGACGCAGCATCTCCTACGAGGTGTTTCCGCTGTCATTCCCGGAGTTTCTCCGCTTTCGTGGACTTGAATACGAACCATATTCGCGTCGCGCGGAAAGCCGTGTCGCCGCCGCACTCGGGGACTATCTGGATACGGGCGGTCTACCCGAGATCGTCCTGGCCGATCCCGCCTTGCGGCAGCGGATATTGAGAGAATATGTGGACCTGGTGTTCTACAAGGATCTCCTGGATCGTTATCGCCTCGGCAATTCCCACGCACTGAGGCTATTGCTCAAGTACTGTCTGGGGCAGCCGGCTTCGCTTCTCAACGTACACAAGCTATACAACGACTTCCGCTCACAAGGTCTCAGCCTGACGAAAGATACGCTCTACCGGTATGTCGACTGCCTTGAGGAGTCCTACTTGATCTTCCCGCTGCGGGTAGCGGAGCGGTCGGTGCGCAAGCAAGCGGTCAATCCCAGGAAGCTGCACGCGGTGGACTGGTCACTCGGCTATCCCTTCGTTCCCGAGAAGCGCATTGACGTGGGCCACAAGCTCGAGACAGCGGTATTCCTGCACTGGCGTCGTCAGCGACAAGACCTTGGCTACTTCGGCGGCGAGCGCGAGATCGACCTCGTGCTGCATCCGGACCGGCCGCAGGCCGTCATCAACGTGGCATTCTCGGTTACCCAGCCGCAAACCTGGGATCGCGAAATCGGCGCGCTCGAAGCGGCGGTAGTCAGAGCGCCGGATGCCGAGCGAATACTAATCGTGCACGAGCGTCCACAGCGCGCGCTGCCAAAGAGTATTCAGTTGGTTGACGCATGGCGCTATCTGCTCGGAGAGTCTCCGGAGCGGCCGGTGCGCGCCCAACGAACGCAGCCAAAGACTGCCGGCCGCCGCAGTCCGCGCAGGTGATCAATGTACCTGCCGAGAGCGCACGGTGTCGCAGAAAGGGGGGGACCATTAATCCGCGTGTCGAGCGCGCGAAAGTCGCGTGCCCCGGTTGCGCACGGTCCTGCACGGTGATGAAAATTTAAGAAACGTCGAGCCGGGGCTGGTTACGCGACAAGCTGGCCGAGCCCTTTGATGGCAGCACGGTGGTTGTAACGCACCATGCACCGTCTGCCCGGTCAGTGCCCCGGCGCTTTAACGACTGATCCCCTGACACCCGCGTTCGCCAGCGACCTGGAAGATCTGCTGGATGGAGCGCGGGTTGCCATATGGATTCATGGCCACATGCACGATCCCGCTGCCTATGAAATCAACGGCAGCCGGGTGATCTGCAATCCGCGTGGATATCCGGGTGAGGTCGCTACCGGTCGGTTCGAGCCGTCACTGTGCGTTGACGTATGAAGCGTGTCCGCAGACCGTGCTGTGCCGAGCGCAACGGCTCCTGACCTATCGCTCACGAGAAGCCCTGGAAGAATCGACCAATCGAGCTCGTTGGATCTCTTCCTCGTCGATCACATACCCGCTCTGATCGACGATCCACGTTCGCCACCCACACGGCTCCTTGGCCACGAAAGCCAGTTGCCCCCGCGACCATGGGTCCGACCATCCCGGTGCGCTGCCAATGACGAGCTCGAGCGGAACGCCACGCTCGAGTGCCTGCTCCTTCAGGTTGTAGAGCGTCGGCTCGTCCCGGTGGACCCAAGGTGCGGCAAGCCTCTCGTCGAGAAAGCCCCAGCGGAGGCGAACGGATGCCGTGCAGGCGACCGTATTCATAGAGCGCATAGAGCGACTTGGCGTCCGCTTCGAGCCGGCGGCGCAGCTTGGCGTGCTGGCGTTCGGTCAGATAGCGCCACAGTAAGGCGTCATCGCCGAAGGGTTTTCCAATCCCACACGAGCTTTGAACCAGCAACTCCACCGTTATCCTGAGGGTTCGTCCGCGCCGGTTGAGCTGCCGCGTCTTTTGGGGCGGACCGAGATCAGCAAGGCGTCGCTCAGCCGGATCGAAGTCCAGGGATCGGAGGAGCCGCCGCACGTCAATGCCAGCGACAAGGTCGTAATCCACGATTCTGCGCGGCGCCTCAGCAAGCTCCTCGGCCAGGAACGTGGTAAGTTCGCGGCGCTGCACGTCGAGGATCACCAGCGCCTCCGGCCTCTTCCCGGGAAAGGCGTAAAGGAGCACGCGCCGCATTCGAGCGAGTTCTTCGGCGTGGTTTCGGCGCTGCCGCTCGATTTGTTTCCGATTTGCTTCCATCACTGCGGGGTCGGGCCGCACGTGCGCGCGCCGCCGCGCCATCTCGATGCGCTCTCGAACGGCCTGCCTTGTCGACCGGACTGCGTCGTGGCGAGGATCGAGGTCCCAGCGACCGTCGCCCCGAACACGGATTGCGGCGCCCCGACGCCAATACCTGGCCGAATCCTCCGAGAGCCTGATCCACTGGCTGCGGGTCTGAACGAGAGCAAGGACCTCATCGGGCGTCATCGTCCTTCGGTGCGCGTCAAGCACGCAGATCGCGATGCGCTGCGCCGACCAGGTGTTCGGGATGCCATCGCGCCACGCCTCGTCGAGCTGTCCGATCGTCAGGGGCTCGTCAGGGGACGGGAGGGGTTCGGGTTCCGGCTTCACCACCCGTAGCCGGGCGACCTTCTGCGGGCGAAGGCCAAGCCGGAACACCCACAAATCTACCTCGTCGTCGTGCGGGTCCAGCGCGTAGCGGTCGCCGTCGCGATAGATCGGCGGTCTGCCGGGTTTGCATCGCTTCAGGGATGCCAATGCGCCCGCCGGTGATGCGACGCCGGTCGCTTCGAAGCGCTGCGCTACCTCGTCGAGTGTCATGGGCTCGCCGCGCTCGAGCAGAGCGACGATGAGGAGCGCATAGTAGTTGGCGTCGGTGTGATCCTTCACGACCTCCAGCCGCGGCACATCGATCCCGAGGACCTTGCAATAGGGATTCGACTTGCTCATCGTTGTGGCCGTGACCGGAGCTTCATGACGTCCACCATTTCACGGCATCCTGAGTT
>CAZSKQ010000228.1:0-3343 GCA_964607425.1 uncultured Woeseiaceae bacterium
AGCAGGAAGGCCGCCTGAACAATGACGCTCGTACACCAGATTTGACATTAACTCTGCCGAACACCGTCCATCGGTTCCACATTAGGCTCGAAGGCATCGAGCCGCCGGTCTGGCGGCGCATTCGGGTGCCCAGCGGATATACGTTCTGGGACTTGCATGTCGCGATCCAGGATGCGATGGGCTGGCTCGATTATCACCTGCACCTGTTCCAGGTCCGGAATCCCGAGACCGGAGCGCTCGAGCAAATCGGCATCCCGGACGACGACCCGTACCTCGACGAGCCGCCGTGCCTGGCCGGCTGGAAAGTGCCGATCGCCAGATATTTCGTCAAGGAAAACGATGCCGCCTCCTATGAATACGACTTCGGCGACGATTGGCGGCACACCGTTACGCTCGAAGGCATCGACACGATCCGCCGAGGCGAGCGACGGCTCGCCTGTCTCGGTGGGGAACGGCGGTGTCCGCCGGAGGATTGCGGGGGTATTCACGGATACGCGGAGTTGCTGGAGGTCATGGCCGACGTAGCGCGTCCCGAGCACGAAGCGATGCTGCAGTGGCTTGGCGGCGCGTACGATCCCGAAGCCTTTTCGGCATCGGATGTGCAATTCGACGATCCGAAGGTGCGCTGGCGGAAAGCTTTTTCCGACTGACGCTTGCAATGCGACGTTTGCCGGGTGTTAGGCTTCGGCCACGACGTCGCCCGTACCGCCATGAAACTCCACATCCTGAGCGATCTGCACACCGAATTCGCCGACTTCGTGCCACCCGACACGGATGCCGAAGCGGTGATACTTGCTGGCGACATTGGAGTCGGCGTGGAGGGCATGCGCTGGGCGGCGCGTCATTTTCCCGTTCAGCCGGTCATCTATGTGCCGGGCAATCACGAGTTCTACGGCCACGACATCGACTTGACCGTGGAGCTCGAAGCCGCAGCGCCGGAAAACATTACGGTGTTGAGTGACGACGTGCTCGTTCTGGACGGCGTCCGCTTCCTTGGCAGCACGCTGTGGACCGACTTCAAGCTGCACGGGGAAGGCGAAGCCTGGTTTGCCCGCGAACGGGCCAAGCGATCCATGAACGACTTCGTCCGCATCAGGCAGGCCGGACACAAGTTTCGGCCGGAGGATTCGGTCGAGCTTCACGAGGCGAGCCGGACATGGCTCGTGGACCAGCTCGAACAGGCTTTCGACGGCCCGACCGTCGTCGTGACGCATCATCTGCCTGCGTCGACGTCCATCGCGACGCGCTACGCGAACGATCCACTGAACCCGGCATTCGCGAGCCGTCTGGAAGGCCTGATTGAAAAGTATCAGCCGGCACTGTGGATTCACGGCCACACCCACGATGCCTGTGACTATGAGCTGTTCAAAACCCGGATCGTGTGCAATCCGCGGGGTTATCCGGGCGAGTACGGCCACGCTGGATTCAGGCCTGATCTCACCGTCGTCGTATAAGCTATGTTCATCTGCGCTGCCGGCGACATCCATGGAGCCATGGATCGGCTCTACGACGACGTCCTCGCCTTCGAGAAGTCGCTGGGCGTGCGCTTTGACTACGTGCTTCATGTCGGCGACTTCGGCATCTGGCCCGATCCCGACCGGGTAGACAAGGCCACGCGCAAGCACGACGGCGCGGGGGATTTCCCTGTGTGGTTCGCCGAGCGTCGCGCGGCTCCTCGGCCCACGGTTTTCATCAAGGGCAATCACGAAGACTTCGTCTGGCTCGACGAGCAGCTCGAGGCCGGTCGGCGCGAGATTCTGCCGGGCCTGACGTATCTACCGAGTGGTGACGTCATCGACATCGGCGAAGACCGCGAGCGGCTCCGCATAGGCGGCATCGGCGGCTGTCACGGTCCGTCTAACTACGAGCGTCGGTCTCGTGATCTACAGGGTCTGGCCAAGCGTCACTTCACCCATGACGAGTGCGAACGCCTGAGCGGCCACCGCGGTGTCGATGTGCTCCTTCTTCACGATGCGCCCGCCGGCGTCGAGTTCACGTGGCGACGCAAGGACGGCTCCGTCCGCCGCCGGTACAAGAGCGAAGCGGAAGGCCTCGCGCAAGCGGCTGCCCGCGCGCGCCCGCGGATCTGCTTCTTCGGCCACCACCACACCCGACTCGACGCGGAGATCGCCGGCGTTCGTTGCGTCGGGCTCAACAAGGTGGCCATGCCGGGAAACCTCGTGGCGCTCGATGTGCCGGCGCGGGGCCGCGCCTACGCGATCCTGGGCGAATGGCCGCGTCGCGAGCAGGTCGCCTTCTAACCTAACGAGCAGATTGAGCCGAGCGCGCCTCGGAGCTTCTGCAAGGTATAGAATCGCGAATACCCTAGCGCGGTCTTCCAGCCAGGTGAAGGAAGGCCTTTCGTGACGTCCGCGGTGTGATGGCATTCTGGGTTAAAATGGCCCGCGGAGTACCACGATGATTTCAGAAATTGAACAACACCGCCGGGAGATCGATGCGCTGTGTCATCAACACGGCGTTGAGCGGTTGGCACTGTTCGGCTCGGCTGCAACTGGCGCCTTTCAAGCGAACAGTAGCGACCTGGATTTTCTCGTAGAGTTTCGGGCCCCGCAGGCTCCAGGCTATGCCGACAGGTATTTTGGACTGCTTGAAGGCCTGCAGAATCTCTTCAGGCGGCCGGTAGATCTGGTTGTGGAATCTGCCATCAGGAACCCCTACTTCCGCGAAGCGGTAGACCGGGATAAGGCGCTGCTGTATGCCGCTTGAGGCCCGGAAGTACCTGTACGACATCAAGCAAGCTGCTGACCTGCTCGGGGAGTTTACCGCCGGTAAGCAGTTTTCCGACTATAACGAGAACTCAATGTTGCGCGCCGCCGTGGAGCGGAAGTTCGAGATCATCGGGGAGGCGCTTTCAAAGCTTTCCAAGGCCGATTCGACGATAGCCTCCCGCATCGGTGAGCACGCAGAATCATCGCATTTCGGAATATCCTCATCCACGGATACGCGGAGATAGACGACCGGCTCGTATGGGACATCGTGGAGAACAAGCTGCCGGTGCTGCGGCGCGAAGTCGACGAATTGCTGGCGGAAGCTTGACGTCGCGAAAGGCGTGAATGGATAACTGCCGATATCAGCCGACGATATGCGTAAGATTTGCGCGCATCAGCTGCACACGGTCCTGCACAGTGATGCAAATCAAGCAACGAGCGTCCCGGTAACCGGTTGAAAGAAAAAGCGGAATCACTTACTTAGGTCGTCTGAAAATCCGCGTGTCGGTGGTTCGATTCCGCCCCTGGCCACCATCCAAAAAAAAAATTAGCAAAGAACTGCGCATTCCGATGAACGTGACCACCGATTCCGCTGATCGTGACCGATCGTTGCC
>CAZSKQ010000229.1:0-3293 GCA_964607425.1 uncultured Woeseiaceae bacterium
AGCAACGCATTCGTAATGCGTGGGTCGGAGGTTCGAGTCCTCTCTCCGGCACCAACGATATCAACGGATTACTAGCACTTTCTGAGCTATTGCTAAGCAGCTCCGCGGGATTTTTGCGGGAGTTCTTGCCTCCTTATCGGTGTTCTCCGGATTTCCGGTTACCGAAAATCAACCACTTGCCACTGTAAACCGAACGCAGTTGCTGGCAGAGTAGCTATCGGGCTGTTAATTGCGATTTGGCAATTGCCTTTGCTATCAAGGGCTTAACCGTTCCGGTCGACCCACGCATTTGACAGGCGCGGCTCGCAAGCAGATCAAGCTCTACGCTTTTCATAGTATGCCAGACGTAGTACCCTCGGCGGATGATAAGGTCCTGGGCTAATCGTTCGAGTCAACGATTCTACGAGCAGGGCAAATCATCGCGGTTCCGTGGCCTGGACATCGATGCAGCGAACGAATTGCTCGCTGTGCTTGATGCCGCAACGTCACTCAACGACTTGAGTCCTTTGAAGAGTGTCGGTCTGCACAAGCTCACGGGCAATCGTAAGGGTCAGTGGGCGATGACTGTTAACGGTCCATGGCGGATCTGCTTTGTATTCAGAAAGGGCGACGCGTACAACGTCGAAATCGTCGATTATCACAAGGGGTGATGAAGAGATGGTAGCTGTTCATCCAGGTCGTATTTTGAAGCGGGAACTTGCCGTACGCGACCTGTCGGCCAATAAGCTTGCACTTGCACTGCACGTGCCCTCAGGCCGGATTACGTCAATACTCAATGGCAAGCGGGCAATCACGCCTGAGACTGCGCTGCGCCTGAGTCGTTACTTTGGTAACAGCGCGCAGTTTTGGATGAATCTGCAGACTCGGTATGACTTGCTCGAGGCTGAACGTGAGCTAGGAAAGCGAATCGACTCTGAGGTTGGGCACGTTGCATGAAGGAACATTCACGGGCTGGCGGCGCGACGAAAGCGATGTGTTACTGCGTGCCACTGTATACAAACCTAACCCGCACGTAATTTCATTCGTCATAGCAAGTGCATTCTTCTTTTCATTATTGCTGCTATCAACGTAAGCCTTCAAACGTCCTTATTAGCCGCTTAGGTCCCAAGTCCTGAACCGTCCACGGAAGCGGGGTAAGACCAGCCGACTTACGAGCGCAGAGCTCGGGCGGCTCCCGAGCGAGCTCGCCGACCGCTGGACGAAGCCGTTCGCCCGCTTCCTGCGCATCGAGACGCTCGGCGGCGGCGTGCTCTTGCTGTCCGCCGCCGTCGCGCTTGCGCTCGCGAACTCGCCCTGGGCCGACCGCTACGAGGGCTTCTGGGAGATCCCCTTCGGGTTCCGGCTCGGCTCGTTCGAGCTCGCGCGCTCGTTGCGCGGCTGGATCAACGATGGCGGCATGACGCTGTTCTTCTTTGTGGTGGCACTCGAGCTCAAGCGGGAGCTGGTGCTAGGCGCGCTCCGACAGGCGCGCTCGGCCGCGCTCTCGATCGCCGCGGCCCTCGGCGGGATGCTCGTGCCCGCGGCGTTGTATCTTGCGCTGCAGTGGGGGCAGCCGGGCGAGCGCGGCTGGGGCACCGTGATGGCCACCGACACGGCGTTCGTCATCGGCTGCCTCGCGCTGCTGGGATCTCGCATCCCGTTGAGCCTGCGCATCTTCATGTTGTCGCTCGCAATCGTCGACGATATCGGCGCGATCCTTGTTGTCGCGATCGGTTACAGCAGCGGCATCGACTGGTGGCTCGTTGCCGCAGCGGCAGCCGGCGTCGCCGTCATTCGGGCTATGGCCGTCGTTGGCCTGCGCGGGTTCCCGATCTATTTCCTCGTCGGTGCGCTCGTGTGGGTGAGCGTGGACGCCTCAGGCATTCATGCGACGATTACCGGCGTCGTGCTCGGCTTGTTGACGCCCGCGCGCCGCTGGGTCAGCGACGAGCGCCTGCACGCCATCCTGGATCGCGTCGTCGCCCATCCGACCAGCGCCGAGGGCCGCGGTCACACGCCGGACCGGCATACGCTGCGGCTGGCGGAGCGGGCCGCACGCGAGACGCTGTCGCCGGCCGAGCGCTTGGAGATGGTTCTGCATCCCTGGGTCGGATTCCTGATTATGCCGGTATTTGCGCTAGCCAACGCCGGAATGCCGCTGCAATTCGGCGATCTCGACAACTCCGTCACGGTTGCGGTGGTCGTCGGATTCACGCTCGGGAAACCGATCGGAATCCTCTCGTTCACCTGGCTCTCGCTTCGACTGCGCATCGCGGCGCGTCCGCCGGATCTCGATTGGCCGCTCATCGCCGGCGGCAGCCTGCTGGGGGGAATCGGGTTCACGATGGCATTGTTCATCGCAAACTTGGCGTTCGAGGGGAGTCTTCTGGACAGCGCCAAGCTCGGCATTCTGCTGGCTTCCACGGCTTCGGCGCTCACCGGCGTCGCGCTACTCGGATGGTCCGCACGCGTGGCGCGCTGATGATGCACGGCCGTTGTCGATGGCCGAACGTCGGCCGTGAAGCACGGCTCCAACCTGCGCAGTTGATCCGAGTAGGGGAAGCGGCGGATACCGTAATCGTCAGCGAGTTGGGGGCACCGCAGGCTTCGCCGGAACATCGATGGATCGCGTGGATTTTGGCTGCCATGGCGATGTCCTCCCGCGCTCGCTTCGACGACCGGGATGCTTGTAATGGGCGAATCGTGACCGATTGACGGGCGGAAGAGAGTGAGCGTCGAGAGGTTGATGGTTACCTTTCCACCGCTCGAAAATGCAACGGGTCCCTCAGGTTTTGCAGCTCTCGGTAATAATAAAGCGGACTGGGGCGTTTCCCCTTGAAGCGCAACCTTTTCAGAAATTCCATTTCATCACGGGTGATATTGACGCTGAGCGTAGTGTCTTGAAGGAATTCGGTGAGTCCCGGCTCGACGTCGAGAGGGTCGTCCAGTTGTTTCTCAACAAATACCAATTTCCTCGGCTGCCCGGGGACG
The DNA here is from genome assembly GCA_964607425.1 of uncultured Woeseiaceae bacterium. GTDB lineage: Bacteria > Pseudomonadota > Gammaproteobacteria > Steroidobacterales > Woeseiaceae > IDS-8. Next base: position 2,971 of record CAZSKQ010000229.1, read on the forward strand.
AGCCTGTCGTTCAGCGCGATTTCCATATCGAATGTCGAGAGGTCGATGTCCCAGTATGCGATCAACGGGCTAAGGAACGAAACACAGTTTTCGTTTGAAATATGGAAGATATCCGTGTCGAGGAATTCCAGAACGATGACGCGCATCAGCTCATAGCTTTTGCCACTGAGCTGTGCGACTTCGTGAAGCCACTCTCGATTTTCCAGCTCCGCTCGCGCAACCCTGCTGATGACATCCAGGAGCTTTTGTGTCACGAGCCGCTCGAGCTCGCCGAAGGGATGTCTCTCGAAAATCACCCGAATTTGCTGCTGCCTGTTCGGTAT
>CAZSKQ010000230.1:0-3237 GCA_964607425.1 uncultured Woeseiaceae bacterium
GGCCGCGGTGCGGGTTCTTTCGCGCGCGATGCGCGCTCCTACATTTGTTTATTCATTTACTTTTTCTTGCGGTGGCGCACGATCATGCTGTCGGTGCGCTTGTTGCCCCTCGTCTTGTAGCCCTTGGTCGGCACGCCCCACGGAGTCACCGGGTGCCGGCCGCCGGAGGTCTTGCCCTCGCCGCCGCCGTGCGGGTGGTCGACCGGGTTCATCGCCACGCCGCGGACGGTCGGGCGCACGCCGCGCCAGCGCTTGGCGCCGGCCTTGCCCAGCTTGCGCAAGCTGTGCTCGCCGTGGCCCACCTCGCCCACGGTGGCGCGGCAGTCGATGTGCACGCGGCGCGCCTCGCCGGAACGCAGGCGCACGGTCGCGTAGGTACCTTCCCGGGCGGCAATCTGCGCGCCGCCGCCGGCCGAGCGCACGAGCTGGCCGCCTTTGCCGGGCTTCATCTCGACGCAGTGCACGGTCGTGCCCACCGGGATATTGCGCAGCCTGAGCGCATTGCCCGTCTTGATCGGCGCGTCGTCGCCGCTCACGATCGAGGCGCCCTGCTCCAGGCCCTTCGGCGCCAGGATGTAGCGGCGCTCGCCGTCCGCGTACTTGATCAGGGCGAGGTGAGCACTGCGGTTCGGGTCGTACTCCAGCCGCTCGACCACGCCGGGCACCCCGTCCTTGTCCCGCTTGAAGTCGATCAGGCGATAGCGTTGCTTGTGCCCGCCGCCGTGGTGGCGCACGGTGATGCGACCGCCGTTATTGCGGCCGCCGCTCTTCGATTTTTTCGCCAGCAGCGGCCCGTGCGGCTTGCCCTTGTGCAGCTCGGGCGTCTTGACCGTGACCGTGAATCGGCGGCCCGCTGACGTCGGTTTGGCTTTGTGCAGTGACATCTGTCTGTTCCTGTGCCTTCCGGTTTACTCGACGCCGAGGAAGTCGAGCTGGCTCCCGGGCGCAAGCTTCACGTAGGCCTTTTTCCACGCTGAGCGCTGGCCGTACTGCGTACCGTGGCGCTTGAGCTTGCCGCGGCAGTTCACAACGGTGACGGCCGCGACCTTGACCTCGAACAGCAGCTCGACGGCCTGGCGGACCTCCGTTTTGTTCGCGTCCGGGCGCACCCGGAACACGACCTGGTTGTGGTCATCGGCGACGATGGTGCTCTTCTCCGACATGTGCGGGCTCAGCAGCACGTTCATCAGCCTTTCCCGGTGCTGTACGGCGCTCACTTCAGGCGCTCCTCGATCAGCTTCAGCGCCGGCAGCGTAATCAGCACCTTTTCGAAGCGCAGCAGCACGACCGGATCGACGGCCGCCACGTCGCAGATGCCGACGTTCGGCAGGTTCCGCGCGGATAAAAAGACATTCTCGTCAAAGGCTTCGTTCACGATCAATACGTTATCCAGCCCCAGCGCTTTCAGCTTGTCCGCAAGCTCGCGGGTTTTCGGCGCCTCCAGCGTGAGGCTTTCCGTCACCACCAGGCGGTCCTGGCGGACCAGCTCCGAGAGCACGGACTTGAGCGCCCCGCGATACATCTTGCGGTTCACCTTCTGGGCGTGATTCCGCGGCCTGGCCGCGAATGCGCGCCCGCCGCCCACCCAGATCGGGCTGCGGATCGAGCCCGCGCGAGCCCGCCCCGTGCCTTTCTGGCGCCACGGCTTCGCCCCGCCCCCGCGCACCTGGGCGCGATTCTTCTGCGCCTTGGTGCCGGCCCGGCCGCCGGCCAGGTAGGCGGTCACGACCTGGTGCACCAGCGCCTCGTTGAATTCCGCGCCGAACGCGCTGTCCGCGACTTCGACGCTGCCGCTGCCCTGCAGCTTGATCTTCATTCCGCGGCTCCCTTGCGAGCCTTGATCGCCGGCCGGATCACCACGCGGCCGCCGCTCGCGCCCGGTACGGCGCCCTTGACCAGGATCAGGTTGCGTTCCGGGTCGACCCGCACGACTTCCAGGTTTTGCACCGTGCAGCGCACGTTGCCCATGTGACCGGACATCTTCTTGCCCTTGAACACGCGGCCCGGCGACTGGTTCTGCCCGATCGAGCCCGGCGCGCGATGCGACAGCGAGTTGCCGTGGGTCGCGTCCTGGGTACGGAAATTGTGGCGCTTCACCGTGCCCGCGAAACCCTTGCCGATGGTCGTGCCGATAACGTCCACCTTCTGGCCCGCCTGGAACAGGTCCACCTTGATCTCGGCGCCCGGTTCGAAATCGGCGGCGTCGGAGTCGGCGAGCCGGAACTCCGAAAACCAGTTGCCTGCCTCGACCTTGGCGGCGGCCAGGTGGCCCGCGACCGGCTTCGGGATGCGGGATGCCTTACGCGCGCCCGCGACGACCTGCAGCGCACGGTAGCCGTCGCTGTCCTGCGTCTTCACTTGCGTGACCCGGTTGGGCTGCGCTTCGATCACCGTGACCGGGATCGAACCGCCGTCGTCGGTGAAGACTCGCGTCATACCGCACTTGCGGCCAACGAGACCCATCGTCATATCAATCTGCCTGATAGCCATACACGCGAAAGGGTCAGCGCCATCGCCAGGAACATTTCGCCGATGTTCCGATGCTGCGGTGCTGACCCTACGTCCGGTCTCCGTGACCGGTTCCCGGGATTTGCCGAGTACGCCATTGTCTTGGTGGCGATCCTTGAGCCCGGCGCCGCAAAACAGCAGCGGCGGCGCCTTCCGAACCTGGCCGACTCCCGGACCGGCCAAGTCGTGTCGAGCCGGCTATTATACCTTTAGCCGACCCGGTTACAAGGCGAAAACGCCGATTCCGCCGGTATATGTAGGAGCCCGCCATGCGGGCGACCGCCGTCTGCCGGTCGCCCGCATGGCGGGCTCCTACACGGACCTTTGGGGCGTTAATTCAGCTTGATCTGGACATCCACGCCGGCGGGGAGCTCGAGCTTCATGAGGGCGTCGACGGTCTTGTCCGTCGGGTCCACGATGTCCATCAGGCGCTTGTGGGTGCGGATCTCGTACTGGTCCCGGGCATCCTTGTTCACGTGCGGCGAGATGAGGATCGTGTAACGCTCCATTTTCATGGGCAGAGGGATCGGCCCCTTCACCGTGGCCCCGGTCCGCTTCGCCGTGTCGACGATTTCGCGCGCCGATTTGTCTATGAGGCGGTGATCGAAGGCTTTGAGCCTTATGCGTATGTTCTGGTTGGTTGCCACGGTTGTTCCTGTAGGTCTTTAACCTCGTTTGTCGCCCGCATGGCGGGCTCCTACGTGGGCCTGGGTGCCTTCGATCGGCAGG
>CAZSKQ010000231.1:0-3199 GCA_964607425.1 uncultured Woeseiaceae bacterium
GTCATCACCCTGGGCGACAACCAGACGTTTTACCTGCGCATCGCCTACTCCACGGACGAGCCGGTCAGGATCTGGGCGCGGCCCTTCTTCCGCGGCGACGAAGCCCACGCCGGCAGCAACCCGTCCCGCCTCTACACCGGCAGCGGCGAGACGCTGGGCTGGTTCTTCTTTTCCGAGCCCGGCAAGCAGGTGGACGAGGTTCGCATCAGCGCGGGCGATGGGTCACGAGACGGCACGCACGTCCTGGCCAGTTACCCGGTACGGGTTACCAGCAGCGACCGGACGGAGATCGGCGTGGAGCCCGCCTGGTTAATCGAGCTCCGCAAGGAGGACCGGCGCCTGCTGGAGCAGGAGATCGCGACGCGAAGCAACGCCCCGTCGTCGGTTGGTGAGGACCTGCTTATCGGCGTCATCATGATTGCGGTGATGGGGCTCGGCATCGTCGGCATCCTGGCACCGCTTTGGGCGTGGCGGCGCTGGAGCGGCGGCTGGCGCATCGCGGCCGCGGTGCCGGGGGTCATGATGGGGTTCGTTATATTGCGCATCGTGTTCGGTGTCGCGATCGATCCGACGTCGCACAACCTGTGGCCGTTCGAGATCCTGCAGGTTGGTTTACTCAGCCTCGTCATCATCGGGGTGCTGCTGGCCGCGCGCAAGCTGTCCGGCGCGGCCGGCTGACGATGCCTCTTTATCTCAGTGCACTGTTCCTGATTGCCATGGGCGGCGCTGTGCTCGCCGTCGCCTGGTACGGCTACCGCAATGGCGTGCTGCCGGCAGGTCCGAACTTCTTCCGCGGCCGGTGGATGCCGAGCCGGGAGGCCAATCCATTCGCGTTCCATTTCTTTCTCGGCCTGTACTTTGCGGGCGGGATGGCCATGAGCGTCTGGGGGCTCTTGTCCCTTATCGGAATGGCGCCGCCGTTGCCGTTGCGGTGAGCAACGTGCCGGCTTGACAGGCCGCGCGACATCACCCCGACGTCGGCGCGAAGATCGTCGCGCGCTCTTCCCACAGCATGAGCAGCCCGCTCAGCACCATGAAGCCGATGACGATTGCTCGGAACCGTACCTCTTTCATGTCCCGAAGGATGCGCCGCGCCAGCCAGTTGGACGAGAGCGCCCCGACGCCGGCGGCGAGCCCGAACAGCCACAGTTCACCGGACATTGCTCCCAGCGTCGTGTAGGTGCCGATCTTCACCAGGTGCATCGGCATCGAGATCGCGGTCTTGGTGCCGACCATGCGCGCCTTCGTGATGCCGGCGTTGAGATAGAGCGCGTTCATGACCGGACCGACCGCACCGATCAGGCCGGAGAGGAACCCGACGATGATTTCAGCGGGGAAGAACCACCACTTGCGCGCGCGAAACGCCTGCGTCTTGCGGCCAAAACGGTATTGGAGGACGGTGGATACGAGGAACAGCCCGACGGCTATCCGCAGCCAGTCGACGGGCGCGGCGACGAAGAGCGCGGCGCCGAGGAAAGCGCCGATGAGCGCGCCCGGCAGCGCCCAGGCGACCACGCCCCAGTCGATCTCCTTGCGGAAGACGAGTGCCCGGCCACCGCCCGCGATGAGGGTAGCGAGCGTAACAACGGGTGCGACGGTCTGCACGCCGGCAATGAAGCCGACCGCCGGCACGAGAAGCATCGCACCGCCGCCGCCGGCGATCGTCGAAACGATCCAGGCGAGGAAGCCTGCCAGGGCGAGAAGGACATAAGCGATCAATGTTATCGTTCCCGTCCCTGTCGTGCCGGAGGCCTCGGACCATGCAACGTTGGCTCATTTCGCTGCTCCTCGCAACCGGCCTGCAAGGGGTTGCCTCGGCCGCTCCGGGATACGATTACTTCGAAGCGAACCGCGAGACCATCCGCCGCGGCGTGCAGGCCCTCATGATGTGCAACGGGCTGTTCACGTCCGGCAGGACCCTGGAACAGGTCTTCGCGCAGGAACTGGCCTATCTCGAGGACCCGGTCGGCACGGCGGACGGCGGGAACTACGCCGTCATCGGCGACCTGCAGGCGGTGGCGGTCGGCACGCGCGAGAATCCGCCCGTCATGCGCGCTGTCTTTCGCGAAGGCCTCGGCTGCGTCGTTCTGGCACCCGACCAGGGCTTTGACGATATCGGGTCGCTGCCGCTCCTGGAACTGCCGCCGCCCGGCGGCGATCCCGCCAGGATCCCGTGGCCGAACGGCGATCGGGTCAGCGACTATGTGCCGGACGGTGACGTCGACATGCAGGCGCTGGCCGCCGCCGCCGACTGGGCGTTCGAGCGGGAGTCGCCGGAGCAGGTCACCGTCAGCCTGCTGGTCGTGCACGATGGCGACATCGCGCTGGAACGCTATGCGCCCGGCTTCGACCTGAAGACGCGCACCCGCACCTGGTCCACCGCCAAGAGCATAGCGGTGACGCTCATCGGCATGCTGGTTGACGATGGCAAGCTGGCGCTGGACGAGCCGCTCGGCTTCGAATGGCAGCCGCGGTTGCCGGGCGGCATCCACGATGTGCGCGATGCGATCACGTTGCGCCACGTCCTCCACATGTCGAGCGGGCTCTACCCGGTGGACGATTTCGGAATGGAGTACGCGACCGGATCCGGGCTCGCGTACTGGGCAGGCAGGAGCTCGGTCGCCGGTGCACGCGACCGCGGGCTCATCCGCGAGCCCGGCACGTTCTGGGATTACGAGAACTACGATACGCTCCTGGCCGTCTACGCGATGAAGCGGGCGCTGGGCGATGACCGGTCGTATCTCGAGTTTCCACGCACAGCGCTGTTCGACCGCATCGGCATGCGTAACACGCTCCCGGGCGTCGACCGCTTCGGCGACTTCATCATGAGCAGCCAGGTCTATACCAACGCACGCGACCTGGCGCGCTTCGGTCTCCTCTACCTCAATGGCGGTTTGTGGGACGGCGAGCGCCTGCTCTCAAAAGAGTGGATCGAGTTCGTGCGTACGCCGGCCCCGGCCACGCGTGCCGACGGAGGCTTCTACGGCGGGCAATGGTGGCTCGTTCCGGACGATCGCAACGATGTGCCGAAGGATGCGTATGCCACGGCAGGCAATCGCGGCCAGTACGTTATCGTCGCGCCGTCCCATAACCTCGTGATCGTGCGCCGCGGCCTCGATTACGGCAAGCAGGGCTTCGATCGCTGGGACCTGCTGCGGGAGGTGGTGAAGGCGTTTCCGGCGCGCTGAGCGGCTTGCCG
>CAZSKQ010000232.1:0-3177 GCA_964607425.1 uncultured Woeseiaceae bacterium
TCGGGCCGTGCACAACCGCGATAGCGTCGAACCGTTCTACCCACCACCTCAAGGCAGCTTCCCCGTTCACTCGCAGGCATGTCAGGACAATGCTGCGGGTCCCGCGGCGTTCGCGGGGAACGGGCCAGTCGAAGAACGTCAGGCCTGTGCCGGGAGTGCCCAGCGCATCCCCATAGAACAGGTGGTAAGCGCTCACGTCTTCCTGATTTACGGAGCGCTTCACAAGGCGCATACCGAGCGTCTGAGTGTAGAACCGATAGTTCTCCCGGATCGCCGCCGAGATAGCGGTCAGGTGATGGATGCCGGTAAGTTGCATCGCTGTCCCCAGTGCTCTCGCTACGGCGGCGGGGCGGAGGCCGTAAACGCGCCGCGCAACTCCTGCGGCAACTGGCGACGAACGTGCTCGACCTGCCCGGCACTCACGCTGCGCGCCACCGTCCCGCCGATCGCGTCCAGCAACGCCCCGGCACGCGCCGAATCCACGTCGAGGCGCCGCGCGATCTCGGCTTCGATCGAGCTGCGCGTGATGTCCTTGTCCGGACCCGGTTGCAGCGCGCGAAGCTCGGGCTGCAGCAGCGAGGGGAGCTGCGCGATGAGGTCCGCCGCCTCGTCCGGGGTGAGCCGCCGCACGATGGACGTCAGCACAACGTCGAGCGCGGCGCGCGCCTGATCGGCATCTCCCAGGCCGGCGTCGGCGCGCACCTGGTTCAGCAGGCGGCCCAGGGTCGACTCGGCCCGTGCGACGCGCCGCAGCCGGGCCGGCGAACGCGGCGTCTCGGCCGGACCGCCTTCGTCGATCTGGCCCTGCACGATTACCGCAAGCTCTTCGATCGGTGCGGCTTCATCGAGCAGCAGATCGTCGAGCGTCACCATGCCGACCACGCGGTCCCGCTCGACCAGCGGAATGCGACGAATGTTTCGCTCCTGCATCAGCCGGATCGCATCCTCGTGGGTGTCCGCCGGCGTGAGCGTCACCGGGGACGGCGTCATGACTTCAGAGAGGCGCGTCGCGTTCGCATCCAGGCCGCGCCCGAGCGCGCGCACGGCGAGGTCGCGGTCGGTCGCAATGCCGACGACCTGGCCCCTGTCCTGCACCACGACCGCGCCGATGCGGTTCTGCTCGATGGCGCGCGCCGCGTCGAGAACGGGACTGCTCGAGGTAAGCACGACGAGACGTGGCCGCCGATACCATTGCAGAGGCATACTGTGTTCCTTCGCTCTCAACGAGCCTTAACAATCCCCCTCGTTACGTGGCCGGGATGAATGCGGCGGCGCTGAACGCGCTGACGGACTGCGCGCTCGATTCAGCGAAGCGCTCCGTCCATCGCTGCCTGCAGCGAAGATGGCGCTCCTTTATGTACCTTCATACTAGCAGCTACCGCGGGCCCTGCCGGGGGCGGCTCGTATCCGAGGGAGCCGCGTCTGACCTTCCAGCCCGCGTTACGCGAGAACCTGCAATAGGCGTGCCAGCCACCTGCTGCGCTTCAATTGCCACCCCGTCGTCAAGGCGGACAACCTGACCGGGATTCGGCACCGTTACAGGAGAGTCCCCGTCAGGAGGGCCAGGGCGATGCTGAAATAGATCACGATTGCTGCCACGTCGACGAGCGTCGCTACGAACGGCGCCGAGGCGGCCGCGGGATCGAAGCTCAAAGCTCTCAAGGCGAACGGCAGCATCGCACCGGCGAGCGAACCGAAGGTCACGATGCTCACCAGTGCCGCGCCGACGGTCAGCGCAACCAGCACCCAATGCTCGCCGTAATCGTAGAATCCGGCGATCTGCCAAAGCGTGATCCGGCTGACACCGATCACGCCGAGAATGGCACCCAGCGCGACGCCTGTCGGCAGCTCTCGCGCGACGACGCGCCACCACTCCGTCAGGCGCAGCTCCTGCAACGCGAGCGCGCGAATAATGAGCGACGTCGCCTGCGAGCCCGAGTTCCCACCGGCGCTCATGATCAGGGGAATGAACAGGGTCAGGACAACGGCTTTAGCGATGTCAGCCTCAAAGTGCTGCATGGCGCTCGCTGTCAGCATTTCCCCCATGAACAGAGCGGCGAGCCATCCTGCCCGCTTCCTGACCATCTGCAGAAAGCCGATATCCATGTACGGGCGATCGAGCGCCTCCATGCCCCCGAACTTCTGTACATCCTCCGTGCTTTCCTCGATCAAGGCATCGATGATGTCGTCGACGGTCACGATGCCGAGCACCCTGCCGGAATCATCGACCACCGGGACAGCCAGGAGATCGTATTTGGTGATGAGCCGGGCAACGTCTTCCCGGTCGACCATGGGCGTGACCACGATCGGGCGGTGCTCCGGCGCGATGGAGAGGATCGGCGCCTCCGGCGCGCTTGCGATCAGCCGTCGCAGGCTCGCGGTCCGCAGGAGTTTCCGGCTTGCCGGATCGAGGACGTAAATCGGGTAGACGGTTTCGCGCGCGCTCTCGACCTCCCGAATATGCTGGAGCGTGGCCTCGACCGTCCACGTGGCCGGAACGGCGACGAACTCCGTCGTCATCAGGCTTCCTGCCGTATCCTGCGGGTATGAAAGCAGCTGCCTTAGCGACGCCCGGGTTTCAGCATCAAGGAGGCCCAACAGGTGCGCACGCTCGGGCTCGCCCAGATCCTGCAGGATGTCGGTCGCACGATCGGCCGATATCTCGGCGAGGATGGCCGAAGCCTGCTGGTCCGGCAGCCGCAGGATCCGCTCAGCTGCTCCTGCCAACTGTGGAGACTCGAAAACCTCGATTGCCCGTTCCTGAGGAAGACGGGCCAGGATGCCGGTTCCCTTCTCCGACGGCAGGTTGTTCAGGACTTCGACGATGTCGGCGACGTGCTGCCGCGCGATGCTTGCAGCGAGCACCGCAGGATCAGCACCCGCGTGAGTCTTGCGGGCTGTTGCCATGTGAACCTCCTGTCCGCCAGCACTTCCGAGCCTGGTCGTAGTCGTCCAGTTCCGGGCGAGCAAAGAGACTATGCAACGAAGAGTAGACGTCCAACTCGAACCGGATGCGGAAGTCACTGTCGCCGAGGCCGTCCTCCTTGGTCGCAGAGACATGGGGGATTGGCTGCTACGGATTCAGCCACAATTTCGCCATCGAAAGCGATCATCTCGTCTGCCCGGATACCGGCGAGGACTTCGAGCCGGATGAAGCCAGCATCGTCTGGAGCGAAT
>CAZSKQ010000233.1:0-3109 GCA_964607425.1 uncultured Woeseiaceae bacterium
CTTCACGGCCGTGCCGCGATTGTCGGCGGCGTCCATGAGCTCATGCGCCAGCCGGTGAGCCATCGACTTCTCGCTGCGGTTGCGCGCCGCCTCGATGAGCCAGCGCATGGCCAGCGTCTGGCGCCGCTGGGGGCGAACCTCGACGGGGACCTGGTAGGTCGCGCCGCCAACGCGCCGCGATTTCACCTCGACCACCGGCTTCACGTTCTCGAGCGCCTGCTCGAGCAGCTCCAGCGCCTTGTCGTCGGCATGTGTCTGCTTCTCCGAAATGCGGTCCAGCGCACCATAGATGATGCGCTCCGCCACCGATTTCTTGCCGTCGTTCATGATCATGTTCATGAACTTGGCCAGCAGTTCGCTGTGAAATTTGGGGTCGGGCAGGATGTGCCGCCTGGGGGCTTGTGTTCGTCTCGACATTGCCTGTCTCTGTTGCCGGGCCGGACCGCATCGTCGGCAGGCCGGCAGGTTGACTGATTCGTTACGCCTTCCGCTAGGACTTCGGCCGCTTCGTGCCGTACTTGGACCGGCCCTGCTTGCGGTCGCCCACGCCGGCACAGTCCAGCGTGCCCCGCACCGTGTGATAGCGCACGCCCGGCAGGTCCTTCACCCGGCCGCCCCGGATCAGCACCACTGAGTGCTCCTGCAGGTTGTGCCCCTCGCCGCCGATGTAGCTCGTGACCTCGAAGCCGTTGGTCAGGCGCACGCGGGCCACCTTCCGCATCGCCGAGTTCGGCTTTTTCGGGGTGGTCGTATACACGCGCGTGCACACTCCGCGCTTTTGCGGGCTGCCTTCCAGCGCCGGCACCGCGCTCTTGGGGGGCTTCAGGGAACGCGCCTTGCGTACAAGTTGATTAGTAGTGGCCATGGGCACTCAGTTTCGCAATTTAAATATTCTGCCGTTCAAAAAAAAATCGCGCGCACAATCGCACGCGCGCACCCGTCAGCCGAACCTTCCGATTCAGCCCTCCGGGCGTTGACGAGTTCGCGACTAAGTCTCTGAAATAACAGTGACCTTTGTCGGTCGTCCGTCGATCGAATTACGGCCCGGTTTGTGGGCGGGCCATGGGGCAAGGGCGGGAATTGTATTGATGCGTGCAGCGGGGTGTCAAGGCGGGTTCCGATGTTCCGGCCCGCATCCCGCCGAAGCCCGGCCCGGGGAGCCGGGGATGGCGTGCGGCGGCCTGCCGCCCGCCATCCCGTTCCGCGCCCGGCTGTCAGCCGGCCGGGGTTTCGGCTTCCTCCTGCACCTCGGCCTCCGTCCCCTCGGCCCCGGTTTCGGTTTCGGCTTCGGCCTCCGTGGCCTGGCTCCCGGCGGCGACCTCTTCCTCGACTGCCGCGGACTCGGTGTCCTCTTCCAGCTCCTTGAGCTGGTCGGCCAAATCCTGCTCGCGGGTCCGGCGGCGTTCGGCGTGGTGCGCGAAGCCGGTACCCGCCGGGATCAGGCGGCCGACGATGACGTTTTCCTTCAGGCCCCGCAGGTCGTCCTTCAGGCCCCGTACCGCGGCCTCGGTGAGGACGCGAGTGGTCTCCTGGAAAGACGCCGCCGAGATGAAGGATTCGGTCGCCAGCGAGGCCTTGGTGATGCCGAGCAGGATCGGCTCGAAGACCAGCGGCTCCTTGCCCTGGTGCTCGAGCTGCTCGCACACCTCCAGCGCGCGCGCCTTGTCGATCTGCTCCCCGCGCAGGTAAGTGCTGTCGCCCGGCTCCGTGATGACGACCTTGCGCAGCATCTGGCGGATGATCACCTCGATGTGCTTGTCGTTGATCTTCACGCCCTGCAGGCGGTACACGTCCTGGATCTCGCGCACGAGATAGTCGGCCAGCGGCTCGACGCCCTGCAGCCGCAGGATGTCATGCGGGTTCGGCTCGCCGTCGGCGATTACTTCGCCGCTCACCACCTGCTCGCCTTCGAACACGTTCAGGTGACGCCACTTCGGAATCAGCTCCTCGTGGCTTTCGCCGGCATCGTCCGTGATCACCAGCCGGCGCTTGCCCTTGGTCTCCTTGCCGAAGCTGACGGTGCCGGTGTACTCGGCCATGATCGCCGGGTCCTTGGGCTTGCGCGCCTCGAACAGGTCCGCGACACGCGGCAGGCCGCCCGTGATGTCGCGGGTCTTGGACGACTCCTGCGGGATACGCGCAATGACGTCGGCCACCGAGACCTTCGCCCCGTCGGCCATGCTGACGATGGCACCCGACGGCAGTGCGTACACGGCCGGAATGTCCGTGTTCGCGAAGCAGACTTCCTTGCCCTCCTCGTCCAGCAGCTTGAGCATCGGGCGGAGATCCCGGCCCGAAGTGCCGCGCTGCTTGGGATCGAGCACGACGACGCTTGTCAGGCCGGTGAACTCGTCGATTTGCTCCGTGACGGTCACGCCATCGACGAAATCCTCGTAGTGCAGGTATCCCGTAACCTCGGTGACCACCGGGTGCGTGTGCGGATCCCAGGTCGCCACGACCTGTCCCTGCTGCACGGGCTCGTTGTCCTCGACCGTGATGGTCGCGCCGTAAGGTACCTTGTAGCGCTCCCGCTCCCGGCCGTGCTCGTTGATGATGGAGATCTCGCCGGAACGCGATACCGCCACCAGGTAGCCCGACTGGTGCTTCACCGTCTTGATGTTGTTGAGCTTCGCGACGCCCTTGTTCCTGATCTCGATATTGCTCACCGCGGCGGAACGCGAGGCCGCGCCGCCGATGTGGAAGGTGCGCATCGTGAGCTGGGTGCCGGGCTCGCCGATGGACTGCGCGGCGATCACGCCGACCGCCTCGCCGATGTTGATGCGATGCCCGCGCGCCAGGTCGCGGCCGTAGCACTGCGCGCACACGCCGTAGCGTACTTCGCAGGTAATCGGCGAACGTACCAGCACGTTGTCGATCGATAACTCCTCGAGACGCGCCACGCACACTTCGTTGAGAATGGTGCCGGCGTCATAGGCCACCTTGTCGGTGCCCGGAATGAATACCGGTTCGGCCAGCACGCGGCCGAGCACGCGCTCGCGCAGCGGCTCAACCACGTCCCCGCCCTCTACGAGCGGCGACATGCTGATGCCGTTACGGGTGCCGCAGTCGATCTCGGTCACCACCAGGTCCTGGGCGACGTCGACGAGAC
>CAZSKQ010000234.1:0-3098 GCA_964607425.1 uncultured Woeseiaceae bacterium
AGCGACCTTGGTGAGGCGACGGTCTCCAGCGACGGCAAAGCCGCATTGGTCAGTTACTACACGTCGCCGGTTTGCCTTGACCGCAAGCAAACCTACGTGCTCTTCATACTCGACGCCGCGCTTCGCGCGCAGGTATCCGGCATCCAGTGGCAGGTACGCCTGACGGACGTCACTACGCCGGTGGGCGTCTGGGAGTACACGCCGGACGACCCGGGCGAGATGACGTTGAACGTCACCTTGAAGGACAGCTCGAGCGCGACCCTGCGAACGCTGTCGCTGACGCAGCACGTCGTCCCCCCGAACAGTGAGCTGGAAACGCTGATCGCACTCGATAACCAGGCGCACCCGATCGCCGGCGATCCCGCGACTTCCCGGGAAGTCATCAACGATTTGCTGCCCTGGCTGCACGACCTGGCGCCCGTGTCGGCGGACGAAAACCTCACGCGGTTGCTGTTTGCGATCGCCTACGTCGAAGCGCTCGACCACGGCCAGGCCGATCGCGACCGCCTCATTGCCCGCCTCGCGGACGAGCTCAACCAGTCCCGGGCGCCGGGTTTCTTCCAGCGCGCGGGCGCAGGGGCCGGAGTCTGCCGCCTGCGGCCGGAAATCCTCGCGATGACCCTGCAGTCCGCCGGCAGTCCGCTGATCCCCTGGGAGGAGTTGCCGGCAGACGCCGGCGCGCGCACCGCCGCACTGGCGCGCATCCAGGCCGCACTGGCGGGGTTGAGCGCCGAGCGACATATCGACATCTTCAACTTGCTGCGCTTCCCCAAAGCCAACCTGGGCATGTGCAGGACGATTCTCGATGCCTTGCTTGCGCGTTACTTCGCCGGCAGCAGCTACGCCAACGTGCTCGCTGCGCCGGCGAATGCGCAGCAGCTGCTCGACAGCTTCAGGACGGGCCCCCGGCCCGCGTCCCAGGCCGGGGGCAGCACGGCTTATCGTGAGCGCGTCATCGGCAGGATGGTCAGCAACCTGTGGTTCCAGGTGGCCTCGAAACCGCCGGCCGTAGGCGGCGGCGCCGGCGCAAGCGGGGCCAACGTTGTGGGCCCGCTGCCAACGCCCCCGGCCTTGTTCGGCGTGCCCGAGCGCGTTCCGGAGTTGACGTTCGTGGTCGGAGCGTACCCGAATGACAACGGGTTCATCCAGTCTGCCAACGACTACCATGAAACCTACGGCCTGAATCCGCAGACTTTCGAATCGCTGGAGAACCTGGTCGATTCGCTGCGCCAGGGCAGCGGCCACATCGGGCGCTTGCGCATCGTCTCCCATGTCGGCCTCGATACCCGTGCCGGTGCGGACGCGAACATGAACGTGGCCCTGTTCCAGGATGACGGCCCCGGAGTGGACAAGGACATCCTGCTGGCCCTGGCCGACAGCGATGCAGCCGCCGTGCGGCAAATGCTCGGCTTCGGTAACGCCATCACGCCTGCCAGGCCGATGTTCAACAGCCTCGTTCCGGACATTCTCGGGCATTTGCGAACGACGGCCGCTGCCGTTTTGTCGCCGTTCGGACTCGAAAGCGCCGGCGCAAGGCCGTCCGGCAACGTGGAGCAGTTGTTGTTCGCCCTATCGGATCTGCTGGCGACCAGCCTGGTGTTTGCCAATCCAAACAATGGCAGCATCACCTGGCAGAATACCGAGACGACTTTCATTCCGTTCAATGCCGGTCAGCGCACGACCATGACCAACGCGCTGAACCTGATCCGCGAGCACGTCGAACGCGAAATTGTGGCCTCGGGGTCGCAGTCGGCGGCCGAGCTGCAGGCATTGCGGAGTGCGGTCCTGGGTTTGTCGATGGCGGACCTGAACCTTACCAGCCTGGGCGGCAGGAGTTTCTCGCGCTTCCGCACCAACGCCGCGGGAGTAACCACTTTCCGGGATCCGATGGAGGCAGTTGCGCATGCGCTCGCCGCGATGACGAGCCGCGACTTCCGGCAGCGCCTGGAAACGGCGCGCGGCCGTATCGACGGTAACAGCACTATCGATATCCGCGGTTGCCGGGTAGGCCAGGATCCCGGCTTTCTCGAGGCGATCGCGAAATTCCTCGGACGGCCGGGCGATCTACCCGCGGTGACCGGTCCGGAGTGGTACCAGAGCTTCCCGTCAGCCGCTTACCGGCCCCTGGCCAACGAAGCGAACGTAGACGATCTCTGGAACAACGGCTCGTCCTTCACCGCCGGATCGCAGACGATCCGCCATCCGGCACGAATGATCCAGGACGTGTTCAACCGGGTGGCAACCTGGTCGGGCGTCGACATTCACATCGATTTCTGGGGTCAGGTCACGCAGCTGGATCCGTTGGCGTTCGCGGCGATGCTGTGGAAGAGCGACCTGCCGCCTTTGCCGATCTCGCCGCCGCGCCTCGAGGGCTTTGGCACCCTGGATTTTGGCGATACCCTGGCCCGGATCGCGGAAGTGTTCAACGTGGCTTCCAGCCTTCCCGCGGCCGCCACGCGCAACCGCATCGCCGCCGCGCACGTGCAGCTCGCGGCCTTGCAAGCGGAAATCATCGCGATCGATGCCATCGCATCCCGGGCGGCCCCGTCCGCGGCGGAGATTTCCCAGAGTTTTTCGCGGCTGCAGGCGATCAACAGCCAGTTGGGATTGAGCGCGGTGCCGGCAGCGGCTCCGTCGCCGCTGCAGGTGAGCCACCTGCGGACCTATGCGGAACGGCTGAAGAAGTATTTCCAGATCGTCGTGATCCCCAACGGGCCGGCAAGTTTCCACCAGGCCTGGCTGGCGGTCGAGGAACTCGCGGCCGCCGCCTCTCCGTCCGCCGCCGACCTGAGCCAGCGCTTCGGCGAGCTGGCGGCGGTGCAGACTGCCATCGGCGCGTCCGGCATCGTGCCGGAAAGCGAGCCCGCCGGCCTGGATGCGGCCACCTTGCAGGGCTACGTGCAGCCGCTGATCGAGCACCTGAACGGCACGGCGGACCTGCTCACCTTCGCGCAAGCCGTGCACAGCAAAACGCAGCAATCCCTCCCCCAGGTGCCGGCGGCCTTTCGCTATTACTTCTTTGTCGGCCTGCCGCTGCTGGTGGACGACCTGAACAACTGGTGCTTCTTCACATTGAACACGCACCGCAACGCGGCGAT
>CAZSKQ010000235.1:0-3064 GCA_964607425.1 uncultured Woeseiaceae bacterium
AGGTCACCAACCGCGTTCATTCCACATTGAAGGCGGAGCAGGAAAATCCCTTTCTCAAAGGGCCTTTCCAGCCGACCGTCACGGAGTGGACCGCGGATACCCGGAGCCTGAAAGTGAGCGGAGAGATCCCGCACGATCTGAACGGCGTTTACGTTCGCAACACGCACAACCAGTTGCACGAACCGCTGGGCGTGTATCACCCGTTCGACGGAGACGGGATGGTGCACGGCATCCATTTCGAAGACGGTGGTGCGGTTTACCGCAACCGTTTCGTACGCACGACGGGGTTCCTGGCCGAACAGAGTGCAAGCAAGTCGCTCTGGCCGGGACTTCTGGAACCCGACAGAGCGGGACCCCGTGGCTGGGGCGCCATGGGCGCCATGAAGGACAATGCCGGCACGGATGTCATAGCGCATGCAGGTCGCCTGCTCGCGACCATGGGGCAGGGCAGCGAACCCTGGCGGCTGGATCCGCGCAGCCTGGAAACCCTGGGCGTGGATGCAGCCTGGTCCCGCCTGGTGCGCGACGGCGTCGGAGCCCATTCCAAGGTGGATGTGCACACCGGGGAGCTGATGCTGTTCAACTACCCGGAACAATGGCCCTACATGCATTACGGTGTGGTGGGCCCGGACAACCGCCTGAAGCACTATGTGCCGATCGAGCTTCCCGGCGCGCGTTGGCCGCACGACATCGGCATCACGCAGAATTACACGATCCTGCATGACCTGCCGCTCTATTTCGATCCCGAGGGCCTGAGAAAGGGCGTTCACAAGCTGACGTTCAACAGGGATCTCCCGGCGCGGTTCGGCGTTATCCCGCGGCATGGAGAGCCGTCGGAGATTCGCTGGTTCGAAGCATCGCCGTGCTACATCCTGCACCTGACCAACGCTTTCGAGGACGGCGATGAAGTTGTGATGGATGGCTGCATCATGCCGGACTTCAAGATGATCCCGGTGGGTGCAACAGACAATATCTATGACCGTATTCGCGCCAACCTTGACAAGCACAACAACAAAACACTGATGCATCGCTGGCGCTTCAACCTGAAAACCGGCGCAACGACCGAGGAATATATCGATGACGAAGTCACCGAGTTTCCCGTCTGCGCCAACGCTGTAGTGGGGCGTCCTTATCGCTACAGCTACAATATCCTCTACAAGCCCGGAGACTGGCTGTTCGCGGGCTTGAAGCGCTATGACCTGAAGACCGGGGCAACCCAGCGCTACGAGTACGGTGAGGGACGCTACGGCAGCGAGCCTCAAATTGCCCTGCGGCCCGACGCGGTGGAGGACGACGACGGCTACCTGGTCACCATGGTTACTGACATGATCGAGGACTGCTCGGAGGTGCTGGTCTTCGATGCCAGCGAGCTGCACCGCGGTCCACTTTGCACCATCACGCTGCCGGAACGGATGTCGGTCGGTACCCATGCCTGCTGGGTCGACGGCGACCGTATCGACCGCGAAAGGCTGGTATGAGCCATGGCTGATCCGCTAATCCTGATCTCGGGGTTGAACAACACGCGAGAGGTCTTCGACGGGCTGTCCGCGGAGCTGGCTCCCGACGTTCAAACGCACATCTATGAGCCGCCCGCTCTCGATACGGTGGAGGCGATCGCCACCGACTTCCTGTCCGGCGCCCCCGAGCGATTCTGGCTCGCGGGCTTCTCTTTCGGCGGTTACGTGGCGCTGGCGGTGCTCGAGCAGGCACCGGAACGGGTGCTCGGGTTTGCGTTGATCGGGGCGACACCGGCTGCCGATACCGAGGCGCGGCGGGAAGGGCGATCCAAACTGATCGCGGCCGCCCGGGAAGGGCGTTATCCCGCGATCGTGGAGAACCGCGCGCCGGGGGTATTCCATCCCGCGCATGAAGAAGACAAAGCGCTGAATGCCACCCGCCGGCGTATGTTCCAAGGCTATGGCGCCGAACGCTTCATCGCCCACAACCGCGCCACCCAGGCGCGGCCGGACAGGCACGGCACCCTGGATCTTCTCGAAAACCGGCCGCTGCTGCTCGCCGCCGGGGAAAAGGACCCGCTCGCGCCGGCCTCCGACCTCGAGGCCATTGCCGCACGCCATAAGAACGCGCGCGTGACCATCGTGCCGGGCGCCGCTCACCTGGTCCCCATGGAGCAACCCCGGGCATTGGCCGCGGCTTTGCGCTCATGGATAGCAGCTTGACCGCCCCGGCCCCGACATCGAAGCTCGAAAACCGGATTGCCATTGTCACGGGAGGTGGGCGCGGCCTGGGGCGGGTCATGGCGGAAGCCATGATCGCCGAGGGTGCGCGGGTAGTCATCACCGCTTCCCGCAACAAGGAAGAGTTGTTGCATACCGTGGAAGACATCAACCGCGGTGTACCCGGCTCGTGCAGGGGCGTAGTGGCCGATGTCTCCGACTGGCGCAGTTGCAGCGACGTGGTCCGGGAAACCGTCGAGACATTCGGAGGCGTCGATATCCTCGTGAACAATGCCGGGCGCGGAGTGTATGAACTCGCTCCGCCCGGCGTCGGGCGCAACATCGATTTCTGGGAAGTCGATCCCGACAAGTTGCTGTCGCTGCTGAATGTCAACCTGGCCGGCCCTTTCTTCATGGCGCGCGCGTGTGTGCCGCATATGCTCGAAGCCGGCTATGGCCGCATCATCAATATTTCGACCTCGCGCTCCACCATGGTGCTGAAAGGTATGGGCGCCTACGGCGCGGCGAAGGCCGGCCTGGAAGTGTTTACGCGCTTATGGGCGGATGAACTGCAGGGCAGCGGCGTTACCGTCAATGTCCTGGCCCCCGGGGGCGCCACCGATACCGCCATTCTGCCGGGCAATGTCGGCAACCGGGCCAACCCGGACTTTCAGGCCGGCAAGGAGCCCCCGGGTGGAGAAGGGCGCAGCGGCGTGTTCCTGCCGCCCGCGATCATGGGGCCGCCCGCCGTGTGGCTGGCCTCACCCGAGAGCGCCGCAACCACCGGGCGACGCTTCATAGCACGTGACTGGCCGACGGATTGTTCTCCCGCGGACGCGGCCGTCCGCGCGGCCTCGCCCCCGGTTTCCGTGCCGTCCATCATCTAG
>CAZSKQ010000236.1:0-3057 GCA_964607425.1 uncultured Woeseiaceae bacterium
ATTCTGAAGGCGGGTGGTGCGTATGTACCGCTGGATCCCGCATATCCTGAGTCGCGGCTCGAATACATGGCTGGCGGCTGCTCGATAATCCTGGCCGAGCGCCACCTGATGGGCGAATTGGATTTGCTCGGCTCGCGGACGGCATTGCCCCTGGACAGCCGGTTTCATGAGCCATTGTTCGGCCACCATGCCACGGACAATGTCCCGTCCCGTAACTCGGGCGTGCAACCCGGAAACCTTGCCTACATTATTTACACGTCGGGAAGCACCGGCGAGCCGAAGGGGGTGCTGATCGACCACAGGAACATTACCAGCCTCGTTGCGGCGGACGGCGCGGTGTCGGTCGAGTCGGACGACGTCGTGGCGCAGGCATCGAACCATTCTTTCGATGCGATCACGTTCGAGCTTTGGGCGGCGCTGGTGAGCGGAGCTCGCCTGGTTCTTGTCGAGAAGCAAACTCTCCTGCAGCCATCGGTGCTGGAGCGGGTATTGAGGCAATCCCGGATCACGACGCTGTTCCTCACCACGGCGCTGTTCAACCGTATTGCCCAGGAAGCGCCCGAAGCCTTCTCCGGCCTGTCGAAGCTTCTGTTCGGCGGCGAGCTTTATTCCGCGGAGGCCGTCGGCCGCGTTCTGGAAACAGGCGGGCAACGCCAGCTCTTGCACGTTTATGGCCCGACGGAATGCACGACCTACGCCACGGCTCACGAACTCATTGCGGAGGTATTCAAAAGCGACCGCCGTGCGCCGATCGGATATGCCCTGCCCAATCACAGCGCTTTCGTCCTGAACGGCGTACAGCTGGCGCCGCAGGGCGGAATCGGGGAGCTGTGCATCGGCGGGGCCGGACTGTCGCGTGGCTACCAGCAGGATCCGCGCCTGACCGCCGATCGGTTCGTTCCCGATCCGTTTTCAAGTGTTCCCGGCGACCGCCTTTACCGGACGGGGGACCTCGTTCGCCTGATGCACGACGGCGCAATCGATTTCGTCGGTCGTGCGGACCACCAGGTCAAAATCCGCGGCTTCCGCATAGAGCTGGGAGAAATAGAGGCGGCGCTCGTGACGCATCCGTCCGTGAAAGAGGCCGTCGTGCTGGCCCGACGGGACGAGGCGGGAGAGAAGCGCCTGGTGGCCTACGTCGTTACCCGGAACGGTGCTGATACCCAAGACGGTTCCTTGCAGCGGAGTCTGCTCGAGCACTTGCATAGCCGTTTGCCGGAGTACGCAATACCGGGCGCCATCGTCTCGATGCCGGCGTTTCCGCTCACGTCCAACGGCAAACTGGATCGAAGCTCGATGCCCGATCCGGATGAGTCCGCCTATTTCCGGGTCGAATACGAGCCGCCGCGCACCGAGATGGAGATGTGCCTGGCCAAACTCTGGCAGGAAAACCTGGGGCTGGAAAAAGTTGGCATCAATGACAACTATTTTGCCCTCGGAGGCGATTCGATCCGCTCGATATCCCTGGTTGCCGACGCCAGGGCCCAGGGCCTCGAGTTTGCCATAAAGGACCTGTTCGCCTGCCCGAGCATCAGCGCCCTCGCGCCACTGGTTGCACAGGGCGGGGTGGCGATCCCCGAGGCCGCGGAAGTGCAGGCGTTCAGCCTGCTCACGGCGGCCGACCGGGATGCCATACCCGCCGAGATCGACGGTCGCGCGGTAGTGGATGCTTTCCCGTTGTCGAAGCTTCAGCAGGGGATGGTCTTTCACGCGCTCAGGCATCCCGGCCTGAACGTGTACGAGGATGTCATATCGTTCCAGGTCTCCGTTGAATGGGACGAGACCTGCTTCAGGCACGCCCTGCAATACCTCATCGCAAAACATGCGAGCTTGAGGACCGTTTTCCGGATCGACGGGGCAAGCTTACCCGTGCAGCTGGTTCTGGCCGACCGCGATCCGGATCTCGACGTGCGGGACTTCCGGAACGCAGAGAAAGCCGACAGGGATGAGATCGCCCGTCGTTGGGTCGAGCAGGAGAAAGGACGAGGGATAGACCCCGAGGATTCGCCGTGGAGGCTCTGCGTGCGCCTGTTTCAGGGCGGAGAACTGGACCTTGGGATGGTGGTGCACCATGCATTGCTGGACGGCTGGAGCATCGCATCGCTGGTCACCGAATTGTTCGACACCTACGCGGCAGTACGAAAGTCCGGGGCTGCTCCGGTGCTGCGCGCCGGGGATTGTCCTCCAAGCACCAACCTTCTGGTCAAGCTCGAGCAGGAAGCTTCTCGTAACGAAGCGCATCGGGATTATTGGCGCAGCGAGTTTGCCGATGCCCCCGTTCCCTGGTGGTCCGGTTTCGTCAAGAGCAGCAGCGTCCGGTTCGCTTGCGAGCTTTCGCGCGATTCCACCCGGAAGCTGTCGGCGCTCTCTGCTCGCTTGGGCGTGCAGGAGAAGAGTATCTGGTGCGCCGCGTACCTGGCGCTTATCGCACTGCTGGACGGCTCCGACGATGTCAGTGGCTCGGCAGTTGTGCATGGACGCCCGGAGCTACCGGGCGCGGAGCAAACCCTCGGCCTGTTCCTGAATGCGCTCCCGGTACGCCTGAGCGTTGAAGGCTTGACCTGGCACGGGTTGATCAAAGCCATTGAGCGCAGGCTGGAAGAGCTGCACGAGCGGCGGCATTTCCCGCTGGCCGAGGTTCAGTCAGCGACCGGCATGGATTTCTCGGCGTCGCTGTTCAACTTTATCCACTTCCATGTTTACGAACAGGCGAATAACGATGCCGATGTGAAGGTTGGAAGCGGGTTCGACGAGACGAATTACGCTTTGGTCGTCAGTGTCTATCGAGCGGCAGGCTCAGATACCTGTTCACTGTTCATCAACGCGGAACCCGGTGTTTTCGATGAGGACTTCAGGTCACGGATCAGGGGTTATGTGGAAAATATCATCGAAACCCTAGTAACCGCTCCAGGCGATCTCATTGACCGGTCCCGCTTGCTCGGCGTGGATGAGTGCAGGAAGCAGCTGGTGGCGTGGAATGCAACGGCGGAGGAATTCTCCACCGGGACGGTGCATGAAGCGATCGAGCGCCAGGCGATGAAGACTCCGGATTCGATT
>CAZSKQ010000237.1:0-3044 GCA_964607425.1 uncultured Woeseiaceae bacterium
TCAAGCTGCGGCCGGAATGGGCGGGCGAGGAAGACGATCAGGGCGCGATCAAGGTTGTCATGACCGGGTCGGCGTCCGATCCCGCGGCCTGGCAGCCCCACATACGTAACAAGCCGCGGCGTGAAGCGCTGGCGAACCGCTTCCGCGACCCCGCCGATCCGCTGCAAATGGTGCTGGTGCGGGACATGTGGCTCACCGGCTTCGATGCACCGAGCCTGCACACCATGTACATCGACAAACCCATGCGCGGCCACGGGCTGATGCAGGCCATCGCGCGCGTGAACCGGGTTTTCAAGGACAAGCCCGGCGGGCTCGTCGTGGACTACCTCGGACTTGCGCACGAGCTGAAGCGAGCGCTGGCGACGTATACGGAGAGCGGCGGCACGGGGCGGACGGCGCTGGACCAGGAGGAAGCCGTGGCCGTAATGCTGGAGAAGTACGAGGTTTGCAGCGGGCTCTTCCACGGGTTCGACCGGACGAAGTGGGCGACCGGCACGCCGCAGGAGCGGCTCGGCTTACTGCCGGCGGCCCAGGAGCACATACTCGCCCAGCAGAATGGCAAGGACCGCTGCATCCGCGCAGTGCGGGAGCTTTCCCAGGCGTTCGCGCTGGCGGTGCCGCACGAGGAGGCGCTCCGCATCCGGGACGACGTGGCCTTCTTTCAGGCCGTGCAGGCAGTGCTCGCCAAGCGGGCTCCGGCAGATGCCAGGCCGGAGGAGGACCTCGATCACGCGGTTCGCCAGATCATTTCTCGCGCCGTGGCCCCGGAAGGCGTGATGGACATTTTCGCTGCCGCTGGACTTGAGAAGCCGGACATCTCAATCCTCTCGGACGAGTTTCTGGCCGAGGTGCGCGGCATGCCGCACCGCAACCTTGCCGTAGAGTTGCTGCAGAAGCTGCTAAAGGGGGAGCTGAAGAAGCGCCGGCGCAAGAACGTCGTCCAAGCCCGCTCCTTCGCAGAGATGCTGGAGCAGACGCTGCGCCGATACCAGAACAGGGCCATTGCAGCAGCGCAGGTAATCGAGGAGCTGATCCAGCTCGCGAAGGAGATGCGTGAAGCGAATGCCCGCGGCGAGGAGTTGGGCCTTACGGAGGACGAGGTCGCGTTCTACGACGCGCTGGAGACGAACGACAGCGCGGTTAAGGTCCTCGGCGACGATACGCTGCGAGGGATCGCACGCGAGCTGGTGGAGACTGTACGCAACAACGTGACCATCGACTGGACGCTGCGGGAGAACGTGCGCGCTCAGCTCCGCGTGCTAGTCAAGAGGATCCTGCGCAAGCATGGCTACCCGCCGGATAAGCAGGAAAAGGCTACGCAGACCGTGCTAGAACAGGCCGAGCTGCTGTCACACGAATGGGTAACTGCCTGAGGAGCCGAGGGGACCGCCAAATTGCGTAAGGTTCTGAAAGGACGGACGTTTGGCATCAACACACAGCAGTTTCGATTCGGAATAATCAGGCCCGGCCGACGATTCAATATTGCGGAACGCCGTCCATTAACTGTTAGAAGGCACAAGAAGACCTCGACATGGGCAAAGAACTTCGTAGGCTGAACCGGCGGCGCAAAATCGAGGATCAGCTAGATAGCATCCTTGAGCGCCCTTCCGATGCCCTAGTGGTGCATTACTCCTGCGAAAGCTTCTATGAACGAGAAGACGGGCGAACGCCGCGCGTCACATCGATTGCCGTAAGAAATTTCGATTCTGGCCAAACAGAGTCGTACTCAATTCATAAGGTAGCAGAGCAGCGTGGAATTCCACTGATAGAGGTCCCGGACAGATACGACGAGCTTGAGAAGGATATGCTCGGGGACTTCTTTAAGTTCATGCAGCAAAACCAAGGTCTGCTGTGGATTCATTGGAACATGCGGGACATCAACTATGGTTTCGCAGCTTTGGAGCACAGATTTCGCGTTTTAGGCGGCGAGCCATTCGTTCTCCCGGAAGGGAAGAAGTTCGATCTCGCAAGGGCTTTGATTGCTCTCTACGGCGTCGCCTACACCGGTCACCCACGCCTGACCACTCTAATAGAGAAAAACCACATTGCTCATCGGGATTTCTTGTCAGGGCAGGCGGAAGCCGACGCCTTTGAGCAGCAGGACTACATCAAGCTTCACCAGTCGACACTGAGGAAAGTGGACATACTGGCGAATATACTCGGTCGAGCCGCCGATGGGACGTTGAAGACCAACGCCAAATGGTATGAAAGGTACGGTATGCACCCC
Organism: uncultured Woeseiaceae bacterium; assembly: GCA_964607425.1. Classification (GTDB taxonomy): domain Bacteria; phylum Pseudomonadota; class Gammaproteobacteria; order Steroidobacterales; family Woeseiaceae; genus IDS-8. The sequence continues at coordinate 2,228 of CAZSKQ010000237.1, forward strand.
AAAGTTATCGTTGAGCTGATCCGCGAGCACTGGATATACAGCGCATTGGGAATTGTTGCGCTCATTGTAGGGATGTTGGGCGCGGCAGGTGCCCTCTAACAAGACGTTGCAGACGGACAAAGGCAAGCTGTCTTGCCTTTTGCATTTGCAAAAGCCACGCCAGCTAGCCTTTGCTTGGTCGTTATGTGGTTTGATGTAACACAACTCATCGTCACGGCCATTGTGGGGATACATCGGGTTCCTCGGAGTCATTGACACAATCAACGCGAATGCGAAGCTCGCGAGAGAACAGCACGAACGTGAAGTGGAACACAGCAGAAAAGCTATTCGGACCGCGCTTACTGTCGAGCTGAATTCCATCAAGCGCATTTACGAAGATCGAGTCAGGTCCTTTCGTGATCCCGCCAATGAAAGCCAATCGGGGATGGTTCCCATCGGCCCATATGATTCTATCTACCGGCAGAATCTGGATAAGCTTGGGCTATTGCCGGAGAAGCAGATGCGTGTCGTCGTAGAGGTCTACGCACTAGTCGCGGAGTTGCCTCGACGACTAACATTGTTGTCTTTTCGGGGTCAAGGGTCTCGCGAAGCTCCAGATGGTTACGTACCGGTGAGCTACGATAACGCAAGGTACGCTGCACAGATCCACGAAACTTTCATAGCAGAAATCGACAAAGCACTCAGTTGCCTCAACGCAAACTCAGCGGACGTTACATAGCATTAAAGTTTCGAACGAATTATCACGGGCCAATACATATGAATTTAACCCTAATCCGACAAAAATTTAGGCCGCCCGAGGCAGCGCCTGTTCGATTCG
>CAZSKQ010000238.1:0-3037 GCA_964607425.1 uncultured Woeseiaceae bacterium
TTAACCCTAATCCGACAAAAATTTAGGCCGCCCGAGGCAGCGCCTGTTCGATTCGGGTGAACAGGCGCTCCGTGGCGGGGTTACTGCTCAGGCGCAACACGTTTCGCCCGCCCGGCCGTATCAGTGCGCCGGCACGATTGAAAGTGGTGAAGCGCAACGTCTGCACAGTCGACAACCGCGGTAGCGCCGTGTGTTTGCGCGAACGGCGACGCTGCTCGGCCCCAGTGTCGATCTGGAAGTTCGTCAGGAGATTGTGCGTGAGCGCGACCAGTTGCTGCCACGCGCTATTGGCCGCGTAGGCGAGCGTCGGCACGCTGTGGAAGGCGAGACCGCTCTTCAGCTGCGCGATGGTTTTCTCGTGCGCGCCGCGGCCCGCCATGAAGTGCCACAGGTTCGCGAGGGTGTAATCGAGATTGCTGGTGATGGCCGAGTACTCGTAGTAGCCGTCGTCCGGATCGAACAGATCCATCTGGTAGTTCTTTGCTGTGCGATGAGCGACCTTGCGCCGGTAGATCGCCACGGGAAGCGTTCTGCCCCAAGGGGTCTCTACCGCCGGCACCATGAAGCCCGACACCTCGGCCGTGACTCGAGTCCAAGCGGGCGCATTTCGGATGAACTGCTGCAGGTCGAGCCAGCGGTAGAAGGGGACCTTGACGGCGTAACCGACTTCCCGCCAGGCAAGCCAACGCAGCACATCTTCGCGGAAAAAGGCACCATCCATGCGAAAGCGGATCTGGCGGCGGGGCAGCGAGAGGTCCGTAAGCTGTCGCCACAGTTCCCGTAGGAAGCGCAGCGAGGCCTTACCATCGTGCACGTTGCCCGAGCGGTTGCGTACCCGCAGCACGTGGGTCGTCTCGGCCAAGTGCGCCATGATCGGATAGTAGCTCGGGACCTTGCGGCGATGAGGGTTGTAGCCGCGCTCGGCTCGTTCGACCTGGAGACCCGTTGACACCACCGTCCCATCGACATCGATGGTCAGAGTGCGCAGCCGGAGACGCGGCAGTATCTGCGCAATCACGGCGGCATTGAGCGCCATCAGATGCTCGACCTTCTTCATTGTGAAGCGCTTGAGCCAGCGACTCGCCGTTCGCGCCGTCGGCCACGCCTGAACGCGAGCGAAGCGGTGCAGCAGCGGGTCGGTGGCGAGGTACTTCAGATGCTCGAGGCGGCGTCCGCCCACCACCAGCAACCCGATCAGCACACGCACCATCGCAGTGACGCCGAAGTCCCCGCCGAGACACGTCTTTCCAAAGGCGCTCCGGACCAGATCGTTGAACTCTGTCTGGCGCAGGTAGCGGTCGAACAGCTCCAGTCCCGCGTACGAAGTGAGCTTCACTTCGCTGAACTCGAAGGCAAGATTCCCATTGACACGAGCATGCAATTCGGCTTTTCTTCGTCTCACAGTCTGTGGCCTTTCGTTTGTGCAAGAAGGTTGGTGTCGCAACTTGCTTTCAACCACAACGAAAGGCCTTTTTCAATTCCTACCCGGCTTCACGCTTCAAAAAGTTCGTCGGATTAGGGTTAACGGACTCCTACGCAGACTCCGGCTGGAAATGCGACCGAGGATATCGGGCGATCGAAGGCGCGTGCGTCGCAATTGCGGTTCCAGAACATGGCTATCTGTCCGGCTCGGCGTATGGCCCTGGCTGGGTTTGCGATCGAGGGTATCGAGCGGACGGACTATCGTGCGTCCCTGTCGGGCTGCCGGAGAATGCCCATCTCGATTTTTCCGGAAACGACTGGGACTGCGACCATCCCTACCGAAAGCAAGAGAGAGGGTGTGTAATGGACAGTCGAAATGAATGACGACGAGAAAAAACTGATGCAAGCCTATGGAATAAAATCTGCGCGTAAGGACGTGTACTCGTACAAGGAGTTCAAGTACGAAAGGCTTGACGATGCGATCCGCTACGCCGAGATCGACAGGAAACGCGATCAAGAGAATGACGGAAGCGAGATTTGAAATCAACTTCGCGGGGTCGTCCTGCGTCCAGTCTCGCACCAATTCGGGCTATTTCGGTGCTTCGGGATCATCAATGTCGCCGACATCGCCTCTGCCGGTCTCCAAGCGTCTGATCGCAGGTCTGTCCCGCACGGAACCAGCCGGCGGACGATTCCGCAGCGCTGACGCGCTAGCCGGCCAGCAAGCTGCCCTCAACCCTCGATTCCGCCACGGCTTGCCGAGGCAGATCGATGGTAAAAATGCAGCCTGTGCCAGGTATGTTGCGGACTCTGAGAATGCCGCCGTTCGCGTTGACGCTGCGCCTGCAGATCGATAGTCCCAGTCCAACACCGGATCTGTCGTGGCCGTTTTGCGTGAACGGCCAGAACATCTGTTCCACGTCACCGGCAGGCAGCCCGCCGCAGTTATCCGCGACCTCGATAAGCACCCGATCGCCGGCCGCCAAGGCCTTGAGGGTCACTTGGGTGTGACAGCGTGTGAACTTGAAAGCGTTTTGCAGCAAGTTGCCGAGCGCCGAGAACAGCATGTCCCGGTCGGCGCAGATATCAAGTGTCCCGTCGACGGGCTCGACAACGAACGCGCACTCCCGCGCTTTTGCCTCGAGTGAGGCGGCGAGCTGGATCTCCGCAATGAAATCCGCGAGAGCAATCATCTGCCGGCGCACAGGCAGTTCCGCAATCGCGTGCACGTCGGTCAGCGAGCGGTGTACGAGATGGCGCATGCTGGTAATGCTGCGATCCAGCACGGCGGCGGTCGCTCCCGCCGCACCCACATTTCCGGCTCTGATGGCGGCGAGGGCGGCGGTGGCCGTCTGCAGGTGATTGCGCAACTCGTGGGCGAGAACCCCCAATCGTTCGTGCAGTTCTTGAACCAACTTGCCGGCAGCACAAGGAGCGTACGGCCTGGCGGAGTAGCTGATCAGCGCATCGGCGATGGCCTTGTCGAGGCAGTCATTGAGGGTCCGGAACTCGTGCGCCTGAATCGTTGCGTTACGCTCCACTGCCAGATCCGTGATGGCCTGGCAGAGATCGCCATAGCCGTAGACGACTTCCTCGACCGGGAAGCCGTTCCGCA
>CAZSKQ010000239.1:0-2985 GCA_964607425.1 uncultured Woeseiaceae bacterium
TCGAGCTTGCTCCGCGCGTGGAAGGCATTCGCCGCCGCGATGAGGGCCTTCGAGGGCATGCAGCCTACGCGGGCGCAGGTGGTGCCATAGGCGCCTGCGTTAATCAGAACGAAATTCTCGGTCCGTTTGCGGACCTCCCGCAGGGCCGCGAGCCCCGCCGTGCCGGCGCCCACGATCGCAACGTCCACCCGCTCGGTGTCCATTCTTGCCTCCATGCTCCGGGCTCCGCTTCAATCCCGGCGCGCTCCAGGTTCACGCGTGAAACACTACGCTCTTTTCTCAACGCTGACCAACCCGGAGGAGAGCGACGACAAAGGCAGGACAAGCAAGGGGTCACGGCCTGGCGCTTGAAGGTATTGCGGGAATTCCCGGTAGTCGATTCGCTGCACACCGAGCGTGCACCAGCGCTCCGCGCTGCACCAGGGGAGTGCCGCCCGCATCCAATGCCGCGGGTAATACGTTGTATCCCAGGCCCTTTGCAGTTGGCACGGCGCTTGCAATGGCGCCCCCGGGACAACAACCGGGGAGATGTCGTGCACAAGCCAACGTTACTCGCACTCGCGAGCCGGGCGTTCGGGCGTGACCTGGCGCTGGTCTTCACCATCCGCAAGCCGTTCGGGATCGGCCGAGCGGAGGAATTGCGATGAAGCTGCTCACCGCAATCATCAAGCCGTTCAAGCTGGCGCCGTGCGCGAAGCGCTGTCGGAGGTGGGCGTACAGGGCATCACCGTGACGGAAGTCAAGGGGTTCGGGCGGCAGCGCGGCCACACGGAGCTCTACCGGGGCGCCGAGTACGTGGTCGATTTCCTGCCGAAAACGAAAAAATCGACGTCGCTGTGCCCGAGGAGAACCTCGATCGCGTAATCGAAGCCGTGATCGCCGCGGCACGCACGGGCCAGGTCGGGGACGGCAAGATCTTTGTCACCGGCCTCGAGCACGTCATACGGATCCGCACGGGCGAAACCGGCCCCATGGCGCTGTAGTGCCTGCAACAAGGGGAGTCCAAATGGAAGACATTACCCAACTGAGCGGCCGGGTCACGGAACTCGCGTACGCGCTCGACACGTTCTATTTCCTGGTCACCGGCGCGATGGTCATGTGGATGGCCGCGGGCTTCTCGATGCTCGAGAGCGGCCTCGTGCGCGCCAAGAATACCGCCGAGATCCTGACCAAGAATGTCGGGCTCTACGCCATCGCCTCCATCGTCTACATGCTCTCCGGGTACTCGATCATGTACCCCGGCGCGTACGAGGGCGGCATGTTCCAGAGTCTTGCCTCGCTCGGCACGGGGCTGGTCGCGAGCACGGACAACGCTGCCGTGAGCGTGATCGCGAGCGGCGGCGGCACGTACTACTCGAATCTCGCCGACTTCTTCTTCCAGGTCGTGTTCGCGGCGACGGCCATGTCCATCGTCTCGGGCGCCGTGGCCGAGCGCATGAAGCTGTGGTCGTTTTTCCTGTTCGCGGTGGTGATGGTGGGCTTTATCTACCCCGTGCAGGGCTTCTGGAAATGGGGCGGGGGCTTCCTGGACGCCGCGGGCTTCCAGGATTTCGCGGGCTCCGGCGTCGTGCACCTGTGCGGCGCGACGGCGGCGCTCACCGGCGTCCTGCTGCTCGGGCCGCGCAAAGGCAAGTACGGCCCGGACGGGCAGGTTAACGCCATTCCTGGCTGCAACCTGCCGATGGCGGCGCTCGGCACCCTGATCCTGTGGTTCGGCTGGTTCGGTTTCAACGGCGGGTCTGAGCTCAAGGTCTCGGACGTCGGCGAGGCGAACGCGGTGTCGCTTGTGTTCGTCAACACCAACATGGCGGCGGCCGGCGGGCTGGTGGCCGCGCTCGCGTTCGCACGCGGGTGGTTCGGCAAGGGCGATCTCACGATGGCGCTGAACGGCGCGCTCGCGGGCCTCGTCTCGATTACGGCGGAGCCGCTCGCTCCGACGCCGCTTGCCGCGACCCTGATCGGCGCCGCCGGTGGCGCGCTGGTCGTGCTGGCGATCGTGACGCTCGACAAGCTGAAGATCGACGATCCCGTGGGCGCTATCCCGGTGCACGGCGTGGCCGGAACCTGGGGGCTGCTCGCCGTCCCCATCAACAATGAGCAGGCGACGGTGCTGGCGCAGCTTCTTGGTATTGCCTCGATCTTGCTGTGGGTGTCCCTGGCCGGCGGCCTCGCCTGGCTCGCCATCCGCTCGACCGTAGGGCTGCGGGTCGGCGAGCAGCAGGAATACGACGGTGTCGATCTGCACGAGTGCGGGCTCGCAGCCTATCCGGAGTTCACGCAGGGCGGAGCCGCCGGCGCCGGCTCCGCCCTGGATGAGCATGCCCAATGGATACTGATGCACAGGGACCGCTCGCTTGACCAGATCTGGCGCATGGGGAGTTGAACCGCCTTCCGCCGTGCCCACCAGCCCCGCGGTTTTCAATCGGCTCGATTGAATTTCCTGTCCTTTGGGCCCATTTCACACATAATATTGAGAGAAGCAGGGGAAAAAGAATGACAGCAGACGCAGCCGCGCCGCCGGCGGCAAACTCCGAACCGTTATCGCGCGCCGCTACATGGCGGCCGATCGCGACGGGCCTGCTGTAAGGCGCGGTGGTTTACGTGGTGACGAGCTGCGTGGCGCTGCCGCTGCCGGCGTCCACTTGAAGATAGTGAGGGGACACGCATGGTGACGCCGACCCTTGCGGAGATGTTATCCAAAGCCAGGGGTGTGGTGCGCCGGCGCGGGGCCTCGGAGGAGGATGCGGAAGAGCTGGTGCAGGAAGCCTTCCTCAAGGTCGAACAATATGAGCGCAGCCATGGCGCGCGTTCCAGGGAAGCCTTGTTGGTGACGACCGCTGTCAATCTCGCAATAGACCGGGCGCGGCGGAGGGCGCGGGCTCCTTATGCGGAGGCGGACGATATCCAGGCGATCGCCGACCGGAGGCCGGATCCGGCGCAGATCGTTGAGCAGCAGGCGCGCTTACGGCATGCGGCGGAAGGCAT
>CAZSKQ010000240.1:0-2966 GCA_964607425.1 uncultured Woeseiaceae bacterium
TGCGCTTCGCCATCCGCGAAGGCGGCCGCACCGTAGGCGCCGGCGTAGTCGCAAAAATCATCCAATAACGGACCGAAGGCAACGACGCGGACTGGCCCCTTGAACGAAGGCACACCAAACGAAGGCACCATGGCCAACGTAGGAGCGCGCATCGCGCGCGATAACCCACGTCAAAGGCCGTTATCGCGCGCGATAACCCACGTCAAAGACCGAACTTTCGCACCATTCGCACCACAAACGAGGCAGGAAAACGGACGATTTGAACTAGGCCAGTAGCTCAATTGGCAGAGCGGCGGTCTCCAAAACCGCAGGTTGGGGGTTCGATTCCCTCCTGGCCTGCCACCCATTGAAAATATGAAGTCGACATCAATGAATGCACAGGCGGAAGCGGGCGAATCCGGGTTGCTTGACACAGTCAAGCTGCTGGTTGCGGCCGCGCTCCTCGTAGGCGGGCTGTTTTGCTACTACTGGTTCCTGGCCTGGCCGCAGCCGGTGCGTGTGCTGGCGGTACTGGCCGGCACGATCAGCGGTGTCGGCGTGGCGATGACCAGCACGCAAGGCAGGCGGCTCTGGGCCTTCATCCAGGGCTCGCGGATCGAGATCCGCAAGGTTGTGTGGCCGAACCGGCAGGAGACGACGCAGACCGCGATCGCGGTGTTCGTGTTCACGCTGGTGCTGTCGGTTTTTTTCTGGGGGCTGGACTCGTTCCTGCTCTGGCTGACCCGCACGCTGGTCGGCTCCAACATTTGATTTAGGGCTTTCAGGGGTACAGCCGGTGCCGTTACGCTGGTACATCGTTCATGCCTACTCGAACTTCGAGCACAAGGTCAAGCAGTCGCTGCAGGAACGCGTGGCGCTGATGGGCCTCGAGGACAAGTTCGGCGAGATCCTCGTGCCGACGGAAGAAGTGGTCGAAATGAAGGAAGGCCAGAAGCGGCGGAGCGAGCGCAAGTTCTTCCCCGGCTACGTGCTGGTACAGATGGAGATGGACGACGAGACCTGGCACCTGGTGAAGGAAGTGCCGAAAGTCCTGGGTTTCATCGGCGGATCGAGCGATCGCCCGGCGCCGATCTCCGAGAAGGAAGCGAATGCGATCCTGCAGCGGGTCAAGGAAGGCGTCGACAAGCCGCGGCCAAAGGTACTGTTCGAGCCGGGCGAAGTCGTACGGGTTATCGACGGCCCGTTCAACGACTTCTCGGGCGTCGTCGAGAACGTGAATTACGAGAAGAGCCGGCTGCAGGTAGCAGTCCAGATCCTGGGACGCTCCACCCCGGTCGAGCTCGATTTCGGGCAGGTCGAGAAAGGCTGAACGAAATAGCCGCTACGTGGTCATAGGAGCCCCACCCCGGGAATCCCCACGACCACGAACGGCCAAGCCCTGTAGGAGCCCGCCATGCGGGCGATCACAGCGATGGGATTTGCACACGGCGGGCATTGCTCCGCCAGACAGGGGAGCCCTGGCAAGGCGTTTGCACCCACGAGGTAATTGAAAGATGGCAAAGAAAGTCACCGGCTACATCAAGCTGCAGGTCCCCGCGGGGCAGGCCAATCCCAGTCCGCCGGTCGGTCCGGCACTGGGCCAGCACGGCGTGAACATCATGGAGTTCTGCAAGGCGTTCAACGCGGCCACGCAGGGCACGGAAGCGGGTTTGCCCATTCCGGTGGTGATTACCGTTTACAGCGATCGCAGCTTCACCTTCATCACGAAGACTCCGCCCGCCGCGGTCTTGCTGCGGAAAGCGGCCGGTACGGCCAAGGGCTCGGGTGCACCGAACACGGCCAAGGTCGGCCGCGTGAACCGCAAGCAGCTCGAGGAGATTGCGGCGACCAAGATGCCCGACCTGACGGCTGCCGACATGGACGCCGCCGTGCGCACGGTCGCCGGCACGGCGCGCAGCATGGGTATTGACGTCGAGGGAGTGAACTGATGGCAACCCTGACGAAGCGGCGCAAGGTGGCGCGCGAAAAGGTCGATCCGGCAAAGGCTTACGCCATCGACGATGCGCTGGCGCTGGTCAAGGAGCTCGCGAGCGCCAGGTTCCCGGAATCGGTCGACGTGGCCGTGAATCTCGGCGTGGACCCGCGGAAATCCGACCAGGTCGTGCGCGGTTCCACGGTGCTCCCGCACGGCACCGGCAAGAGCATTCGCGTGGCCGTGTTCGCGCAGGGCGAAAACGCGGACAAGGCGAAGGCCGCCGGCGCCGACATCGTCGGCTTCGAGGACCTGGCCGAGAAGATCAAGGGCGGCGAGATGAATTTCGACGTAGTCGTCGCAACGCCGGACGCCATGCGGGTGGTGGGCCAGCTCGGCCAGATCCTCGGCCCGCGCGGCCTGATGCCGAACCCGAAGGTCGGCACGGTGACGGCCGACGTGGAAGGCGCGGTGCGCAACGCCAAAGCCGGCCAGGTCCGCTACCGGACGGACAAGGCGGGCATCGTGCACTGCTCGATCGGGCGTGCGGACTTCGAGGTGCCGGCGCTGAAGGAAAACCTGGCGGCGCTGCTGGCCGACCTCAGGAAGGCCAAGCCGGCGTCGTCCAAGGGTGCGTATTTGAAGAAGCTGACGGTGTCCTCGACCATGGGGCCCGGCATTTCGGTGGACCAGGCGAGCCTCGAGGCCTGATCACCGGTAGTACATGGCCGGATAAGACCGCGAGTCTTTTCCGGCCTTTGCGAGTTCGGCAGGGCCGGACTCGCTCACGGAGTTTGCCCCCAGGGTGCCTTTAGCGGCCCGGGGGGCGACGTCAAAGACCGTAGGCGACGGGCGACGAGCTCGTCTTAATTGCTTTTGCGGCCTGCGCAGACGGTGGAACCTGAGTCGGAGTTTTTCTGGCGCAGTCACCGTCCTGACGGCGGTCACCGGGCGACCGGGAGCCGCCGTCGAAATGGGTGGGCAGTGCAGTCCGGCTGCCCGTGTGTGACCGCCAGGAGACATTGATGGCACTGAGACTCGAAGACAAGAAGGC
>CAZSKQ010000241.1:0-2929 GCA_964607425.1 uncultured Woeseiaceae bacterium
ACCGGCCGGATCTCGATGTCGGAATCCTCGTTCATCGGGTTCGGGCAGCGCTTGACCCAGTCGATGGCTTCCTGCATCGAACCGACCTGCCAGATCCAGTAGCCCGCCACCAGTTCCTTGGTTTCGGCAAAGGGCCCGTCGATGACGGTGCGGTCCTTCCCCGAGAAGCGCACGCGCACACCCTCGGAGCTCGGCTTGAGGCCGTCACCGCCCAGCATGATGCCGGCTTTTACCAGCTCCTCGTTGAAGGCCATCATGTCGGAGATCAATTCCTGGCTCGGCATTTCGCCGGCTTCGGAACCCCTGGTTGCTTTCACGAATACCATGACTTTCATTGTGTCGTCCTCGGTGATAAGGGATCGGATTGCATACGTCTACCCGGTAGTCGACAGGGCCGTCGCGAAATCGACAGGGCGCGACAACAATCCGTCCAGGAAGCGAAGCGCCTGCTGCGCGGGATGTCGCTCAGGCGTCGATCCCGAAGCGCTCCCGGTACTGGCGCGGCGACAGTCCGGTATAGCGCTTGAACAGGCGGCGGAACGCGCTGTCATCCCGGTAGCCGACACGCTCCAGGATGGCATCCAGCCGCAGGCGCGTGCCCTCGAGGAGCGCCTTGCCCGTCTCGACGCGCAGCTTCTGCACGAAGATGCTCGGGCTGTCGCCGGTGCATTCCCGGAAATGGCGGCTGAGGGTGCGCGGGCTCACCGCGACCTCTGCCGCTATGTCTTCGACTGCCAGCTCGCGGTGCAGGTTCGCCTTGATCCACCTCTCGGCCTTGACGACGACCGGGTGGTAGCGGCGCGCATGGTTCAGGATGATGTAGGGCGCCTGGGAACGGCGCCGGCTGTCGAGCACCGTATACCTGGCGCACAGCCGCGCCAGGTCCCGCCCGCCGTACTGCTCGATCAGGTGCAGCGTAAGGTCCAGCCACGACATGCCGGTACCGGCACACACCAGCCGATCGCTGTGCGTCAGCATGGAGCTTATGTCCAGGTGCACGTTCGGGTAGCGCTCCGCGAATGCCGGCGCGAGCCACCAGCTCGTCGTCGCGGGCCGGCCGTCCAGCAATCCGCTTTCGGCGAGCAGGAAGCTCGCGCTGCAGGTAGAGGCGAGCGTTGTCCCGTTCGCGTACTGCGTGCGCAGCCACGGCAGTAGTCGGGCCTCGCGCCTGATCGCGGCGATGTGCTCCTCCGGCCGCGGCGAGCCGAAGGCGGGGATGACGATTACGCTCGCCGGCGGCGATCCCTCGATCGCGCCGTCGACGGCGACAGGGTGCCCGTTCGACGCACGCACCGGCTCGCCGTCCACCGAGAGGACTTGCCACTCGAACACGGCGGCCCGCGGCGGGTCGAGTTGCCCGGCAACGAGATTGGCGGTGCCGAGCATGTCCATCGTCCCGATCACGTTGGACGCGAAGCAGTCATCCAGCGCAAGCAGCGTGACGCGATGTGCCATGGCGAGTTGTCCGAATCGGCGCGCTCATTGGCGAGTATCGCCCTCCCGCGCGGGCGGGGCAAACCGCAGAATCCCGCCATGCCCACGTGACGAGGAGTAACTCATGAACGGCACACAATCTTTGGTTTTTGCAAGGCAGGCCCCGCTCAGGGTGTCGTACCGCGAGCAGCCGGAAAAGGCGCTGATCGGCAAGCGGGCGCGCACGGAGTTCCGGCGGGACAGCGACGCCCTGCACGGGACGGTCGTACCCGGCGATTACGGCGTGCGCTGGTCCTACGGCATCGACCGGGCCGTTGGCGGCTTGCACGACGCCCCGAATCCCGCCGAGATGCTCTGCGCGGCGCTCGCGGCATGCCAGGATTCGACAATCCGCATGGTCGCCGACCTCATGGGCGTGAAGCTGCTCGAGCTCACGGTGGAAGTGACGGGCAAGGTCGACGTGCGCGGCAGCCTCATGGTGGATCGCGCGGTTCCGGTCGGCTTCGAATCGATGGAGTGCCGGGTGGCGATCCAGCCGGCGCCGGGAACGCCGCCCGAGCTGGTGACCAGGCTTTTGGCACAGGCGGAGCACTCCTGCATCAACATGGCGACGCTTCGTGCGGGCATCGACGTCCAGGTGAGGAGTCCTTCATGATATCGTCGTCCGTCCCCGCCGCCGGCCGACTACCGGAAGGAGTATGTCCTCGTGCCACTCGCCCTGAGCGCCAACGAAGCCCGCGTGATCGGGTGCATGATGGAGAAGTCCGTCATCACGCCGGACCAGTACCCGCTGACGCTCAATGCGCTGACCAACGCGTGCAACCAGAAGTCGGGGCGCGATCCCGTGATGTCGCTGCAGCCGGGCGTCGTGCAGCGCACCGTTCGCGACCTGGAAGAGAAGCACCTGGTGCGCGTAGAGGAAAATTTCAGGAGCCGGGTCGAGAAATACGTGCAGCGCTTCTGCAATAGCCGTTACAGCGACTACCAGTTCGATCCGCCACAGTTTGCCGTCGTCTGCCTGCTGCTGCTGCGCGGACCGCAGACTCCCGGTGAGCTGCGCGCCCGCAGCGGCCGCCTGCACACCTTTGCCGACAATGACGCGGTCGTGGCCGCGCTGGCCGGGCTGCTGGAGCGGGACGACGAGCCGCTGGTGGTGAAGCTGCCGCGCACGCCGGGGCGCAAGGACTCGGAGTACATGCACCTCTTTTGCGGCCCGGTGGACGTGCAGGCGCCGAGGCCCGCCGCGGCCCCCGCCCGGCCGTCACGGCAGGACAGCGGCGCCGCGAATCTCGGCGAGCGGGTATCCGCGCTGGAAGCAGAGGTCGCCGAGCTCAGGACGCTGATCGCGTCGCTGCAGCGGCCAGGTGAATAGCGCGGGAAGGCGCCCAGGCGAGCGGCTGTCGCTGTAGGAGCGCACCATGCGCGCGACGCCACGCCCGGCAATCGTGCCGTCGCCCGCATGGCGGGCTCCTACAGCAGGGGGATTCACGCGACG
>CAZSKQ010000242.1:0-2870 GCA_964607425.1 uncultured Woeseiaceae bacterium
GCTTCGCCACCGTCGCGCCGATCATCGCGGCCGCAATGTTGTCGAGGAACGAGGACAGGACGAAGATCAGCACGAGCAGCACGAACCCGCCGGTCCAGTTGTCGGGCAGGACTCGCGGCATGACCTTCGGTGCCTCCGATTCCTCGAAGTGGCGCGCAAGGACGGCGAACCCGAGCAGGAGGCCCAGCAGGTTGAGCAGGATCGGTGCTTCGATGGTGAAGTGGCCCGCGATGTCGAATTCCGCGTCGGTGAGCAGCCGCACGGTCAGGATCGCAGCCAGTCCCGTGAGCGCGACCTCGAAGGTTCGGGTGTGAAACAGGGCGACGCCGATGAGGGTCAGGGCGAAGAGCAGAAACTCGACACGGATGCCGACGAGTCGGGGACCGGCCGGGCTGTTGAGCAGAACGGCCGCCACGGTTATCGCAATCATGGCGCACAGCCCGGCGCTGCCTACCCAGTATCTCGTCATCGGCTTTCCTGTATGCGGGCCTGCGTGGCCCAAGGGCCGTATTGCAACCGGAAAGCACGGGCTTGTCTATAATCGCTCTGGTGTGGATCGGATAACCTGTTCTCACAAAAGGGGGAAGTCATGGCTCGCAAGGCTGTTGCGGAGTACGTCAGGGGGCTTTTCACCCGGCTGATATTCGGTACGACCCTTACGCTCGTCCTATGCGCGGCCGAGGGCGTTTCGGGGCTCACGCCGCTCGCCGCCGCCCAAAGCCAGGAGATCGAGGAGATCACCGTCACGGCGACGAAGCGGGAATCCACGGTCCAGGAGGTGCCGTTTTCCATCAACGTGCAGTCGCAGGAGGACATCCAGCGATCCGGCTCGAACACACTCGAGCAGCTGGCGCGCAACATCGCCGGGCTCACCATCCAGAACCTCGGCCCGGGACAGAGCCAGGTGGCGATCCGCGGCGTGTCCGCCGGGCAGATCGTGCGCGACCAGCCGGGTGTGAAGGAGCAGGTCGGTATCTATCTCGACGAGACGGTGATCTCGCTGTCGTTGTTCACGCCCGACATCGACCTCTACGATCTCGCGCGCGTCGAGACGTTGCGCGGCCCGCAGGGCACGCTGTTCGGCTCGGGATCGGTCGGCGGCACCATTCGCTACATCACCAACCAGCCGGTGCTCGACGACTTCGAAGCATCCTTCGAAGCGGACCTCAACACGATGACGGACGGCGAGCCGGGCGGTCACCTGAAAGGCATGGTGAACCTGCCGTTCGGCGACGGCCAGGTCGCGCTGCGGGCCGTCGGCTACGTCACCGAGTACGGCGGCTTCATCGACGCACTGGGTGAGGGCGGCACGCGTACCAAGGACGTGAACAACGGCTCCCGCACCGGCGGCCGGCTGACGCTGGGCTGGCAGGTCAGCGACAACCTGCTGATCACGCCGCGCATCCTGTACCAGGAAATCGACATGGACGGGTTCAACCGGCAGGAGGTCTACAACCTCTACGCCAACCCGTATACGACCACGCGGCCGGCGATCCAGCTCGGCGAGCGCGAGCAGTACCTGCTGCTCCGGGAAGGCTACGAGGACGACCTGCTGATCGCGGATCTCACGGCCCAGGCGTCTTTCGACTCGTTCGACGCCACTTTGGCCACGAGCTATACGGATCGGGACATCCTGGTCAGCCGCGATGCCAGCGCGCTCACCGGCAGCGTGTCCGTCGACCTCGCGTTTCCACCTGAGGGCGTGCTGCTTCCTTCCAATCTTCGCGATACGACCGCGTTCGAGCAGATCACGGGCGAGCTCCGCTTCAGCTCGAATACGGAAGGACCCTGGCAGTGGCTTGTCGGGATGTTCTACGTGGACAACTCCCGGGATTATGCGCAACGGCTGCCGACGCCGGGTTACGACGCTTTTTTGGACGATACGCTGGGCGCGGGCACATCGGAAAGCGTGCGCAATGGTTTTCCCACCGATTCCCCGTACAACGCCGATCTGCCATATGATTTCGAGCAGACGGCGGTATTCGGCGAGGCCACCTATGATGTCACGGATCGCCTGCAACTCACCGCGGGCGGGCGTTGGTACGACTACGAGGAGACACGCACGATCCTGCAAGGCGGCTTCTTCTCGAGTCTCGCAGACGACGTCGACAAAACTTCATCGGACGGCTTCACCCCGCGGCTGATGGGGAGTTATGACTGGAGCGACAACGTGACATTCAACGCCCAGGTGGCCAAAGGATTCCGCCTGGGTGGCGTCAACGATCCCCTCAATACGGCTCTCTGCGAGCCCGGCGATCTCGTCATTTTTGGCCCGCTGACGAGTTATGACGATGAAACCCTGTGGAACTACGAAATTGGCGTGAAATCACGTTTTGACAACGGCATAACGCTCAACGCGGCGGCATTCCACGCAGATATCAAGGATTTGCAGGTCACACTCGATGCCGGGTCCTGTTCATCGCGGGTAGTCCTCAACGTGCCGGATTCACATACCACCGGGATCGAGCTCGAGCTGACTGCTGCTCCGATCGACAACCTGGAGCTCTCCATTGCCGGCAGCCTTCTCCAAGCCGAATTCGACTCCACGGTTACGGACGCCGGCGGTAACATCCTCGGGGGTGTGCAGGAAGGCAACCGGCTGGCCTCGGTGCCGGAGACGCAGTTCTCGGCCAACGGCACTTACTACTTCCCGTTTGCATGGGCACCGGCCGATTCGGAGGCGTTCGTGTCGGCGACGTTCCAGTACGTCGGTGACCGGTATACGCAACCGAGCGACCAGGTTCCCGGGGCCGGTGATTTTGTATCCGGTCTGCCGTTCGGCGGTGCGACCGGCAACGAGGTGACGAGGGTAGATCTGGACCTCGACGCCTACGAGATCTTCAACCTGAGCGCGGGGCTGCAGAGCGACC
>CAZSKQ010000243.1:0-2868 GCA_964607425.1 uncultured Woeseiaceae bacterium
ACGCCCATGCCGCCGATGCGCAGCACCGGCGCGGACGGGTCGCTGCCGGACACCGCCGGCGCCAGCGTCTCGCCGGTCGGATAGTTCTCGAACACCAGCAGGGAATCGAACAGGGCCTCGCCGCCGGACCGTCCACCGGCCGCCTGGATGTCGGTAAGCGGCACGTACGCGCAGGCCTGGCGCTCGGCGGCGTCGCGCTGCAGCGCACGCAGCAAGGCCGGGACCTCGGCATGGTCGTCGAGCGCGACCCGAACCGGCACGCTGCTGATGAAAAGGCCCACCATGTGCTCGATGCCGCCGACCTCGGCCGAGCGCCCGGAGACGATCTCGCCGAAGATCACGTCGCGGTCGCCGCTGTAGCGGGAGAGGGTGTACGCCCATGCCGCCTCGATGACGGTATTCAACGTCACCGCATGCCGGCTGGCGAAGGCCTTCAGTGCGCGCAGCCGCGCGGGCGGGATCTCTTGCGCCTGCCGCCCCTGCCCGGCGTCCTCGCCCGCCGCGGACCGATGCTCGAGACCCAGCCGCGTCGGCGACTCCATTCCGGACAGGTACTCCCGCCAGAACTCCAGCGCGGCGCCGCGGTCCTGGCGCGACAGCCACTCTATGTAGCGGCGGTACGCCGGCAACACCGGCAGTGGCTCCGGTGTCCGCTGCCCGTGCAGCGCACGATAGAGACCGAACAGCTCATTCAGCAGCGCCGACACGCTCCAGCCGTCAAGCAGGCTGTGATGGTGCGTCCACAGCCACCGGTAACGGCCCTCCGGAAGCCGGAACAAGGCCATCCGCATCAGCGGCGGGCGCGCAAAGTCGAAACCCCGGCGCCGATCCTCGAGGCCGTAGCGCTCAAAACGCAAGGCCTCCTCCGCCGCCGGACACGCGCGCCAGTCCAACTCCTCCCACGAGAGCTCCACCGCGCCCTGCACGACCTGCAAACATTCCGCCGCCGGGCTGTTCCAGAAACCCGTGCGAAGCACCGCGTGCCGCCGCACCAGCTGCTCCCAGGCCTGCTTGAGCAATTGCGGCTCGAAACCGGCACCAAAATCGAAATGCAGCTGCGTGACGTACGCTTCCCGGCGCTCGTCCATCAGGCTGTGAAAAATCAGGCCCTGTTGCAGCCCGGTCGCCGGGTAAACGTCCTCGAGACCCGGGTAGGCGCCTTGCAAATGCTCCAGCATCGAGCGGTCCAGGCGCGCCAGCGGAAAATCGGAAACCGTGTGGCGGCCTACGCCCTCCAGCTGGCAATGCGCAATCAGCTCGCAAAGCGCTGCCTCGTAACCGCGGGCCAGCGCCTCCATCGAGGCCACATCCTGTTGCTGCCCGTTGAACTCGAGCGAAAACTGCAGCCGCCCCTCCAGCACCGCCCCGTTCAGACCGAGCAGGCCGTCTCGCCCCTGCGCCGGCCCGGCGTCGCTCCCGGTATCCGCACGAACGGCCGCAAACACCGCGGCGTGCCCCAGGTGAGCGTCGAACTGCCCCAGGTAGTTGAACACCACCGAGTCCGCCAGCGCACCATCGAGCGCCGCCAGCTCCTCATCGCCGGCCAGGTACCGCAAAACGCCGTAACCGATACCGTTGTCCGGCACCGCCCGGAGTTGCTCCTTGACCGCCGGGATCGCTTCCGACCACGAGGCGGCACCCGCACCGTCAGCCTCGAGCGACAGGTGCACCGGGAAGGCACTGGTGAACCAGCCCAGCGTGCCGCTCAAATCCACGTCTTCGAACAACTCCTCGCGACCGTGACCCTCGAGCTTGACGCGCAGCGCCCGCTGTCCCGTCCAGCGGTGCACCGCAACCAGCAACGCCGACAGCAACAAGTCGTTGATCCGCGTGTGGTAGGCCCCGTGACAGCGGTTGAGAAGTGCGCTCGTGTGCGCCGCATCCAGCCCGAGCGGGAGGCGCACGCTCTCCCGCTGCGTATCTTCGCCTGCTTCCCCGGTGCTCGGCAGCGGCGCTACCGGCTGCGACAGCTGCTGCAGCCAGTACGCCTTCTGCGCAACCATCGCGTTGTCGTGCCGGCTGTCCCAAAGCTTCTCCGCCCACCGCTGGTAACTCGTGGTCCTCGGGGGCAGCTCGATGGCCTTGCCCTCGCTCCACTGCTCGTACGCCCTCAGAAGATCCGCCAGCAGGATGCGCCAGCTCACCCCGTCCACGACCAGGTGATGCAGCACCAGCAGCAGGCAACTCTCCGCCGGGGCCGCCGCTTCGAAATAGACGGCCCGCATCAGCCCGCCGGACGCCAGCGCCATGCCCGCCTTGACCTGCTCGCCGGTGTCCCGCAGGTGGGCCTCACGCCGACCCTGCGCGGGAAAGGGCGCCTCGATGAGAATCTCATCCACCAGCCTCGGCTCGAAGGGCACGAAGCGGCCCTGCCAGCCCTCATCTTCTTTCCACTCGTAGCGGAGGCGCAGCGCGTCATGACGCTGCAGCAGCGCCGCAAGAAATGCCCGCAAAAATGCCCGGTCGACGTTCGCGGGCACCCGCAACAACTGGGACTGGTGGAAGTGCGCCGGCGGCGTCGGCCCTTGCAGCAACCAGCGGTGAATCGGCAGCAGCGGCATCCGCCCCTCTGCCGGTTGCCGGTCGCGCTCACGGGCCGCCCGTTGCACCCGCTGCGCCAGCGCCCGGATGCACTTGTGCTCGAAAATCTGTCGAACGCTCAACCCGAGCCCGTGCACGTTGGCTTTGGAGACGACCTCAATGGACAGGATCGAATCGCCCCCAATGGCGAAAAAGTCGTCGTCAATGCCGACTCGCTCCACTTTCAGCACCGCCTGCCACACCTCGCACAGCCGGGCTTCCACCGCCGTTCGCGGCGCCCGGTACGCCGCCTGCCCCGCACCCCGCTCCGGCGCCGGCAACGCCCGC
>CAZSKQ010000244.1:0-2802 GCA_964607425.1 uncultured Woeseiaceae bacterium
CGCCGAGACGCGCGAAGATGGAGATGAGGGAGCCGCCGAAGGCAAGCCCGACCAGCGCGTGGATGGTGTCATCCACGCTGACACCGGCGCTTCGCAAGATGGCGAAGTACCCGGCGACGCCGAGGAGCCCCAGGCCCACCACCAGCATGCCGGTGATCGCGCCGCCGCGGAATGCCACGGTCAGCGCCGGGTTGAGCCCGCGCGTCGCGGCCTCGGCGGTGCGGACGTTGGCGCGCACCGAGACGAACATGCCGATGTAGCCCGCGAGCCCGGAGAAAGCCGCCCCGATGGCGAAGCCCGCGGCCGTCGTCCAGTTCAGCGCAATGCCGAGGACAACGAACAGCACGACACCGACGATGCCGATCGTCGAGTACTGCCGGTTCATATAGGCACCGGCGCCCTCCTGGATGGCACGGGCGATGCCCTGCATGCGCTCGTTACCGGCGGGCTGCTTCAGCACCCACTGCACCGAAACGGCGCCGTACAGGACGGCCAGAATGCCTGCGCCGACGGACAGCCACAGTGCAACCTCATTGGACATCGGTCTTTCTCCTGATCAAACAAATGCCCCGGCGCAGCGCGGCGCCCGGGGCAGGGAGGCCGACCTCGCCGGACATTCCGGTGGGCCGTATTAATTATTTGCGCGTCGTCAGGCAGAGAGCCGCCGCGGCAGGGCGCGGATCATAGCACAAAATCCGTGCCAAGCTTTCTCCGCACCGGGACGTTCTTGAGCGTGACATAATCCGGCAACCCCCTGACATACGGCGGGTAATCCTCGCCTTTCACCAGCGGCTCCAGGTAGCGGCGGGCAGCCTCGGTAATCCCGAAGCCGTCGCGGCTGATGAAGCGGCGCGGCAGTTTTTTCTCCTTGTTGGCGACCCGCGCGAGCGGCGCTTCTTCGATCCGCCAGCGGTAGGGCGAGTCCGAAACCCGCTTGATGACCGGCATCACCGCCGTCTTGCCCGCCAGGGCCATGCGGACCGCCGCTTCGCCGACGGCATAGGCCTGTTTCACGTCCGTGGCCGAGGCGATGTGGCGGGCCGAACGCTGCAGGTAGTCCGCGATCGCGTAGTGATACTTGTAGCCGAGCTCGGAGCGCACCATGTCCGCCACGACCGAGGCCACGCCGCCGAGCTGGGTGTGGCCGAAGGCATCGGTCGTGCCGGCATCGGCGAGGAAGCGCCCGTCCTTGTCACGGGTTCCCTCGCTCACCACGATGACGCAGTATTCGTAGTCCTCCACGGACTGCCTGACCCGCTGCAGGAACCTGTCCCTGTCGAACGGCACCTCCGGGAACAGGATGATATGCGGCGCGTCGCCCGGCTGTTTGCCGGCGAGCCCGCCCGCGGCCGCGATCCAGCCGGCGTGCCGGCCCATGACCTCGAGCACGAATACCTTGGTCGAGGTTTTCGCCATCGACAGCACGTCCAGCGCCGCCTCGCGCGTGGAGACCGCCACGTACTTGGCGACCGAGCCAAAGCCAGGGCAGTTGTCCGTCACGGGCAGGTCGTTGTCGACTGTCTTCGGCACGCCGATGCAGGTGACGGGGAAGCCCAGCTTCTCGCTGACGAGCGACACCTTGTGCGCGGTGTCCATCGAGTCGTTGCCGCCGTTGTAGAAGAAATAGGCGATGTCATGCGCCCGGAAAACCTCGATCAGGCGTTCGTACTGGGCGCGGTTCTCCTCGATGCTCTTGAGCTTGTAGCGCGCCGAGCCGAAGGCCCCGCCCGGCGTATGCTTGAGCGCCGCGATGGCGCGCGCCGTTTCCCTGTTGGTATCGATCATGTCCTCGGCAAGGGCGCCGATGATGCCGTTGCGGCCGGCGTAAACGTTACCGATCCGGCCTTTGTGCTTGCGTGCGGTTTCGATCACACCGCAGGCGGTAGCGTTGATGACGGCAGTGACGCCCCCGGACTGCGCGTAGAAAGCATTCATCTTGTTAGGCATGGGTTGTTGGCCTGTGAGGCAACATCGGGGGAAAGCGCTGGCCCGTAAAGCATAACCGAACATGGGCCACGCTTCATTTACGCGTTTGACCTGTACCGCGAGAGCCGGTAGCGTATCCGGCCCTTCGCGGCTCCGGCCGCTGCTGCAAACGGGAAGATATCGCGATGCGCATAGTGCTGCTGGGAGCGCCGGGTTCGGGCAAGGGCACGCAGGCGAAGAAGCTCATGACGGAACGCGGGGTGCCGCAGATTTCGACGGGCGATATGCTGCGCGCGGCCATCCAAAGCGGCTCGGAGCTGGGGCGGCAGGCGCAGTCGATCGTCGATTCCGGGCAGCTCGTGTCGGACGACATCATGCTCGGCATCATCAGCGAGCGGCTGGATGAGCCCGATGCCGCGAACGGCTTCATCCTCGATGGCTTTCCGCGGACGGAGAAGCAGGCGGAGGACCTCGAAGCGCTGCTGGAAGAGCGCGGCGAGCCACTGCATGCCGCGATCCTGATGGACATCGATTTCGACGTGCTGAAAAAGCGCCTGACGGGCCGGCGCACCTGCTCGACGACGGGCAAGGTCCTGAACATCCACTTCTCGCCCCCGGAAGAGCTGGAGGAGTGCCGCCGCTCGGGCGGCGAGCTGCTGCAGCGCGAGGACGACCATGAAGAGAAGATCGCGACCCGCCTCGACGTGTACCGCTCACAGACGGAGCCGGTGATCGACTACTACCGCAAGCGCGGCAAGCTGGCCACGGTAGACGCGGAGGGCACGGTCGACGAGGTCCACGCCCGCCTGCAGGAGACACTCGCCTCCCTTTCTCTGTAGGAGCCCGCCACGCGGGCGACCGCCATACCGCCCGTAG
>CAZSKQ010000245.1:0-2788 GCA_964607425.1 uncultured Woeseiaceae bacterium
AGGGCCTTTGAATACGTCAAGCCGCAGCAGCTTCATCCCGACTGGCGTCCCCCATGCCGCGTCCCGGCGCTTTGTGGGTGCGAATGCCGGTAGAAACAGTGCCCGGTATTACGCACCGCTGTACGGACCGCGGCCGCCCCGGCCAGGCGGCGCCTGCACACGCGCACGGCACCGCGCACCGGAGCCCGTCTCAGGGTCTGTTACAACCGTCAGCTTTCCCGGTTGTAGGGAAAGTTGCTCTCCAGTACCAACCGGGTATCGGCGGCTAGCTTGTCCATCCCCAGCCCTTCATAGGCTTTGATCATGATCTCGAGCGATTTCCTGTTGCCGCTCGCGCCGTTGTACTGCTCGAGGGCCCCCTTGGCCCGGTTCAATGCGGCCACGTAGGCGTCGCGCTCCAGGTAGAACGCCGCCACGCTGTTCTCGTAGGCCGCGAGCCTGTTCTTGAGAAACACCATTCGCTGCTGAGCATCTTCCGCGTATTCGCTGGCGGGATAGCGCTCCACCAGGTCCCGAAAGAGAGAGAACGCCAGGGCAGCATCCCGCGGCGGCCGGTTGTCCATGCTCTTGTTGAACCAGCCTTCGAGGATTCCGGGCTGGTCGTCGAAATGGTTCAGCGCCTTGATGTAGAGCGCGTAATCGACCTGGGGATGAATCGGGTTCTCGCGGATGAACTGGTCCGCGAGATCGATCGATTGTTCCGGCCGGTTGGCCTTGTAGTAGGCGAACATCAGTTCGAGCTGTATGCGTTTGCTGAGATCGCTGAAGGGGAATCGCGCCTGCAAGGCCTCGTAGATCGGGATCGCGCGGCGGTAATTCTGGCTTGTCATCGCCCGCTGCGCCGTTTCGTAGGCCTCGGTGACGCTCCGGACCAGCTCGTTCTCACGCTCTTCCGAGCCGGCGCAGCCGCCGAGCAGCGCGAGGCAAACGAGGCCCACGGCCGTGGCTGCAGTGCGGAGGCGAGTAGGTTTGCGCATCGTCTTTTCCGGATGAATAACCGCGGGCTCGAGTCGGCGAGTATACCGTAAACTCCATCCCTGGCCGGGCCGCTGGGCACCCTCGTGACCGAAGAGCGATACCAACAGACCATTCCACCGGAACTCGCCGGTGAGCGCTTCGACAAGGCGCTCGCCCGGATGTTTCCGGAGTACTCGCGCAGCCGGTTGCAGGACTGGATCGTGCGCGGGCTGGCCACCGTCGACGGACGGCCGCAACGTCCGCGGGATGCGGTCCGGGGAGGCGAAACAGTGGTCCTGCAACCGGAGGCCGCCGTTGCCGTCGAAAGCCTTCCCCAGGCCATGGAGCTCGACGTCGTGTTCGAGAACGACGCCCTGCTGGTCGTCAACAAGCCGGCCGGCCTGGTCGTCCACCCCGGCGCGGGTAATCCCCGCGGCACGCTCATGAACGGGCTCCTGCACCGCGTGCCGGCACTGTCCGCGTTACCCCGCGCCGGCATCGTGCATCGCCTGGACAAGGACACCAGCGGCTTGCTCCTCGTTGCGAAAACGCTGCAGTCGCACACGGCGCTGGTGCGCCAGATGAGCGAGCGCGCCATCTCCCGCCACTACAAGGCGGTCTGCTGCGGCGTGCTGACCGGGGGCGGCACCATCAACGCACCGATCGGGCGTCATCCGGTCGACCGCCTGAAGATGAGCGTTCGCGACGACGGCAAACCGGCCGTCACGCACTACCGGGTCATCGAGCGCTTCGCGGCGCACACGTATATAAGCGTTGAGCTCGAAAGCGGGCGCACGCACCAGATTCGCGTGCACCTGGCGGCCCGGCGTCACCCGTTGCTCGGGGACCCCCTCTACGGCGGCCGCCTGGCGCTACCGGCGGCCGCCGGCGAGCACCTGAAAAAGGTGCTGCAGGGCTTCCGCCGCCAGGCGCTGCATGCCGCGCGGCTGGAATTCACGCACGAAGGAATGCCGATCGAGGTCGAAGCGCCCCTGCCGGCCGATTTTTCGGCATTGCTGGACGCGCTGCGGGGCGCGGCGGCATGACGTCGCCGGCGTGGCTCAGGGCGGAGTGGCCGGCGCCGGCGGGCGTCATTGCCGGCACTACGCTGCGCGCCGGGGGAACGAGCGCCGGACCCTACGCCTCGCTGAACCTGGGGGCGCACGTCGGCGACGACCCGGAGGCCGTGCGGGAGAACCGCCGGCGTTTCGTGGCGGCCTGCGGCCTGCCCGTGGAACCGCCCTGGCTGCGGCAGGTCCACGGCCGGCGGGTCGTGGCAGCGGGCAGCGGCTCGCCGGCCGCGCCCGCGGACGCGATCGTTGCCGACCGCCCCGGAGCCGTGTGCGCGGTGCTGACGGCCGACTGCCTGCCGGTGGTGTTCGCGTCGTCCAGCGGCAGGGAAATAGCCGTTGCCCACGCCGGCTGGCGCGGCCTCCTCACCGGCGTCCTCGAAGCAACGCTGGGCGCGCTCGCCACGCCGCCGCCGGAGCTGCTTGCCTGGCTGGGGCCGGCGATCTCGCAGGCGGCGTTCGAGGTCGGGGACGAGGTGCGGGAGGCCTTTGTCCGGGGCGACCCCGGGGCCGCGGCGCATTTCCGGCCCAACGACCGGGGCCGCTGGCAAGCGGACCTGTACGGCCTCGCGCGCGGCCGGCTGGAGCGCTGCGGGGTCAGGCAGGTGTTCGGCGGCGGGCGGTGCACGTTCGGCGAGCCGGCAGCCTTCTTTTCGTACCGCCGCGACGGCCGCTGCGGCCGCATGGCCACCTTCGCCTGCATGCTGGCGTAACCGATCGGCGCGTGGCATGACGTCGTAGGAGCCCGCCATGCGGGCGAC
>CAZSKQ010000246.1:0-2446 GCA_964607425.1 uncultured Woeseiaceae bacterium
GCGGGGCGCGGAACGCGGAGCAAGCACGGGAGAATGCGATAGCAGGAGACGGCACGCTGGATCCGCAGGCGCTGGCAGCGATCTCGGAGGCGTTGGCCGGCATCGGTGAAGGCGGGTAGAAAGGAACGTCCCGGAAGCCGGGGGAGGCGCTTTTGCGCAGCCCGGTGCGACTCCAATCGCGTATAATTCCGGTCGTGGGGATACTCGAGCGTGCTCTGGCACTCGCCGCGAACGCCCATGCGGGCCAGGAAGACAAGGCGGGACAACCGTACATACTTCATCCCATCCGCGTCATGCTGAATGTGCGGACGGACGAAGAACGCACGGTTGCCCTGCTGCACGATGTTGTCGAAGACACGCCGATCGGTTTCGACGACGACAAGCTCGCGTGGGTGAAAGCGCATCTAGGCAGCGCCTGCCGCAAGCGGCTGATCCTCTCGCACAGCAAGCAGCTCAATCGCGGCGATTTCCTGGTGGACGATCGGCCGAACAACGGCGCCAGGGATTTCGAGGGAGAGTTGATCGTCTCCGGATCAGCGCGGTTTCCCGACTGGCGAACGGTGCTTCCGTACCTGCGGGAGCGAGCGTGATCCCACCCGCGCCCGCGGAAACATCCGGATGAAACGCGTCCTCATCTGGGCCATCCTGATGCTGCTCGTCCTGGTCGGTATCGCGGGCTGGTACTCGCCAGCCTTCCTGTGGCTGTTTGTCTTGCTGGTGCCGCTCCTGGTCCTCATGGCATGGGACCTCACGCAAACCCGGCGCTCCCTGCTGCGGAACTACCCCGTGTTCGGCCACCTGAGGTACCTGCTGGAGGATTTCCGCCACCACATCCGCCAGTACTTCATCGAAGGCGACCGGGAGGAAGTGCCGTTCTCACGCGTGCAGCGCAACGTAATCTATCGCCGTGCCAAGGGCGTGGACGATTCCATGCCTTTCGGCAAGCTGGCAAACGTCTACGAGCCCGGCTACGAGTGG
The DNA here is from genome assembly GCA_964607425.1 of uncultured Woeseiaceae bacterium. Lineage (GTDB taxonomy): Bacteria > Pseudomonadota > Gammaproteobacteria > Steroidobacterales > Woeseiaceae > IDS-8. Next base: position 979 of record CAZSKQ010000246.1, read on the forward strand.
CTCGAGCACTCGATGGCGGCCTGCGAGCCCGCGGACGAGGAGCCGCGCGTCACCGTCGGCAATGCGCAGTGCGCGCGGCCGTATTCCGCGTCGCGCTTCAACATCTCGGCAATGAGCTTCGGGGCCCTGTCCTCGAACGCGATACTTGCGCTCAACCTGGGTGCGAAGGAAGGCGGCTTCTTCCATGACACCGGCGAAGGCGGCATCAGCCGTTATCACACGCATCACGGAGGCGACCTCGTGTGGGAGATCGGCACGGGCTACTTCGGCTGCTGCGCGCGAGCGGGCCATTTCGACCCCGGCCTGTTCCGCGACAAGGCCGCGAGCCCGCAGGTGAAGATGATCGAGCTGAAGCTATCGCAGGGCGCGAAGCCGGGAGGCGGCGGCCTGCTGCCCGGCGTTAAGGTATCGGCCGAGATCGCGCACGCGCGCGGGATCCCCATAGGCCTGGACTGCCATTCGCCGGCCGCCCATCGCGAATTCTCGACGCCCGTCGGGATGCTCGAATTCTTGGCGCGCCTGCGGGAGCTGTCCGACGGCAAGCCGGTCGGCTTCAAGCTGTGCATCGGCCGGCGCCACGAGTTCCTGGCCGTCTGCAAGGCGATGCTCGAGACCGGCATCCACCCCGACTTCATCACCATCGACGGCGGCGAGGGCGGCACCGGCGCGGCGCCGCCCGAGTTCATGCAGTCCATAGGCCTCGGGATGCGCGACGGGCTGATCTTCGTGCACAACGCGCTGGTGGGCGTGGGCCTCCGGAACGAGATCCGGCTGATCTGCGCCGGCAAGGTCGTGACCGGCTTCGACATCGCCGCTAATCTCGCGCTGGGCGCGGACATCTGCAATGCCGCCCGCAGCATGATGTTCGCGCTCGGCTGCATCCAGGCGCGCGCCTGCAATCGCAACACGTGCCCGACGGGTATCGCGACGCAGGACCCGTGGCGGGTGCACGCCCTGTCGGTACCCGACAAGGCGGCGCGCGTCGCGCGCTACCACGCGGCCACGATCCGCCACCTGCAGATGGTGCTGGGCGCCTGCGGTCTCACGGATCCGGCCGCGTTGCGCCCGGAGATGCTGTGGCGGCGGATCGCGCACCTCGAGACCCGCCACTACGGCCAGCTCTATCGCTGGCTCGCGCCCGGCGAACTGCTTGCGGGTTCTCCCGGCGAGGACTGGGAGCGGTGGTGGCGCGAGGCGCAGCCAGGGTCCTTCGCCCACGCGGCCTGAGCGAACCGGGCCCGCCGTCTTCACGTACTCGCCGCGTCGGCGCCGAAGCGGACGAATCTTCCCGAACCTGCCCTTGTCGGGCGCCGTGCCTGTCGCCCGCATGGCGGGCTCCTACATGGGACGTTCCCTTGTGGACGCCGTGCCTGTCGCCCGCATGGCGGGCTCCTACATGGGACGTTCCCTTGTGGGCGCCGTGCCTGTCGCCCGCATGGCGGGCTCCTACATGGGACGTTCCCTTGTG
>CAZSKQ010000246.1:2546-2727 GCA_964607425.1 uncultured Woeseiaceae bacterium
GACGCCGTGCCTGTCGCACGCATGGCGGGCTCCTACATGCGCGACGTCGCCGCGGGGGTGGTTCCGCCCACGGCGAACCGCTTTTCTCGAAGCTGCATGCGAATATGGCCATTGCGACTTTTAACATGGCTGTAGTACAGTTTTGTCCTACAGGAGACCGCAATGCCAACCAGTGTCAGGC
>CAZSKQ010000247.1:0-2699 GCA_964607425.1 uncultured Woeseiaceae bacterium
GCGGGCGGCGCGCGTTGAGCCGATGCAGGCCTTGCGGCAGGAGTGACGGGGCGGAACGAACCAAGGGAGTGCGAAATGGGAAACCTGCTGCAGGATCTGAAATACGCTGCCCGCTCGCTGCGCAAGAGTCCCGGCTTCACGTCGGTGGCCGTGCTTACGCTCGCGCTCGGAATCGGCGCCAACACGGCGATTTTTTCCGTGGTCGACGGCGTGCTGCTCAGGCCCGCGCCCTTCGAGGACATCGACCGGCTGGTGGTCGTCTGGCAAACCGACCGCGAAAGCGGGACCACGCGCGAGCCCGCTTCGCTGCCGGATTACTTCGATTTCAGTGAACAAAGCGGCTCGTTCGAGATGCTGGCCGCGTTCAAGAGCGAAACCATTACCCTGACCGGGGCGAGTGCCGACCCGTTGCAGCTTTCCATGGTCACATCGACGCAGGAGTTCCTGCCCATGCTCGGCATTGAGCCGATACTTGGGCGCACGTTTGCCGCGGATGAAAGTAGACCAGGTGGCGCCCCCGTGGTTTTGATTTCCGAAGGGTTATGGGAGCGGCTATACGATCGCGATCCGGATGTGCTCGGTCGAACGATGCTGCTGAACGGCAATGCGCGCACAATCATCGGTGTGGTCCCGGACGGCGCTGATTTCGGCCTCCGCCAGGTGCTGGACTCTGCCGCTTACGGACAACCCAGTGGGGTTGGCGGTGAGCGGGGTGAAGTCGCGCTCTGGTCGCCTGTGCAAGCGAGCGTCGACGACTGGCCCCGCGGCTGGCACCAGTTGTTCACGTTGGGCCGGCTCGCGCCCGGTATAAGCCCTGCAGCCGCGCAACAGGAAATGGAAAGCATTGCCGCGGAGCTCGAGGCCACTTATGCGGAGAACGACGGCCGAGGTGTCAATGTCGAGCCGCTCAGCAGCGTCGTCTTCAGCCATGTGCGGCCGGCGCTGCTCCTGCTGCTTGCCGCGGTCGGCCTTGTTTTGCTGGTGACCGCCGCGAATGTGGCGAATCTTCTGCTGGCGCGGGCCACGAATCGTACCCGCGAGGTAGCGATCCGCGCGTCGCTCGGCGCCGGGGGGCGGCGGCTCGCGCGGCAGTTCCTGGTCGAAGGCGTGTTGCTGGCGCTTCTGGGAGGCGCCGCCGGCGTCGGGCTTGCTGTTCTCGCAACTGATGTGCTGCTTGCTTTGGCGCCGACAGACATTCCGCGGATCGAGGTGGTGGGTGTCGACGCCCGTGTACTTGGCGTTACGTTGGCGGTATCACTTCTCGTCGGAGTCGTTTTCGGGCTCGTGCCGACGTTTAAGGCGCGAAGCGTCGATCTGCAGAGTGCATTGCGATCGGAATCGGGCACGATCGGGCGCGGCGGGCGGCACCGTGGTCTGCTGCAGTCCGGCCTGGTCGTGGCAGAGCTGGCTTTCGCTGTCGTGCTGGTGGTCGGGGCCGGGCTGTTGTTGAGAAGCTTCTGGCAGATCCTGCAGGTCGATCCCGGTTTTCGCGCCGAAGGCGTCCTGAAAGCGGAGTTTCAGCTCCCGCCAAGCCGCTATCTCGCGCGGTTTGGGGAGTGGCCCGACTTCAAGGAGATTCACCGCTTCAATGCCGCACTGCTGGAACGCGTTAGTGAACTGCCCGGTATCGAGTCATCGGCGATCGCGGCCGGCCATCCCATGGACCGGGGCTGGACCAACTCGTTCGAGATAGTCGGCCGGGAGTTGGAGTCAGCCGGCTTCCCGGAAATCTCGCGCCGCTTCGTGACACCGGGCTATTTCGAGACCGTCGGCGTCGATCTCAAGCGAGGCCGGATATTCGATGCCGGCGACGACTTACAAGCTCCGGCGGTCGCCGTAATCAACGAGGCCGCCGTGCGGCTGCTGTTTCCGGATGGCAATGCGCTCGGCCAGCGGATCGCGTTCTGGGGTAGCGAACGGCGCATCCTGGGCGTGGTCGCGAACGAGAAATTCCACGGCTTGACCGCGGAGGCGCCGATCGCGGTCTACACACCGATGGCGCAAACACCACCGGCGCTTGGAAGCGAAGTGCTGCTCGTGCGCACGGGCAGCGATCCGGCATCGCTGGCGGGTTCCCTGCGAGCGGCGATCCAGGGCATCGATCCGGACCTTGCGGTATTCGGTATCGAACTGCTCAGCGAGACCGTCGGCCGGAGCGTCGCGCAACAGCGCTTCACGATGCTGCTGCTCGGCGTCTTTGCGGCGGTTGCAATTGCGCTGGCAGTCATCGGTATTCAAGGCGTGCTGGGCTACGTCGTCGCCAGGCGCACGCCGGAGCTGGGCATTCGCATGGCGCTCGGTGCCAACCGCGGCAACGTGCTCGCGCTGATTGCCGGGCAGGGCGCGCGTCTTGCGGCGCTCGGTCTTGCGCTGGGCCTGTTCGGGGCGCTCGCGGCGTCCCAGCTCCTTGGTGCGCTCCTATACGGTGTGACGGCGACCGATCCGGTAACGTTCGTCGCGGTCACGATTGCCGTATTCGGCATTGCCATGGCGGCAACGCTGATCCCCGCTTTTCGAGCAACCCGCATCGCGCCGGTCGACGCGCTGCGTTCGGAATGAAGGAGTACCTTTCCTTGAAGCTATTGCAACTCAGGTACGTGGTCGCGATTGCGGATAACGGCCTGAACATGACCGCCGCCGCGGACCGCCTTTTCACCTCGCAACCGGGGGTCAGCAAGCAGGTCAAGCAGCTCGAGGAG
>CAZSKQ010000248.1:0-2692 GCA_964607425.1 uncultured Woeseiaceae bacterium
CACCCGCGATCGCCTTCAGGCGCGCGTCCTTGCCCGCCACCAGGCGCTTCGCGAGACGCGCGTCGACGGTGAGGTTGTCGACGATCTCGAAACGCTCGGCGCGGATGCGGTGCACGCCCTTGGCGAACAGCTTGCGCTCGGCCTGGCCCAGCACCGTCTCGACGCGCTCGTCGACGTAGACGATCGCGACCTCGTTGGCGCCGGTCGTCACCACCTCGAAGTGGCGCGCGGTGTCCTCCGGGTAGTTCTCCACCAGGAAGTCCGCCAGGCGGTGCTCGAAGAGCGGCGCCGTCAGGTCCACGCGGTCGACCGAGTAGCGGTTCAGGAGCGAGACGCGACGGTAGACGCCCGGCTCCAGGATTGCGACGAAGTCGCCGTCGCTCCCTATTTCCTCATTCCGCGGAAATTGGGCTGCGGCAGCGTGCCGGGCACGAAGTCACGCTGCGCATTCAGGAGCTGCATCAGCATGCCCCATGCGACTGCGGCTCACTTGGAAGTATGCCGGAACAGGCATATATTAGAGGGGAGATGCGAGCACGTGGCGGAGCGCCCCAGCGATGCCAAGCCCAAGCCGGTGCGGTGGGTCGGCAGCAGCAAAAAGGACCTGGCTGAATTTCCAGAGGAGGTCCGGCGGCGCGTTGGGGGTGCTCTGTGGGACGCCCAGCTTGGCCGTAAGGCGCCTTACGCAAAACCGTTGAAGGGCTTCGGCGGGGTCAGCGTGCTGGAGATCGTGGACGACTTCGACGGCGATACTTACCGCGCTGTCTATACCGTGCGGTTTGTGGGAGCCGTTTACGTGCTGCACGCGTTCCAGAAGAAGTCGAGGCGCGGCATTGCCACGCCAAAGCCCGAACGGGACCTGATCGAGCGACGCCTCAAGCGAGCGCAGGAGGACTATGAGCAGTGGTCAAGAAGCGAAAAGCTGACATCCCGGTAACGGCGGGCAGCGGGAACGTGTTTGCGGATCTGGGCTTCGCCGAGCCAGACGAGGAGTTGACGAAGGCGCAGCTCGCAAGTCACATCCGGCAGGTCATCGAGCAGCGTCGCCTCACGCAGAGGGCAGCCGCTTCCCTGATGGGTATCGACCAGCCCAAGGTCTCGGCGCTTCTCAATGGGCGACTGGCGAATTTCTCCAGCGTTCGGCTGATGCGGCTCCTCACGGCGCTCGGCCAGGACGTGGAGATCACTATCAAGGCCAAGCCCCGCAATCGCGCTCACGGACGGATCCGCGTGGTTGATTCCGCGAATGCCTGAAGCGACGAGGCACGGCGAGCAGCCATCGCCGCAGTCGCGCAGCGCGCGCTTCGAACTGTGATCGCTTCACCGGCGTTCCGGCGCCAGGAGCTGGTACGCTGCGCTCTCTGGTTAACGGGATGACGCCATGGCCACCCGACACCCGGAACACGCCCACGCCGCCAAGAACACTACGGGCCTCACTTATCGGCACCTGAAATCCGATCACCGCCGCCTACGCGACACCTTCCCCGAACCTGTCCGCCTCCGCACCCACCGCGCCCTGAGTTGGCTCGAACGCGCGGAAATGGAGGCTGCTGACGCCGACGCCCGCTTCCTCTTCCTCTGGATCGCCTTCAACGCCGCTTACGCCCGCGAGATCCCGGAGCGCGACCGCTTCAGCGAACGGCGCGTGCGCATGAACTTCCTGCGCGAGCTCATCGCCGCGGACGAGGAGGGGCTGCTTTACGGCGCCGTGTGGCGTCACTTCCCGCGCTCGATCCGCGTCTTCCTGGACAACAAGTACGTGTTCCAGCCGTTCTGGGACTTCCAGACTGGCCGCATCACCGAGGACGAGTGGGAGTCGAAGTTCCGCTTCAGCAAGGCCGCCGCGACGCGGGCGCTGGGGCAGATGCCCTGAACTCAGTCACTCAGGATTCACTCGGGCTGGCAAGGGCTCCTTGACTTATGGTGCAGAGATGGTGCAATCAGGCACCACAAGACCGAAACTCTTGAGGGCTCCCTATGCCACGCCAAAGCATTTCACTTACAGAGCCCAATGCCGGCTGGCTCAAGCAGAGAGTGGACATCGAAGGTGAGTACCGGAGCAATAGCGAAGCGGTCAACGATTTGATCCGCAAGGCACGTGAGATCGAAGCCATCCGAGCCCGATTAATCGAGGCGGAACAAAGCGGCTTTACCCCGCTTTCACGTGACCAGATACGCGCTGAAATCAGGGAAGAGATGCGGCGCAATGGCGAGCTACAGGATTAGCGAAGAGGCGAAAGCGGATCTACCGCCGCGGACTTCTCGAGCATGGCCAAGCTCAGCCGAACTGCCGCGCATGTCCGTTATTTGCGATCCGCTCCGGCATGTCATCCGCCCGCTGGCTCGCGCGGAACTCGATGATCCGGAAGTCCGCGAGCCCGTGCTCGTGGAACGGGTCCTCGCGGATGATCCGTTCGATTACGGCGCGGTCCTTGCCGACAGTCAGGATGATGCCGCCGTCGCGCGGTATCTTCCGGCCGGACACGAGGAAGTTCCCGGCGGCATAATACTTCTTCAGGAACCTGACATGCGCCCGCATGTGCGCATCGATCTCGCGCAGGTCCGCCTTGTAGATGAGCTCGATCACGAACATGAGGTTCCCTCGTATGACTCGACCGATGACCGGAAGCAACAGCGCATGAAAATATGGGTGGACGCCGATGCCTGTCCCGGCGTCATCAAGGATATCCTG
>CAZSKQ010000249.1:0-2680 GCA_964607425.1 uncultured Woeseiaceae bacterium
TCACGTTCCACCCTCCCTCTTTGCCGCTCACATGGTTGGAGATGCCGCCTAACAACAAGTAGGCGGCGAAACGCCGTACTTAAAATGCGGCAAATAGCTGGATATCATGATTGATTCCCCCGCAAGCTTTTGATGTAAATAGACCATAGACGGCGTTATGCGTCAAATGGCACGGTGGGGTTGTACGGCATGGATGCCAAACTCAGGTTGCTAGAGCAGGTTCGCGACAAGATCCGGCTGAAGCATTACAGCTACAGGACCGAGCAGCAGTACCTCAGCTGGATACGCCGCTTCATTTTGCATAATGGGAAGCGGCACCCGCGGGAAATGTCCGGCCGGGAAGTCGAGCAGTTTCTTTCCCACCTGGCCACGGACCGACAGGTTTCCGCGTCCACGCAGAACCAGGCTTTGTCAGCGATTCTTTTCCTGTACCGTCAAGTACTGGAGATCGAGCTTCCCTGGCTGGAGAACGTCGTTCACGCCAGACGTGCCTCCAGGATCCCGGTCGTGCTCTCGCCAAAGGAAACGACGGCCCTGTTGGATCATATTGACGGCACCTACAGGATCGTTGCCCAGCTCATGTACGGCAGCGGATTACGACTGATGGAGACCCTGCGGCTCCGGGTAAAGGACATCGATTTTACCTACGCGCAGATCGTAGTGCGTGACGGTAAAGGCAAGAAGGACCGGGTGACGGTTTTGCCCGAGTCCGTTATAAGGCCGCTCAAACTCCACCTTCGGCTGGTGCGCGAGCAGCACGAAACTGCCGTACGGCGTGGATGCGCAGGCGTCGAGCTCCCGTTCGCTTTGGCGCGTAAATACCCCAAGGCGCACATCGAATGGGGATGGCAGTACGTCTTCCCTGCTGCACGACCCTCACGTGATCCACGGAGCAACACCGTGCGCCGCCACCATCTTCACGAAACAGGTGTGCAGCGTGCCATCCGCCGCGCCGCGCGTGCCGCCTCAATCGCGAAGCCCGTCGGACCGCACACGCTGAGGCATTGCTTCGCGACTCATTTGCTGGAGCGTGGCTACGACATTCGAACGGTCCAGGAGCTGATGGGCCATGCCGATGTTCGCACCACCCAGATCTACACGCATGTAATGAGGAAAGGCGCGAGCGGTGTAAAGAGCCCATTGGATTGATTTGGACGCGCCGACCAGCCTACTCCTGGCGGTACTCAGCCGCCGCATCCAGCAGCCACTGTGCCGTGTAGGAGGCAAACGAGTTGCGTATCCATAGTTCGATTGCATCGTCCACGGCGCGCAAGATTACGCGCGTCCTGGCCAGCAAGGTTTGTGCGCAGGCGCCGGCCTGGAATGCCGTTGGGTGCAGGTCGAGGGCGCAGCCTTTGGCCAGCAGCTCGCGACCGCAGCAACCGGACAGGCGCAATGTCGTGTAGTTGTGCGATAGGTCCGTGACGGCGAGCCACGGCTCTTCAGCGCATACCTCGCGCAGGCTTTGTTCAAGGGCCCGGCTCGAGCCATCTGACGCGAGCAGGAGCCATTCGTCGGGACCGAGCCAGAGGGCCGCGCGATCGCGCGTCCCGGCCCAGCGGTTCGGCCCGAGGGGCGGCACGACACCGAAGACCCCTTCAACAGCTCCCGCGAACATTTCCGTCGCCGGTCCACGGATATTCAGCACGGAGCGGGGCGGCACGAGCTCGAGCCGGACCGCATCACCGCTAACGGCAGCGAGCGCGCCGGCGAACTCGCCCAGCGCATCCGCCCAAACGAGCTGAAGGTCAGCCGCCATCCCGCCTTGCTCCTTCCCGGTCGTAGAACACCGGGTCGCAGATCCGCACACGGACCGGGCGATCCGCCACGGCAGCCTCGATCACCTCCCCATGCCGCTGCTTCCCGCCCTTGACCAGCGCCAGGCAGAAGCGACCGCCCATCGCCGCGCTCGTGTAGCTCGACGTGACGAACCCCTCCATCGGTATCGGCGGCGGATCGCCGCTCCGGCCGGCCGCCACGAGTTGCGTGCCTTCGGGAAGATCGGCGCCGCGATCCTCCGGCCATAAGCCGACGAGCTGCTTGCGGTCCGGCCGCCGGCAATCCGGCCGCGCGAGCGACCGGCGCCCGATGAAATCCTTGCTGTCCGACACGGCCCAATCCAAACCAAGATCGTACGGCGTTTGCGTTCCGTCGGTCTCCTGCCCCACGATGATGAAACCCTTCTCGGCCCGCAGCACGTGCATCGTTTCCGTGCCGTAAGGCGCGATGTCGAATTCCGCGCCCGCCTCCATTACGGCATCCCACAGCGATGCGCCGTAATACCAGGGCACGTTGATCTCGTACTGCAGCTCGCCGGTAAAGCTGATGCGGAAGATGCGCGCCTCGACGCCGCCGATCGTCGCGTCACGCCAGGCGAGGAACGGGAACGCTTCCTGTGAGAAATCTGCCTGCGGCGCAAGTTTCGCCAGCACCTCACCGCTCAGCGGACCAGCGACGCCGACCGTCGCCCACTGCTCCGTCACCGACGTCAGCCGCACGCGCAGCTCCGGCCACTCCGTCTGCAAGTACTCTTCCAGGTGATCGAGGACCGCCGCGGCATTCCCCGTGGTAGTGGTCATCAGGTAGCGATGCTCCCCGAGGCGCGCCGTCGTGCCGTCGTCGAACACCATCCCGTCCTCGCGGCACATGATGCCGTAGCGCACCTTGCCGACCGGCAGCT
>CAZSKQ010000250.1:0-2634 GCA_964607425.1 uncultured Woeseiaceae bacterium
ACTCCTCGCGGCGTCCACGGACGTGACCTCGACGCCGTCGTTGCCGGCCGCGGCGAAGGCGGCTTCGAGATCCGCCGCGTTCGTGTTGGTGTCGGCCTGGCCGAGCTCGACGGCTAGATAAACATTCTCCCAGGGCGCCGCGCCGTCGGCACGGCCGTCCTGCGGCAGGAGGGCCGCGGCCGTGAGCAACAGTCCCGCGATGAATCGACCCGCGCCGTGCGTTGCACCCTGCCCCGCAGGAGCGCGCATCGCGCGCGATGCCACGGCGAATTGCATCTGCTCGGACGGCAGGCGAAGTTGAACGCCGTCGCATCGCGCGCGGTGCGCGCTCCTGCGGGGCGACAGGCGCAGCGTGGCCAGGCTCAGAAGGGCCAGCAACAGCGGCCAGCCGAACGTGCCGCTTCCGCCGCCTGCGGTCGTGTGCGGTTCGCTGCCGAGCTGTCCCACGCCGCCCGGATCTTCGATCGACCCGTTCGCCGTGCGATCGGCATCGTTCGCGCCGCCGTCCTCGAGCGTCAGCTCGACGCACCAGTCGCCAGGCGTGAGGCCTGCCGTGTACGCGCTGCTGCCGGGCGGCGGGCAGACTCCCGCTTCGCCGGGCGCCGACGCCAGGCGGTTGTTCGCATCCTCGACGAACGTATGCCACGTGCCGTCGAACTTGCGATACAGCGGATGCTCGGGGATCGGCTGGCCCTGCGGGATCGCGACCCGCACCGTGCCGCCGACGGCAACGTCCCGCACGACGAAATCGAAATACCCGCCCACGTTGACGATCTCGTCCGTCGGCAGGCCTGCCGCGGCGAGGGCTTCGGCGGCCAGGCCGGCACCGCCCTGCCCCAGCGCGAGCTCACCCTGGAGCAAGCGCACGCCCGGCTCACCTTCGATCAGGAAGCGGCCGCCGTCGTCCGCGTGCTCGTTCAGCACGTTCGGCAAGCGGACGGCGTCGAGGTAATCCGGCTGGCCGTCGCCGTCCGCGTCGCCGTAGCCCTCGGCGGCATCGTCGATACCGTCGCCGTCGCTGTCAGCGGTCGCCGGGAGCTCCGGCGCCGTCGCGACGATCGCGAACGAAGCGGTGACTTCACCGCTCAGCGACGGTACGCCGTCGTCGTGCACGATGAGCTCCACAGTGTAGTCACCCGGAGTGAGCAGCGACGGGTCCAGCGCCTGCTGCCCTGGAGCCAACTCGGTGACCACCGCGCCGCCCGGGAATTGCCACTCGTAGCTGTGCCCGTCCGCCGGGTTCGGGTCGTCGATGCCGACCGTGAAGGTTACCGGACCGCCGTCCATCGGCAGTATCCGCGCCTCGCGGCCGCCCTGCACGATGGAAAGCGACGCCGCCGGGGCGAGGTTCTCCTCGAGGATCGTCAGTTCATGAGTGTCGCGAACCCCGAAGTTGCCGTCGCCCGTGAGCGTCACGCGCAGCGTCTCGCTGCCCTCGGCGACACCGTCGTCGGCAAGCGTGACCGCGACCGATGCCTCGATCTCGCCGGCCGCGAATGTAACGGCGCCCGCAACGAGATCGTGATCGGTGCCGTCGGCCGTGCCGTCCACCGCGTACTCCACGACCAGCGGGTACACGGGCGACGGGCCGTTCAGGAAGAACCGGATCTCGGCCGTGCCGCCCTCGGCCCGCGCCTGGTCCGGCGCGAGCGAAACCTGCGGGCGTACGTCGATGATCTGCGGGGTCTCCGCCGCGTTGCCCGCCTGGTCGCTGGCCCGCCAGGTCAGTGAGTGCGTTCCCGGCGCGAGGTGCGACGGCGCATCGGCAAGCTCGGCCGTCACCGCCCCATCACGTTCGTCGCTCGCGGCGGGAGGTTCGAGCGCCGGCAGCGGCGTCAACAGGCCGACCGCGTCGATCGTCAGCGGCGCCGCGGCGTCGATCGTCGGCGCATAATCGTCGGCGTGCGGGTCCGTGCCGGCGACATGCTCGTCCGTGTTCGTGACGCCGTCGCCGTCGGCGTCGCCCGCGCCGTCCGCGGGATCGAACGGGTCGAAGCCCTGCTCGTCCTCGTACTCGTCCGGCATGCCGTCGCCGTCGCTGTCGAGCGGGCCGTCCACCCGGATCGAGAACGCGGGCAGCGAATCCTGCGCCGTGCCGTCGCTCACCGTCAGCACGATGCCGCCGTGCTCGCCGATGTCGCTGCCCGACGGCGTGCCGCTCAGGGCGCCCGTGTCGGGATCGAGCGTGAGCCACGGCGGCAGGTTTGTCGCGGTCACGTCGAGCGCGTCGCCGTCCGGGTCGGTGAGCGTCGGCGTGAACAGGTAAGCCGCTCCGGGGGCCACCACCGGCGGTGGCGTGCCGGCGATCGACGGAGCGTCGTTCACGGCTGTCACGGTGACGGTAACGGTGGCCTCCGCGGAGACCGCACCGCCGTCGTCCGCGACCGTGTAGGTGAACGTGTCGGTGCCGTTCGCATTCGCGTCGGGCGTGTAGGTGACCGTGCCGTCCAGCGCCACGACGGCCGTGCCGAAGGCGGGTTCGAGCACGATCGCCACCGACGGCGGCTCCAGCGTGCCGTCCACGTCGCTATCGTTAGCCAGCACGTCGATCGTCACCGGCGTGTCCTCGGCGGTCGTCGCGGTGTCGTCGTTCACGAGCGGCACGTCGTTCACTTCCGTGACGGTCAGGGTGAG
>CAZSKQ010000251.1:0-2626 GCA_964607425.1 uncultured Woeseiaceae bacterium
GGAATTCTGAAAGCGGGCGGTGCCTACCTCCCCGTGCCGCCGTCCAATCCACCCGATCGTATTCGCTATTTGCTGGAAGATGCAGCCGTCACGCGGGTCCTGACTCACGCGTCCGTCGCCGAACAACAGCCGTTCGGAGACCGCGACGTGCTGTGCCTGGACGCTCCCGACATTGAAAAAGAGCTGGAGCGCCGCGCCGACGGCAACCTGCCCGCGGAGACCGTCGGAGCCGCTGCCGACAGTCTCGCCTATGTCATCTACACGTCGGGCACGACGGGCAACCCGAAAGGTGTGATGGTCAGCCACCGCAACGTCCACCGCCTGCTCAAAGCATGCGATACGCACTTCGACTTTTCCAGTCACGATACCTGGACGTTCTTCCATTCCTATGCTTTCGATTTTTCCGTCTGGGAGATGTGGGGAGCCTTTTCCAAAGGAGCCCGCCTGGTCGTCGTATCGCGCTGGATTGCCCGCTCAGCCGTGGAGTTCCGCGACCTTCTGCGAGCCGAAAGGATTACGGTGGTCAACCAGACGCCAAGCGCGTTTGCCGGGCTGAGCATGCACGATTGCCGGACGGACGACCGGCTGGAGCTCCGCTATGTCATCTTTGGCGGAGAGGCATTAAATCCGCAAACGCTGCTCCCCTGGATCGAAAAGTATGGCGACGTGTCGCCGCGGCTCGTGAACATGTACGGCATTACCGAGACCACGGTACACGTCACGTTCCACAGGGTAACGCACGAAGAAGCAAGCAGCTCGCAGGGCAGGAGCCTGATCGGACGGCCGCTGAGGGATCTCTCGGTGCTCGTTCTGGACCGGCACGGCCGAATCGTGCCCTACGGAGCGGTTGGTGAGCTACACGTGGGCGGCGCGGGAGTGTCGCAAGGGTACCTGAACAGGGACGAGCTGACGCGGGAGCGCTTCGTCGACAATCCACATGCGCCAGGTGGAAAACTCTACAGAACCGGCGACCTCGTCAGGTGGTCGGCCGACGGAAACCTGGAATACATGGGCCGCGCCGACAACCAGGTCAAGATACGCGGATTCCGGATCGAGCTCGGTGAAGTCGAGCATTTCATCGAGGCGCTCGACGAGATCGACAAAGCCGTGGTCGTGGCAACCGGCTCGGAGTCGGGCGATCGCAGGCTGGTCGCTTATATTGCCAGCGGTTCAGAGGATCGCACATTGTCGGAGCGCGTGCGTGAGCAGCTGTCCCGAAAAGTGCCCGAGTACATGGTTCCCTCCGCTTTCGTGGTCGTCGATGCAATTCCGCTGACGCCAAACGGAAAGGTAGATCGCGCAAGGCTGCCGGCGTTCGAGGTGGATGAGACGTGTGTGCCATTCGAAGCGCCGGATTCCGGAACGGAAATTACGCTGGCACGTGCGTGGCGCGAGCTTCTCGATGTGGAAAACGTCGGCCGTCACGACGATTTCTTCGACCTGGGAGGGCATTCATTGCTTGCCACCAGGCTGCAAAGCAGCATCGCCGACGATTTTGGAGTGCGCGTCCCGATACGCACCATCTTCGAAAACCCGACCTTGAGCCGTTTGGCTTTCCTGATCGATTACCTGCTCGACTCCGCCCACGACAAGCACATAAAAACCAGCGACTCCGATAAGGCTGTTTCCAGGGAGCTGGAGATATGACAGTCGCGGAAGTACTTCGTATTTGCTCCGACCAGGGCGTCACCGTAACGGTGCGGGGCTCAAAACTACGGATTACGGCGAAGGGAGACGGCGTCTCGCCGGAACTCGAATCCATGCTCCGGGCAAACAAGCAACGACTCCTGGAGTTCCTGGCGGCATCTGGTGAGAACGAGTTCTCGCAGATTCCGCGCATTGAACGCAGCGATGCGCTTCCGCTTTCCTTCGCTCAACAGCGCCTGTGGGTATTGAACGAGGTGCTGGGCCCCAATGCGGTGTACAACATACCGATGGCGGTCCGGCTGAAGGGTAGACTGGACCTGGACAGGCTGCAACGCAGTATCGCCACGATCGTGGAGCGGCACGAGGTCCTCAGGACGCGTTTCGTTGCCGGGAACGGCCGTCCCTTACAGCGTATCGAGGCACCAACGCATTTCGAGTTGTCGATCGAGAACGTCTCGTCGGCCGATGAGCTCTACGAGCTGTTCCTGCAGGAACGGCGCCGGATATTCAACTTGTCGAGCGATCGCCTCTTTCACGTGCGCATGGTGAGCGAGGGCCAGAATTCCTGGGTAATGCTCCTGACCATGCATCACCTCGTTTGCGATGGCTGGTCCATGGGAGTTTTCTTTCGCGAGTTGGCGCAGTTCTACGATTCCACTGATTACCCTGAGCGAACGGCTCGCAAATTGCCGATCCAGTACGGCGATTTCGCGGCATGGCAGCGAGACTGGTTGAGCGGAGACCGCCTGGCACGATTGTCGGATTACTGGCGCGGCCAATTGGCCGGGCTGCCGCCCATTCTTGCTATACCCACGGACAGGCCGCGCCCGCCGGAGCAGACATACAGCGGCGGCAAAGCCCACCTGACCCTGGCCGCAGACCTGACGACCGGATTACGCAAGTTGAGCAAACAGCAGGATGCAACGCTTTTCATGACGTTGCTTTCGGCTTTTGGTCTTTTGCTTGGTCGATATGCGGA
>CAZSKQ010000252.1:0-2620 GCA_964607425.1 uncultured Woeseiaceae bacterium
TCGTTGCCGATGATTTGCATCGACGTCGGAATGTTCAGCGCTTCGGCGAGCACGCTCACGGAGCCGTCGCCGTTGATCGCCAGGAACTGTCCCGAGTTCGGCACGGCCGGCGACCCCGGGAAAGCGCCGTCCCAGGTGCCCTGCGCCAAGCCATAGAGCGTCCGGCCGCGGCCGAACTGGACGTCGACCATCAGCGGACCGCCCGACGCGAGCTCGGTCGCCGCGTCCGACTTCGGCCCGAAGGTGACGACCTTGCCGTCGGCCGGCGCATGCGGGGTGGGGCCCGCCTGTGCCAGGAACACCGTGTTGCCCCGCGCCGTCAGGCCGGTGGGAACGATGTTGCCGAACGCCATGAGCTCGCTGATCTCGCCGTCCAGCGTCACCCAGAGCACGCGGTTGAGATGCCCGTCGGTGACCAGGAAACTGTGGCGGAAGACCTCCATCGCATATCGGACACCCGTCGGGATGTCGAACGCGGTGGCCGGCGGGTTTTCCAGGTTGTAGGCGCCGATGTCGGCGATGACGGTATAACTGTCCGGACCGTCGATCCGGTAGATGCCGACGACGTTGCCGGGCTCGGGCACGATGGGACCGAAGACGTCGTTGAGATCGGTGGCGACGGCGGTCACCAGCACATACGCCGTCCCGCCGATGAACTCGACGTCCATGGCCCCGCCGATGCCGATAATGAACGGCGGCAGTCCGCTGGCGAAGGTCGTGACCGCACCGGTCTGCGGATCGACGCGTGACACCCGCCCGGCCGCGCCCTCGGTGACGTACAGCGCGCCGTCGGGGCCGACGGTGCTGCCGGAGCCGCCGGCCAGTCCTTCGACGAGCAGCGTCGGCTCTGCAAGCGCCGGCAGCGGCGCCAGGCAGGTGAGCAGGACGGCGGCAAACAACGATTGACAGGCGGATTTCATAATTACTCTCCTTACGGGCCGGGTCATCGGGATGTCGGGCCGGGGCTGTTGTCATGCCGAATGGCCGCCCCGGAACTGCAGCGGCCGTGCAAGCGGCATACACTGTTTGAACGGTAGCCACGGCGGCACCCGCGGTCCCGAAAACGCGACGAAGAAGCTACGATAAAATCACGAGAGCGGGCGCTGCAGCCCGCCGGCGAGGAGCCGATGAACGATCCCGGCCATTCCTTGCGGTTCGACCGGTTCACGCTGGACACGGCGCGCGGCGTGCTGCTCGGCCCCGGGGGCGAGATCCCGCTCCGGCCCAAGAGCTACGAGGTGCTGCTGTATCTCGCCCGCCATGCCGGCCGGCTGGTCGGCCGCAACGAGCTCATCGAGGCGGTCTGGGGCAAGGCGGTGATCACCGACGACTCGCTGACCCAGTGCCTGGTCGAGATCCGCCGCGCGCTCGGCGACGAGGCGCGGACGTTGGTGCGCACCGTGCCGCGCCGGGGCTATCGCTTCGACCCGCCTCCGGCGGCGCCGGAACGGGAAGGCGATGCTCGCGTAGCCAGCCCGAACCTGAGCGATCGACCCGGAACGCGTGCCGACTTGCCGCGCCGATGGCTCGCCCTTCCGGGGCTGGCCCTGCTCGGACTGGCGCTGGCGTGGCTGGGTCTCGGACGCGAGGGCATCTCGCCGCCGCCGGAATCCGCCGGCCCGCTCGCCCCGAACGCCATCGCGGTGCTGCCCTTCGTGGACCTGAGCGCTTCCGGCGACCAGGCGTACCTGGGGCAAGGCATTGCCGAGGAGGTCCTGAATACTCTCGCGCAGTCGCGGGATATCAAGGTCATCGCCAGGACCTCCTCGTTCGCCTTCAAGGATCGTCCGGTCGACATCCGCACCATCGCCGAGCAGCTCGGCGTGTCGTACGTGCTCGAAGGCAGCGTGCAGCGGTCCGGCAACCGCATCCGCGTCATCGCGCAGCTCATCAACGCCCGTGACGGCACCCACCTCTGGTCCGAGGACTTCGATCGGGAGCTCACCGGCGTTTTCGCCGTGCAGGCCGAGATCGCGGACCGGGTGGCAGAGGCGCTTCACGTCTACCTGTCCGCCGCTCCGGGCGGGCCGGACAGCCGGGACTTCACGGCCTACGAGCATTTCCTGCGGGGGCGTTTTCATTATCACCGGCGCGAGGAAGGCGACGTCGAGCGTTCCCGTGAGCATTTCCAGGCGGCGGTCGAGCGCGACCCCGGCTACGCGGCGGCATGGGCGGCGCTGGCCGGCGCCTACATCCTCCAGTTTGACAGGGAAACGCCGGAGGCGCCGGGATACGCGCCCGCCCTGGCAGCGGCCAAGCGCGCCCTCGCCCTCGACCCGCGCTCGGTGGAAGGCCACCTGCGAACCGCATGGCTGCTGCACATAGCCGGTGACGAGCGCGACTGGCGGCGGCACATGGCCATCGCGGAAAAACTCGAGCCCGACAACCCGCTCCTGCTCGGGCTCAAAGGCGGCGATGCGCTGCGGCACAACGATCTCGCAACGGCGATCGAGCTGAACCAGCGCATCGTGCAACGCGATCCGCTGTCGCCACTGTATCGCCTGAACCTCGCCGTCATGCTGCTTGCCGACGGCCGGCTGGAGGAGGCACGCGCGCAGGCGCTCGCCCTCCAGGAGCTGTCATCGCAGCGGCCGGAGGTCGACCTGCTGCTGGCGAGCGC
>CAZSKQ010000253.1:0-2590 GCA_964607425.1 uncultured Woeseiaceae bacterium
CTGCCCTACCGCAAGAAACGCCGCCGCACCCCCTGACGCCCCGAACACGCTCGACGGCCCCCTGTAGGAGCCCGCCATGCGGGCGACCGGCACAGCGCCCGCCCCCCAACCCCACACACCATCTCCCACCCACCCAATCCACTGTGTACTTTCAGATGACTATAAGTATCATAGGGCCAATTTCCCAGATGCGCCAACGAAGCGAGCCCGGGAGCCCATGCCACTTGGGAACTTTATCCCATCCAGCCCACTTCGATTGACGCAGGCAACTTTCGTGAAGTGAGATAGGGGGCAAGGTGCAAAGAAGAAACAACAACGTAAAGCACCCGGAGCGCCTGGTGCCGTGCCGCCAGTCCGGTGCTCAACGGGCGTAAGGTCGGATGCGCAGCGTGAAACCCGAGAGTGCCGTCCCGGCGATCGACCAGTACCGCGAAGAGCTGGTGCTGTTCCTCCGCAGGCGGGTTCCCACCCACCAGGTCGAAGACGTCGCACAACAGACACTACTCAATGTGCACGCCTACGTCGGCAACGGCAACACGCTGGAGAAGCCGCTGGCGTTTATCTACGAGACCGCCAAGAACGTCATCCGGAAGAACCATCGAGACCAGAAAATGCTGGCTTTGACCGACCATGTCGAGGATATCGAGGTACTACAGGTTGAAGCCCGAGCGCCGTCCGCGGAGCAAAACGCTGCATGGGAGCTGGAGTTCGAGGCGGTCTGCAGCGCGATCGGCAGGCTGCCGGAGCAGTGTCGCAAGGCCTTTGTGCTGAGGAAGGTTTACCAGTATTCGTACCAGGAGATCGCGGAACATTGCGGAATCTCGGTCAATACCGTGAAAACCTACCTCAAGAGAGGGTTCAAGCTGGTCCACGGTTATTACAACGGCGACCGGTAAGTACGCACCGTGGATACGTGCCGAAGGTTGTGCCGAACGGAAGTGGTCCGCCGGGATACGAGCGCTGAATCATGAACGCATCGCAAGCAACCAACAGCAACGACGCGGTGTCCGACGAGGCCCTCCACTGGCTCATCGAATTCGATGCCGGCGACGTGTCGCCCGAGGAAAACGCCCGCTTTATACGCTGGTTGAACCAGAGCCCCCTGCACCGGGAGGCGTTTGAAGAGCTGCGGAGCGAGTGGCAACAAATCGACGTCGTGCAGCGGCTGCGTACCGAAAAAGTGGACACCGACGTCATCGGCAGGTGGTCGCGGCGGCGGCGCCTCCGCCGCCGCGTCCTGCCGTTGTCGATGGCGGCTGCTGTCGTCTGTGCAATGGCCACGCTCTGGCTTCTGCGTCCCCCTTCGGTGAACGAGGCAGAATTCTTCACGAGCATCGGTGAGCAGCAGGTGATTGCGCTTCCCGATGACTCGCACATCACCCTGAACACCGATACCCGCCTCGAGGTGCGCTACACCCCCGCCGAACGCCGCATCAGGCTGCTGCGGGGAGAAGCTCTTTTCGAGGTGGCGTCGGCACCCTCGCGTCCATTCATCGTCGCCGCGGGCGACGGCATCCTGACAGCGGTGGGCACCGCGTTCACGGTCAAACTGCAAGCCGACGAAGTCGAGGTGACGGTCACCGAAGGCACGGTCGAAGTGCTTCCGCCAGTCGATCCCGCCGCCGACGCGAAACCGACGCGCACCGCGCCCGATCGCGTCCGCACTCCTGCCAGACGAGTGACGGAGCGGCAGAGGCTCCGCTACCGGAACGACGGCGTTGAAACGATGTCCGCCGTGACGACGGCCCAGATCAAGCGTGAACTGGCGTGGCGCGACGGCATGCTGGACTTCGAAAGCACTCCGCTGTCCGAGGTTGTCGCGGAGGCGGGGCGCTATATCCGGGACGAGCTGGTCATCGTGGACCCGGCGCTCGAATCGTTGGAGTTCACAGGCTATTTCCGCGCGGGCGACGTCGAGCTCCTGATGCGATTGCTGGAGTCGAATCGTACGATCGATGTTCGGGAAGTCGGGGGTATCGTTTACATCGGCAAGTCCACCTCTGAGGCGTCGGGCGAACAAGCCTAGCTCTCGCTCATCGATATACGGCGCGTCAACTAGAACACCGTCCATAACTGCAGATCTACTCCGCCGTCGTCTCGCTCATTTGACCCAGTACGTCGCGATTCGACCCACCGCATATGGTCGGGTACCCAAACGCCGGAATTAAGCCTGTTCTCCGCAGTTCCCGCTCGATGCGTGCGCGCCGGCGCAAAGCCCGTTCGCGTGGTTCGCGAGGTCACCTGTTTTTGCTTTAACTGGATCAAGGGTAAAGAAATGGCATTGGAAGTTTACGCTACCAACAGCTCAGGCTAAACGAACAACACAAGCCAACAACGTATAAGTGCGACCTGCGGAGCAGCGCACGAACATCTTATAGCGGGGGGAGCTTACGTTGAAAATGCAATATGTCTCGAACCGGGAGCGCTCAATACGACCCAACTCAATGCGGCGCTCCAGAGCGTCGAATCCAGCGTGCTTACAGGGAGAAAACGTCAAACACGGAGCAGGCCGTCCGGCAATACTCATGCGGCTTGCATCACAACTAGTGACTGTTTTGTTGCTGGCCGCGGCGCCATTCGCGCTCGCCGA
>CAZSKQ010000254.1:0-2586 GCA_964607425.1 uncultured Woeseiaceae bacterium
AGAAAGGAATGTCGCGCACCGCGTCGCCGAACAGGTCGACCATCAGCGCCTCCGACTTCGGTCCCTGGATCTGCACGGGGCAGACGTCGATCTCGCCGATCGTGACCTGGAAGCGGCGGCCCGTGTTGACGCCGCGCAGCCACCATTCGATATCGCTGTCGGAGAGCGAGAACCAGAACTCGTCGTCGGACAGCCGGAGCAGCACGGGATCATTCAGCACGCCGCCTTCCTCGTTGCAGAGAATGACGTACTTGCCGTGCATCGGCTTGATGCGCGTGGCGTCGCGGGTGATCACGTAATTGACGAAAGCCTCGGCATCCGGGCCTTTCACGCGGATCTGGCGCTCCACCGCGACGTTCCACATCGTCACGTGGTTGACCAGCGCGTCGTACTCGACCATCGCGCCGCCGTCTTCCGGCCGCACGTAGCCGCGCGGGTGGTAGATGCGGTTGTACACGGTGGCGCGCCAGCAGCCCGCTTCGTGCGACAGGTGCCAGTACGGCGATTTGCGCACGCGAGTGGAAATCAGCATCTCGACCGGGGTGCGGCCGGACTGGCGCAGGTTGTAAGGTACCCGGCGGTCCGACTGGTCGACCGTCGTGCAGTGCCGCACCCGGGTACGGACCAGGGTACCGCCATTGGCAGCCGTGCCCGGTAGCTGTTCGGCCGTTGCCTTCTCCAGAAATGTCATCTTCCGATCCTCATCGAAGTGGTTCCTGTCGAGGCGGAAGGTGCAGGAACAGCGAGCTTGCCGCTTTCCCAATCGCGACATTTAGTAGCCGGGAGGCGCCATGCCGCTTAAGGGGCGGGCGGTGCTCGGAATCGCTGCCGGGGTACCCGCCGGCGGTACGTCCGTCGGCAACTATACTTACCAGGTCGATCGCGGATCCGGGGACGCTGCTATGGCAGATCGAGGAGAAACATCGTTGCTCGTGTGCGCACTCTGGATGATCGGCATCAGCCTGGTGCTGTTCTTCCTGCCGGCCCTGAACGGGCTGATCGGCGGAGCCGTAGGAGGCTACAAGGCCGGCTCGGCGATGCGGGGCTTAAGCGCGGCGATACTGCCCGCCATCATCTCGGGTATCGGCATCTGGCTGCTGCTCATCCTCTTCGACGCGCCGATACTCGGGTTTCTCGCCGGCCTGGCCGTCGGGGTGTGGGCGCTGATCTCGAGCATCGGGTTGCTTATTGGCGCCGTGATCGGCGGTGCGATGTCGCCCGGGTCCTCTGCCGCGGCGTTCTGACGGGACGCCGGGTCGCCTGCCTGGCGGAGATTCAGACCAACCGGTCGATCAACAGGTTCAGCAGCGTGAGCAACAGGCTGCCGATGAACGCTGCTCCGAACCCGCTGATCCGGATGCCCGGCACGAGCGCCGCGACCAGCCATAGCATGAGCGCGTTGATGACGAACAGGAACAGCCCGAGCGTCAGCAGCGTGATCGGCAGGGTCAGCAGGATCATGATCGGCCGCACGATCGCGTTCACGATGCCAAGGACGAGAGCGCCGAAGAGCGCGGCACCGAACCCGGTCACGTGAACGCCGGCGACCAGGCGCGCGACCACGAGCAGCGCGCCCGCGGTCAGGACCAGGTGCAGGAGGAAGGACAACACCGTCAGGCGCCGCCGGTATTACTGGTTGCCATGGATTCTGCTTTCCCGGTCAAGACAATGTGCCACGCGGTACCCCCGAGCGATTCTATCGCAGTTCAACGGCATTACCGCTCACTTCGATACCGCCGAATGCCGGGATCCTTACCGTGATACGGCTCGGCCGGCCCATGGCGTCGCCCTGGCGGATGAGCACGGTGGCCGGCGCCTGCAGCAGGCTGGCATCGCGGAGATAACCACCAAGTGCGGCGGCGGCAGCGCCGGTCGCGGGATCTTCCACGACGCTGCCTACGGGGAATGGATTGCGGGCATGGAAGACGGTGCCCGACTCGCGCCATATGAGCTGGAGTGTGACAAGGCCAGCGTCGAGCATCAGCGCCTTCAGGCGCTCGAAATCGTAATCGAGATGAGCGAGCCGCCCGGCGCTGGCCGCGGCAATGACGAGATGCCAGGCCCCGGCGAACGCGAGTACCGGCGGAATCGTCTGGTCCAGCTCCGCTGCCCGCCAGCGCAGCGCCGCCAGCGCTTCCCGGAGGAGGTCGGGCGCTGCGGTGCGTTGCTTCGGCTCGACCGAGGTGAGCGTGACCTCCGCAACGCCGTCCGCGAGCTGCACGGCAACCGTGATCCGACCTGCCGCCGTCTCGAAGTGATAATCTCCGGGCCCGTCGAGCTCGCCCAGCTTGGCACCCGCGGCAATCGTGGCATGGCCGCAGAACGGCACCTCGCCTTCCGGGCTGAAGTAGCGAACCGTGCGTATCGTGCCTTTACCCGGCGCGGCGAAAATGGTTTCCGAGTAGCCGACCTCCGCCGCGATCCGCTGCATCTCGTCCGGCCCCGGAAGCTGGTCGCCGATCCAGACTCCCGCGGGATTGCCCCCGGTCGGGGTGGTGGTGAATGCGCTAAGGCGGTACAGCATCATCTGCTGTCCTGTGCGAAATCGATGTCAAAAGGCATTACCACGCCAGGCCGCTTTAACGA
>CAZSKQ010000255.1:0-2557 GCA_964607425.1 uncultured Woeseiaceae bacterium
TTGGGGGAAATAAAGCGGACCGAAGGGCCCGAAGGGCCCGCAGGGAGCCATTCCCCCAAGCACCCCCCGCCGGTGCTGCCGATCGCGTCAATCCAGGAGTCCGCATGCCTGACGCAAGCGTAGTCCACCCGGGTTCACGGTACCCGCTCCCCGTATGACGCGAGCCCGCGCGCAGGCGCTCGCCACCATCGCCGGCTTCGTGCTGGTCTGCCTGCTCGCGCTCGCGAGCCGCGCGCCGCCGGCGCCGGCGGGCCTGGATGCGCCCGCCGGGGTATTTTCCGCGGCCCGCGCCAGCGCCGTGCTGGAACGCATTCTCGGCGACGGCACGCCGCATCCGACCGGCAGCGCCGCCAATGCGATGGTGCGGGCTCGCATCGTCGCCGAGCTGGAGCGCCTCGGCTACGAGCCGTACACGCGGCCGAGTGTCGCCTGCAGCCGGAAGTGGCCGGTCTGTGCCACGGTGCACAACGTGGTCGCACACCTGCCCGGCACGAGTGACGGGGAGGGCGTGCTGCTCGCCGCTCATTACGATTCCGTCGCCGCGGGTCCGGGCGCCGGCGACGATGGCGCGGCTGTTGCCGCCATACTCGAGATTGCACGGGCGCTGAAGGCCTCGGACCCGCTGCCGCGCAGCGTGTGGTTCTTGCTCGGCGACGGCGAGGAAGCGGGGCTGCTGGGCGCGGAGGCCTTCGTGCGCACGGCGGAGTTCGCCGCCATCGGCTCCGTTGTCAACCTGGAGGCGCGCGGCACCGGTGGTCCCAGCCAGCTGTTTGAAACGCAATCGGGCAACGCGGCCATGGTTTCGCTCGCGGGAACAGCGCTGGCCCATCCGGTCGGCAGCTCACTCGCTTATGAGATTTACAAGCTCCTGCCGAACGACACGGATTTCACGGTGTTCCGGCGCGCCGGTCTCGCCGGTGTCAATTTCGCCTTCATCGCCGGCCCGGCCCGCTATCACACGCCGCGCGACAACCTGGCATGGCTGGATCCGGCCTCGCTGCAGCACCACGGTGAGAATGCCCTCGCCATGCTGCGTGCGCTGGCCGGGGCCGGCACGGTGCCGCGCGCCGGGAGCGACAAGGTTTTCTTCGACCTGTTCGGTGCAGTGCTCGTGAGCTGGCCCGTGAGCTGGAATGCCGCCTTGCTCGCGATCGGCGGACTCGCCTGGCTGCTGCTCGCCTGGCGCCTGCGCCGGCATTCGGGCCTGCGCGCCGTGCGCGTTTCCGTGACTTTCCTGGTGCTCGCGGCGGCGCCCGCCGCGGCGCTTGCCCTCGGCATTGCCCTGCAGCGGCTGCTTGCCGGTACCGTGCCCGCCGCCTCCGCCTGGACCGCCGGGGGCACCATGCTCGTGCTGGCTTTCATGACGCTGGCGGTCGTCGTCGCCGCGGCCATTGCGCGGCCGCTTGCGCGCTGGTGCGGTGAGCCAGGGCTTTGCCTGGCGGCGCTGCTGGTCTTCGGGTCGGTCGCGGGCCTCACGGTGGCCGTCCTGCCGGGGGCGAGCTTTCTTGCGCTCCTGCCCCTGGTAGCCGGTGCCCTGGTGGGGCATCTCCGGCCGTCGCGGCCGCTGTACTGGGGCGCCGTCGGCGCCGCCTTCACCGCCGCGCTCTGGTTCCCGATCGCCTGGCTGATTTACGAAGCGACAGGCTTCGTGGCGCTGGCCGGGGTGCCCATGCTCTTGCTGCTCGCGCTCTTGCCGCTCCTGCCGGCTATCGCGGCGGCCGGCAAGCCGCTGCCCCTCGCGGCTGCCGCGGGACTGGCGCTCGCCGCGTTCGTCGGTGTCGCGCTGGCGCGGCCGGCCTTCACGGACGCCGTGCCGCGACGCCTGAATCTCTTGTACGTAAGCGACGGCGAGGCAGGCCGCGTGTACCTGGATAGCCTCCCCGGTGAACAGCCGCCGGCAGGGTTGCTGGCGGCCGATGGCGACGCGCCGGCACCGCGCAAGAGTTTTCCCTGGTCGGAGCGGCGGCTGGTTTCCGTGGAAACCGGTCCCGCGCTGCCGCCGCCCGAGGTCACCGTGCTCGCGGACGAGGCGGCGGGCGGCCGGCGGCGGCTGGCGTTGTCCGTGCGCACCGTGCGCGCTGCCCGGGTGTTATATCTCGCGCTGCCGGAGGCGGCGGGGGTCGGGCACATCACCGTGGAGGGCATTCCGGTCGCAGCCGGGAGCGGGACCGGCTGGACCCTGCTCGCGATCATTGCGCCGCCCGACGGCGAGGCGCGGGTGGCGCTGGAACTGGGCGCGACGGGTCCGCTGACGCTCTATGCGGCCGACATCTCGGATGGGCTGCCGGGCGGGCTCAGCGAGCTCATTCGGGCGCGCGATGCCGTGGCGGTGCCCGTCGGGGCGGGGGACCGGAGCGGGGCATGGCGGGAGGTGGGGCTTGGGGGGGTGGCGCCGCGTTGATGGCGTTTTTGCCCTACGCGGGAGTTCTCGAAAGTAGTGATAAAGGGTTTTTAATCCATTGTTCTGAAATAACTTGGGATCGCCCGCATGGCGGGCTCCTACAAGGGGGGTGAGAGGATTTCGTTCAGGAATACGGTTACCGCCTGGCGCATGTAG
>CAZSKQ010000256.1:0-2494 GCA_964607425.1 uncultured Woeseiaceae bacterium
CCACCTGGCGGTGGACCGACCGCCTGAGCTGGCGCATCGACTCGGAATACCGTGTCCAGCGCGATAACCCGCTGCGCACCAGCCGGGACAACGCCGTGTTCGTTTCCGCGAGCGTTGCCTTTGAACCGGCAGGGGACGAGGGACTGGCCTTTGCCCTGATCGCCGACAACCTCACCGACAGCGACTACCAGCAGTTCCCGGGCACGCCCGCCGTGGGACGCCAGCTCGCCGTGAACCTGCGCTACGCCTGGTAAGCCGAACGGAAAGCCTTCAGCGTCCGGTCGGGGAGGCCACCCGCGTCTACAGTCGCGGTGCCGAAGCACCGGGCGCCATTGCTCCGGGGACCGGGAACGGGCCCATGAGGCGGCGGCGGCAGCTCCACTCTTCCGCGGCATTGACGCCGTCCAGGAACTCGACCTGCTTGCCGCTGCGGATCGCGATCGGCACGCCGCCTCTCAGCAACAGCCGGTTGCCCGGCAGCGCGGGCAGCCGCTGGCCCGGCGTGATGATACCGGCGAGATTCAGCGGGTCCGCCGCGGAAATCATCACCGTCTGCGCGCTTTCGTCCTTGCGCGCCTCGCGCAGCGCGCCGACCGCCTCCGGCAGCGCGAACTGCTCGCCGCTCATGCCCTGCACGAAGCGGCCGCCGCGGATCTCGCCGCGCGCTTCCATGCGGCGGAAGGCGTACAGCAGGTCGCGCCAGGGCGGCAGCAGCGGCTCGCGTTCCAGCACGCGGCGGCAGACGACCCCGTAACGGCGGAGCAAAACCTGCGCGACATGCGCGGCCTGCTCGCCACTGTCCGCGGCAGGGGTGCTCGCGCCGCGGTGAAACACGCGCGCCCAGCGACCGGCGTCTTCGACCGCGGGCAGGCGATTGCGGCGGCGCTGCCGGCGCGTATCGGCCCGCCGGACCTGCGGCACGATCAGCGCGCGCAGGCCGGCGAACGTGTCCGCGGTGACCAGGCCGCGCGCCACGAGCTCCGCGAGCGCCGCCTCCACGTGACCGTGCAGCAGGCCGCTTGCTTCTTCGAGATCGCTGAAGAACAACGCGCCGTGCTCGCGCAAAGCGTCCATAACGGCCTGCGCGTTGCCGCTCAGCTGATCCTCGCCGGCAGCGCGCGCGAGCCCCCGCCAATGCTTCAGGTGCGCGCGCCCGACGAACGCGATCGGCGTGTTGCGTACCGGCGCCGCGTGCCGGCCGTTGCCCTCGCCGCTTACCGGCGGCGGGTTGAGCCGCGTCCAGACGAAGCGGCCGGCGTTGCAGAGCTTGTCCAGCTGGTCGGCACGGTAGTGCGCCACGCGCAGCGGCAGCAGGCTCGTTTCCCAGGCGGCAGCCGCCGCCGGGTAGCCTTCCAGCTGTTCGAGCACGGCAGCGAGGGCTTCGGCCCCTTCCACCCGCTCCCCGGTAAGGTGCTGCCAGCTGAGCAGGAAGCGGTAGTAGGCCGCCGGAGTAACCGGCTCGATTTCGGCGCGCAGGCGCTGCAAGGTGTAGCGGTGGATACGCGCGAGCAGTCCGCGCTCGCACCATTCGGCCGCGCTCCCTTCGGTGTAGCGCCCTTGCATGGCGAAGCCTTCCGCTTGCAGCACCGAAAGCGTCGCCTCGAGGTCGGCCGCCGCCAGGCCGAGTGGAGCGGCGAGCGCTTCGGCCGTGACCGGCCCCAGCACCTCGAGCCGCCCGCGGAGTAATTCGCGCAGGGCCGCGTGCGCATCGGTAACCGCCGGATCGGGAATCGCGTCGATCGCGGGCTCGGTCGCGATCCCCGGCCAGAGCTGGCGGAACCAGGCCAGCCGTTCCGCCGCGACCCACAGGAGATCGCCGCCCGGGGCCTGCAGGCGCGCCGCGCGGCGCTGTTCAGCGAGTTCCTCGAAATGAGCACGGGAGAAACGGCGACAGGCACCATTTCCGTTGGCAACGCCGCCGGTCCCCAAAAAGCCCGCCACCAGCAGGGCATCGTGCAGCTCGTCTGCCGTGCGCGGCTCCGGCCACGCTTCGGCGCGCACTTTCGCCACCGCTTGCGGATCGAGGCGCCCGAGCGCCGCGGCGTCCTCGGCGGAGAGCACGCTGCGCTGCCGGACGGCCAGCGTGCGCCGCTCCTCGGCGGGCGCATCGTCCAGGAATGCGTAGGGCCGGGCGCCGAGAATCTCGAACGCCATGGGCGAGGGCGCCGCGAGGTCGCGGCACACGATGCGTACCTCCTGGCGTTCGAGCCGTCCCAGGAGTGCGACCAGCCCGTCCACGTCCATCGTTTCGGTCAGGCAGTCCCGCACCGTCTGCCGCACCAGCGGGTGATCGGGGATTTCGCGATAGCCGGCGCTCAGGTTCTCGGCGCAGGCGAGCTGGTCCGGGAATACGACCGCCAGCAGGTCCTCGGCATCCGAGCGCTGGAACTGCGCGGGGGCGCGTTTCCCGTTGTAGTTGCGGCGGATGGCAAGCGCCACGCTCGCGTTCCAGCGCCAGCGCGTGCCGAACATCGGCGCGTCGAGCAGCGCCTGC
>CAZSKQ010000257.1:0-2488 GCA_964607425.1 uncultured Woeseiaceae bacterium
AGTCGCCGCGCTTGGTGACGAAGTTGTAGATGCCGCCGCGGCCTTCCTCGTCGCCCGGATACCAGTTCTGGACGGTCGAATACTTGATCTCCGCTCCTTTGAGTGCCACGAGCTCTACCACCGCTGCATGCAGCTGGTTCTCGTCCCGCATGGGCGCGGTGCAGCCTTCGAGGTAGCTCACGTGGCTGTCCTCGTCGGCGATGATCAGGGTGCGCTCGAACTGGCCCGTGTTCGCGGCATTCATGCGAAAGTAGGTAGAAAGCTCCATCGGGCAGCGTACACCCTTGGGCACGTATACGAACGAGCCGTCGCTGAACACGGCCGAGTTCAACGTAGCGAAGAAGTTGTCGCGATAGGGCACGACCGAGCCGAGGTATTTCTTCACCAGCTCGGGATGGTTCTGCACGGCATCGGAGAACGAGGAGAAAATGACGCCCGCTTCCTTGAGCTTTTCCTGGAACGTCGTGGCCACCGACACGCTGTCAAACACGGCATCGACGGCTACGCCCGCCAGCTTCGCGCGTTCGTGCAGCGGGATGCCGAGTTTGTCGTAGGTCTCGAGCAGCTTCGGGTCGACCTCATCCAGGCTCTGCGGCCGGTCGGCGTCGGATTTCGGCGCGGAGTAGTAGGAGATGGCCTGGTAGTCGATCTTCGGGTAGTGCACGTGCGCCCATTCCGGCTCCTTCATGGTCAGCCAGTGGCGGAAGGCCCTGAGGCGCCATTCAATCATGAACTCCGGCTCGTTCTTGCGCGCGGCGATGGCGCGCACGGTGCCCTCGTCCAGCCCCGGCGGCAGGCTGTCGGCGGCGATGTCGGTCACGAAGCCGTGCTTGTAGCGGCGGTTGACCAGGGTTTCGATATCTTTGGTGCTCGTCGACATGGCTATCTCTTGCGCTCCACGGTGATCCGGGTGTTGGCGAACGTAAACGGGGGCAGGGGGCTGTTCGTGCGCGCCAGGTCGTTCAGGCTGATCTCGTCCAGCGCGCGCCGGATGCCGATGTTGATACGCTGCCAGGTGCGGCCGACGCGGCACAGGGACTCGATGTCGCAGTTGCTGTCGTGCGTGCTGCATTCGGTGATCGACACTGGGCCCTCGAGCGCGTCGATAACGTCCGTGGCGCTGATCGCCTCGGGCCGGCGCGCCAGCCGGTAACCGCCACGCGGGCCGCGGCTGGACGTCACGAGTCCTGCCCGGGTCAGCATCTTCAGCAGCTTGCTGACGGTGGGCAAGCCGAGGCCGGTGCTGCCGGCAATCTCGGCCGCGCTGACGAAGGCCTGGTCGCCGCGCGCCAGCTCCGCCAGCACCACCGTGCCGTAATCGGTCAATTTGCTGATACGCAGCACCGGTCTCCCTCCGCTATAAAGGGGACCATTTTAGTACTGATTGGTTCACGACACCAGTAGCACGGCAACCAGGCCGCCGACTAGCCCGGCGACAGGGGATTCACGGCCGGCAGGGGGTGTGTCAACCGCTCGCTGCCTGATTACCCCGCAAGGCGCGCGGAGCGGAGCGGAGACGCGAAGTTTGCTATTCTTGCGCATCCCGATAACCGCTGTCCGCTCCGGCCGACGCCGCCGGTGACGCCCGATGGCAGGCCGCTGTACAAAACTCAGGTTCCTGGAGACGGTTCAATGAACGTGAACGAACTCAATGCCGTGGCGAAAGCCATGGTGGGCAGCGGCAAGGGCATCCTGGCCGCGGACGAGAGCTCGCCCACCATCAAGAAGCGCTTCGACACCATCGATACGGAATCGACCGAGGAAAACCGCCGCCGCTACCGCGAAATGCTGTTCACGACTCCTGGCCTGGCCGAATACATCGGCGGGGTCATCCTGTTCGACGAGACGATGCGCCAGGAGACGGCGGACGGCGTGCCGTTCCCGAAATACCTGAACGACCTCGGCATGATCGCGGGCATCAAGGTAGACAAGGGCGCGAAGCCCCTGGCCCTGTTTCCCGGCGAGCTGGTCACCGAAGGCCTGGACGGCTTGCGGGACCGCTTCAGGGAGTACCATGACATGGGCGCCCGGTTCTCCAAGTGGCGGGCCGTGATCAACATCGGGGACGGTATCCCGACCGATTTTTGCCTCGATGCCAACGCGCACGCGCTCGCGCGCTACGCGGCCCTGTGCCAGGAAGCGAACATCGTGCCCATCGTGGAGCCGGAGGTGCTGATGGATGGCGATCACAGCATCGGCCGCTGCGAGGAGGTGACGGCACGCACGCTGCGCAAGGTGTTCCAGGCGCTCGCAGCCCACCGGGTCGAGCTGCGCGGCATCGTCCTAAAGCCCAACATGGTGATTTCCGCCTCCAACGCGCCGAACCGCGCGGGGCCCGAGGAAGTGGCCGGGGCCACGCTGCGGGTGCTGAAGGCGGAAGTGCCGGGCGAGGTGCCCGGCATAGCGTTCCTCTCCGGCGGGCAATCTCCCGAGGAAGCCACCGAGCACCTCGCCATCATGAACCGTATGGGGCCGCTGCCCTGGGAGC
>CAZSKQ010000258.1:0-2436 GCA_964607425.1 uncultured Woeseiaceae bacterium
GTAAGCGCTCAGTAATCCCCGTTCTTTCGCTGCCGGGGTGATCATGGCAGCGTGGGCAGATGTTCTCAGCGAGCGTTCAGCAGAGATTTGACGTTCCAGGGCAGCAACGCCTCGAAGTGCTCGAGCGTGGTGGCTGCGGGGAGCTCCGCGTACAGGTGCGTGAGATAGGCATGCGGTTCGATACCGTTGGCCTTGGCGGTCTCGACCAGCGAGTACAAGTTGGCGCTCGCCACCGCGCCGTCAGCGGTGCCGCTGAACAGCCAGGCCTTGCGGCCGATAACGAAGGGTCGGATCGCGTTCTCGCAACGGTTGTTGTCCAGCGGCACGCAAGGCTGCTCGAGGAAGACCGTGAGCTTCGGCCATTGCCCGAGGGCATAGTGGACGGCCTTGCCGAGCGCGCTCTGCGGCAACACCTGGCTGGCGATGGCCTCGAGCCAGGTGCGCAGCTCGGCGATGATCGGGGCACTGTCGCGTTGTCGCGTGACCCGCACGGCGTCGAGATCGGCAGTCTGCTCGCGCAGCCGCCGCTCGATCCGGTACAGACGGCCGATGTGAGCCAGTGCCTCGCGGGCCGCGCTCTGGCCGTTGTGCGCGACCTTGCGCGCGTCCTCGAAGCGGCGCCGGACGTGCGCCCAGCACCCGGCGTGCTCGAGACCGCCGGCATCGACCGCCGCCGCATAAGCCTCATAGCCGTCCGTCAGCAGAATGCCTTCAAAGCCTGCCAGCAGCCGTTTCGGTACCTGCCCGCCGCGCGAGGGATCGTAGTCAAACAGCACCACCCGCCGACCGGGCGGGCCTGCGCAGCGCGCCCACATCCAGTGATCGGCGGTCGGGGCCTTGGCGCTCTTAAGCACCTGCAGGCGCGTCTCGTCCATGTGGATCAGCGGCGCTGCCAGGAGTTCATCGGCCAGCAGGTTGACGATCGGCACCGCGTGCGTGCCGCCGAGCTTGATCATCCAGTGCGCCATGGTGGCGCGCGACAGCTCAATGCCGAGCCGCGCAAACTGGCGCTCCTGGCGATAGAGCGGCAGCCCGTCCACGTACTTGGCGGTCGTGATGTGCGCCAGCAGGCCCGGTGCCGCCTGGCTCTTCGGCAAGAGCTGCGCGGGAGCCGCGGCGATCTTCACGCCTTGCCGGCAGCACGGGCAGGCGTACTTCGGGCGCACGTGCCGGATCACCGTCAGCTTGGCCGGCACGTAGTCGAGCTGCTCGGCCGTCTCCTCGCCGATGCGCTCGAGCGGCGTACCGTCGTGCGGGCAGACCTTCTCCGCCTCGGCAAGATCGTGAATAACCTCGGTGCGCGGCAAGCCGGCCGGGATGCGCTTGCGGCCGCCCTTCTTGCGCGCGTGCGCCGGTATCTGCACGGTCTCGGGAGCGGCTGGTTCGGCGGCGGCGAGCGCCTCCGCTTCATTGAACAGCAGCTTGCACTGGTCAGGCGAGATGTCCTCGCTCTTGCGCTGCTCCGACGAGCGGCCGAACAGTTGGCTCTTCAGCCATCGGTTCTCTTCGGTCAGCAGCGCAATGCGCTCGTCGTGTGATAGCTCGAGCTCGGCGAGGCGGGCAGTGAGTTGTGCGTTCTCGTGACGGGAATGTTCGAGTTGTTTGGCCAGCGAGCGCACACCCGCATTCTACCGATGTAGACTGACGCTTCAACTCGCGCGATGTCTTCAACTCGCACGCGAAAAATACAACGTCTGGTGCGGCTTCATGCGCCACACGTCGTAACCTTCGAGCAGCCAGTGCAGCTGCTCGCCCGTCAACGTCAGCACCGTATCCCGTGAGCGCACCGGCCAGGGGAACTTCTCCTGCTCGAGGCGCTTGTACCAGACGATGAAGCCGGTGCGATCCCAGAGCAGCATCTTCAGCTTGTCGCGGCGGCGGTTGACGAAAATGTAGAGCGCGCCGGAGAAGGGATCTGAACGCATGGCGCCTTCGACCAGCGCTGCCAGGCCGTCGATCTGCTTCCTCATGTCGACCGGTGCCCGGTACAGATACACCCGCTCGATGTGGCGCTCAGGCCGAAGCATCGCCGCTCGTTCCGTGCACCAGCGACTTAAGCCACGCAGGCTCCGGCCAGCCCTCGCACTCGAGCAGCCAGCCGCTCGGGTGCGTAAGCCGGCACACCGTCTTCGGCAACGTCGTCGGCTCGATCCGCACCGGCACGAATGCCGGCACCGTCGTCGCTGACTCCGGGCGCGGCAAAATACCCGCCCTCGTCAGCTCCGACTTGACGTTGTACAACATCCCGACCGACAAGCGCCTGGACTTCGCATACGCCTTCAGCGTCCTGCCGCTCTCACTCGCCCGCCGGATGTGCTCCAGCCAGTAGCGCTGCCGCTTCGTCAACTCCTCTGCCATCATTCCTCCCGTCGAAAATCGGGGAGCCTGGCAAAGCCTGATGCAATCCGGAAGAACGTGGTTTACTTACCGCTTACA
>CAZSKQ010000259.1:0-2427 GCA_964607425.1 uncultured Woeseiaceae bacterium
TGCCGTCGTGCAGGAGCGCGCATTGCGCGCGATGCTTCGATTGGCGACTTGGAGATCGCGCGCGATGCGCGCTCCTGCATTCGGGCAGGCATCCGCGGCTCGCGGCGGTCTTTATGCGGCGGATTTCTCCGCTTCGCGCTGGTGGCGTTGCAGCCATTGCTCCAGCTCGTCCGCTCCGCCGACGTGCTCACCGTTAATGTACACCTGCGGGAAGCTCGCCTTCGCGGTAACCGCGCGCAGCGTGCGATCGGTGTAGTCGCGGTTGAGCAGGAGTTCCTCGAACGGGATCCCGGCATCGCGCAGCAGGCCCTTGGCGCGCGCGCAGAACGGGCAGCCCGGGCGGGCGAAGACCGTCACGTCGAGCGGCACCGGCACATCGGGTGCCAGGTACTTGAGCATAGTGTCCGCGTCGGAGACCTCGAACGGATCGCCGGGCTCTTGCGGCTCGACGAACATCTTCTCGATCACGCCGTCGCGCACCAGCATCGAGTAGCGCCACGACCGCTTGCCGAAGCCGAGGTCTTCCTTGCCGACGAGCATTCCCATGCCTTCGGTGAACTCGCCGTTGCCATCGGGCAGGAAGGTGATGCTGTCCGCGTGCTGGTTCCGCTGCCATTCATTCATGACGAACGCGTCATTGACCGAGAGGCAGACGATGTCGTCCACGCCGTGCGCCTTGAACAGCGGCGCGAGCTGGTGGAATCTCGGCACGTGCGCCGACGAGCAGGTCGGCGTGAAGGCACCCGGCAGGGAAAACGCCACTACCGTCTTGCCGGCGAACACGTCGTCCGACGTCACGTCCACCCAGTCATAGTCCCGTCGCGTGCGGAACGTCGCTTTGGGTACTCGTTGTCCTTCACGATTCTTCAGCATTGCAAACTCCTTTGGTTTCAGCGCTAAACGGTTCAGCGTCCCCCTCCCCGCTGCCGCTCCGACAGCCACTGTACGATCCGGCACGAATTATATAAAATGGATTAATCGGATAGTAATAATCGGTTTTACGGAAATGCGATACCCGACGATCAAGCAGTTGCGCTACTTCATCGCGTTGTGCGAGCTGCGGCACTTCGGGCGGGCGGCGGAAGCATCGTTCGTATCGCAGTCCGCCTTCAGCACCGCTATCCAGGACCTGGAGCGGCTGCTCGGCACGAGCCTGGTCGACCGCACCAACCGCCGGGTCACGATCACGGCCGCCGGCCAGGAAGTGGCGGCGCACGCCCGCCTCTGCCTGCGCGAGCTCGATGACCTGGTCGAATTCGCGGGCCGCTGCCGGCTGCCCCTCTGCGGCAGCCTCCGGCTGGGTGTCATCCCCACCATCGCGCCGTTCCTGCTGCCGCCGGCGCTACCGAGGCTGCGCCGGGCGTATCCCGACCTGAAGCTTTACCTGACGGAAGACCGTACCGACCGCATCCACGAGCGGCTCCTCGACGGCGATCTCGACCTGCTGCTGCTCGCCCTGCCCTTCGAGTTGAGCGGCGTCGAGCAAACGCCCCTCTTTCGCGACCGGTTCCTGCTGGCATTTCGCGAGGGCAGCCAACGCGTCGTTCCCGGCCAGTACCAGTTCAACCGCCTGGACCCGGACAGCATACTGCTGCTGGAGGACGGACACTGCCTGCGCGAACATGCCCTGGCGGCATGCAAGATTCGTGGCAGCGACAAGGTAAGCCGCTTCGCCGCCACCAGCATCCTGACGCTCGTCGAGATGGTGGACGCCGACCTCGGCATCACCTACCTGCCCGAGATGGCGGAAAATTCGGCGCTGCTGCGCAACACCCAGGTGAAGCTTTCACCGATCGGCGACAATAGTTACCGCACCATAGGACTCGCCTGGCGCAAGGGCAGCGGCCGCACCGAGGAGTTCCGCCTCCTGGGTGAATTCCTGAAGGAGCAGGCAAACATCTTGCGGGAAGCCGCCAGGCCGACGATCGAAACTTGCCAACACCCGGTCCCGGAATTAGCGTAAGTGCCGGGGCTCAAACGCGAAGGAAAGAACAATGTACAACAAGACTTTCTGGACAGGCTTCATCGTCATCTACGTGATCTGGCAGGTCATCGGCTTCCTGGTACACGGCTTCCTGCTCCAGCCGCACTACGCGACGCTGGCCGACGTCTTCCGGCCCGAAGCCGAAATGGCGGACATGGTGTGGCTGATGTACGTGAGCTCCGCGCTCTACCTCTATCTCTTCTGCCGGATCTTCGTCTGGGGATACAAGGGCAACGGCGTTGCCGAAGGCATTCGGTTCGGCCTGCTGATCGGGCTATTCATGTCCATACCGATGGCGCTCGACCAGTACGCGGTCTACCCGATCACCCCGGCACTCGCGGTGTGGTGGTTCGTGACCGGTGTGATCAGCTGGGTAATCGCGGGGGCGGTCTTCGCCGCGATTTACCGGCCGACGAGGGTTTGATCGAGCTTTCTCATGTCGC
>CAZSKQ010000260.1:0-2426 GCA_964607425.1 uncultured Woeseiaceae bacterium
AGCAGCAGCCGCTCCCGGGGCGGAGCGACATCGCCCCCATGCAGCACCTTTGGGAACACCCAGCGAAACGGCTCGTTCGTGTGGAGCTCCACGCTGCTTGTGGGTGCTGGCTTTCCGGAGAGATATGCCAGGACCTGCGGGGCCACGTGCCTGCCGTCGAGGGCCGCGACGTCGGCTGTCTCGACCGGGTGCAGAAGGTTTCCGATGGCGAACACCCCGTTGGCGGACGTGCGCAGTCCCGAGTCGACCAACGGTGACTTGCTCACAGGGTCCAGCTGCAGCCCTCGCATACGCGCGAGCTCGTGGTCCGGAATCCAGTCTCCGGTGAACACAACGGTATCGGCTTCCAGCAGCTGGCGTGCACCCGTTCGAAGGTTTTCGATCCTCACGCCCGTGATACGAGGCTTCCCGTGCAGCGCGACCACCTTCGAATTGGTGATCACCCGGGTCCCGAACAGGATTCGGCCAAGCTGCGTGCAAAATGTGTACGCCTCGCCCTTCGAGTATCGGGAAACCAGTGCAACCGTCTTCACTCCCGCCGTCCTGAGTGTCAATACAGCAGACCAGCTGACCAGTTCCGCTCCGACAACGACCGCTCTCGTTCCGACATCCTGACGATGGATGTACACCATGTTCTGCAGCTGGCCGGTGGTCATGATGCCGCTGCCGCGATCACCGGGAACAAGCCGGGCGGAACGTGGCCGCTCACGGGCGCCCGTGGCGAGCACAAGCGCGCGCGGGACAATCCGGATGCGCCCCTTCGGCCACGTTGCCGCCAGGGATCCGTCTTCACAAATGGCGGTCACCTGCGTCCGGGTCATGATGGCTACGCCCGCAGCTTCGGCATTCGCCACCAGTCTGCGCGCATACGCGGGCCCACTGATGCAGGTTTTCAGATCCCGGACGCCAAAGCCGGTATGGTTGCTGTGGCGCGGGATCCCGCCGGCTTGCTGCTCGCGTTCGATGACCAGGACTTCTGAACCGAGGTGCTTGCCCAGTTCGCTTGCGGCAGTCAGCCCGGCAGGGCCGCCCCCGACGATGGCGACGGCAGGCCTGAGGGTCTGCCTGAATTCGGACATGTCAGTGGTTTCCCGAATACTGCTCGAACTGCGCGGTCACCTCGGCGGCGCAGTAAAAGCCCTGGCAGCGACCATTCATGGCCCGCGTCCGTCGGCGCAGCCCGGACAGCGTTTCTGGCGGTATGGGGCTGCGCAAGGCATCGCGGATCTCGCCCCGCGTGACGCGCTCGCAGAAGCACACGATTTCGCCATAGGTGGGATCGCTCTCGATCAGCGCATTGTCGCGGTGCGGCCGGCGTTGGAACTCACTCAACGGCGGCATTTTCGGCGGCGGCGGCAGCCCGGGCCGTATGCCCAAGTCGAGTCCCGCCTGCTCGAGCTCACCAATGAGATAACGAGATACAGCCATTGCGGAGGTCAGTCCGGTGGAGCGAATCCCGGCGGCGATCACATAGCGCTGGCCAGCGTCGACGTGGAGCAGGTAGTCATCGAGATCGTGGGCGGCGCGTAACCCGGCGTAGGTGGCGGTGATTTCCTCCTTCAGCAGGTTCGGAAAGATACGGGCACCCTTCCTCAAAAGGAACGCGAACCCATCCTCGGTCGTGGAGGTGTCTGCTCGATCATCGCCGTCATGGGCGGTGGGGCCCAGCAGCACGTTCCCGAAAACCGTCGGTGTGACCAGCACGCCCTTGCCCTTACTGGACGGTATCGCAAGTACGATCTTGTCCACCAGCCTGGCCGAGAGCTTGTCGAAAACGCAAAGCTCGCCCTTTCGAGGGTGGAGGTGGAAGCGGTCGTAACCGAAATGCCGGTCGATAATGTCGCTCCCCAGGCCCGCGGCGTTCACGACCCACCGCGCGGTGACGTCACCGGCGGAGGTGTACAGCACGGTGTGCTCGGGCCCAACGTCCACACCGTTCACCTGGTGACGCAGAAGCAGATCGGCGCCCCTGTTCACAGCCTCGGTTGCCAGGGCCAGCGGCAGAGACCACGCATCAATGATGGCCTCGTCCTGAACGATCATACCCGCCACGGCGCCCTTGCCCAGGTGTGGGAGCTCGTCGTATACCTGCTGCGCGGAGATGATCCTGGCCTTGCGATAACCATTGCGCTCCGCCTTCGCTTGCATGCCGGGCAGGGCATCTCGCTCCTCCTGGTCCCACGCGACGACGATGGCTCCCGTTCTGTTGACGCCGACGCCCGTAGCACGGGCATACTCCATCGCCAAATGGTACCCCTCCGCCACGAGCCGCGATTCCAGTGTCCCGGGAGTAGCATCGAAGCCGGTGTGCAGGATGGCGGTGTTTGCCTTCGACGTACCTTCGACGACGTCCTCGCAGAATTCGAGAATAACGACGGAATGTTTGGTCCCGGCGAGGTCGCGGGCGATCGCTGCGCCTACCACAC
>CAZSKQ010000261.1:0-2424 GCA_964607425.1 uncultured Woeseiaceae bacterium
GCATCAGGGCTGTGGTTGAAGAACTCTGCTCCCATTCTTTCAACAGTGTTCTCCTCAATTACTACCGTGACAATCACGATGGCATGGGATTCCATTCGGACGACGAGAGAGAGCTTGGGCGTGAGCCGGTAATTGCGTCTGTTTCCTTCGGTGAAACCCGAACATTCGTGCTGAAGCATCGAAGCAGGAGCGATGTCCCCGACATCAAGTTGCCTTTACCATCGGCAAGTGTGCTGTTGATGCAGGGTGCAACTCAAAGAAACTGGAAGCATGGTATTCCGAAGGAGTCCAGGCCTTGCGGGCCCAGGATCAACCTTACGTTTAGAAGGATTGTCGTATAAGAAACCAGCGGTGCCGCCGAATGAATGCCGCTTTACCAGCTGATTTGCCGGCTTATTGCCTGCCGGTAGACGCAGTGCTCACCGCGCTGCGCACGGATCCGCGGACAGGGCTCACGTCCGGGGAGGCGCGACGCCGACTGGCGCGCGACGGCCCGAATCGCCTCTCGGCCGCGCAGCCGCCGCCATCGTGGCGCCGGTTCCTGGCCCAGTTCAATGACATTCTCGTTCTCCTGTTGCTTGGAGCGACCGCCATCTCGGTGGCCCTGTGGCTGTACGAGCGCAGTGCGCCGCTGCCCTACGAGGCGATCGCGATCCTGGCGATCGTTATCCTGAATGCCCTCATCGGCTTTCTCCAGGAGGAGCGCGCTGAAGCGGCCGTCTCGGCACTCAGGCGCATGACCGCCGCGCATGCCAAGGTGTTGCGCGACGGCCGGCCCTGCAGCGTGCCGGCGACGGAAGTCGTAACCGGCGATTTGGTGCTGATAGAGGCGGGCGACACGTTGGCAGCGGACGGGCGTGTCATCGAGTCAGCCGCGCTCAAGGTGAGCGAATCGGCGCTGACCGGAGAAAGCCTGCCCGTGTCGAAACAGCCGGAGGCGCTTGCCGAGGATACCGGGTTGGGCGATCGCCATAACATGGTCTTCAGCGGTACGAGCGCAACCTACGGCCGCGGCAAAGCCGTGGTAACGGCTACCGGAATGCGAACCGAGATGGGCCGGATCGCGGGCATGCTGGAACAGGCGTTGCCGGAAAGCACGCCGCTGCAAAAGGAGCTGGCCCGTGTCGGCAGATTGCTCGGTATGGTCGTGCTCGCCATAGCGTTCACGATGATCGTCACGATCCTGCTGGTGCAGGACGTGCAGGGTTTCGCCGCCTTGCTCGACGTGCTCATCTTCGGTGTCGCCCTGGCCGTCGCCGCGGTTCCCGAGGGCCTGCCGGCGATCGTTACCGCGGTGCTCGCGCTCGGCGTGCAACGCATGGCGCGGCGGAATGCGATCGTGCGCCACCTCTCGGCGGTGGAAACACTCGGCTCCGCGAATGTCATCGCGTCGGACAAGACCGGGACCTTGACGAAAAACGAGATGACCGTCCGTGCAGTGGTGACGGCGAGCGGCAGAATCGAGCTCGGCGGCACCGGGTACGAGCCGCGAGGCAAGCTGCGGGCGCAAGATGGTCGGCCGCTCGATGAGCAACTGCGACTGGAGCTCGAGCGCGCGCTCACTGTCGGCGACCGGGCCAACAACGCCGCGCTGCTGGAGGAGGGCGAAGACTGGATTGTCGAGGGCGATCCCACCGAGGGCGCCCTGATCGTCGCCGCTCGCAAAGCCGGCCTCGCGCAGCAGATGCTGGACGCGCGCTTTCCGCGCCTGGCTGAAGTGCCGTTCTCCTCCGAACGCAAGATGATGACGACCGTGCACGCGGATGCAAAATGCCACGATCGGTTGCTGGCCTTTAGTAAGGGCGCCCCCGACGTGCTTCTCACTCTCTGCTCCGGGGAGTTCGTGGGCGGCAAGGAGGTGGCGCTGGATGACCGGAGGCGGCTGGCAATACTGGCGGTCAACGAGGATCTCGCGCGCGAGGCGCTCCGGACGCTTGCCGTGGCCTACCGCGCCTTACCGGCGGATGGACTCGCCGGCGGTGCCGACGAGCGCCTCGAGCGCGATCTCGTGTTCGCGGGGCTGATCGGCATGATCGATCCGCCCCGGCCGGAGGCGATCGAAGCCGCCGTAAAGGCCCGCGCCGCCGGTATCCGGCCGTTGATGATAACCGGCGATCATCCGGCGACCGCGTCCACGATTGCCCGCGAGCTCGGCATCGCGGCCGACGGGCGCGTCGTCACCGGTGCCGAGATCGAAAAGATGTCCGATGACGAACTTCAGCGAACCGTGCGCGAAACTGACGTTTACGCGCGAGTGAGCCCGGAGCACAAGTTACGCATCGTCCGCGCGTTGCAGGCACAGGACGCCATCGTCGCGATGACCGGCGACGGCGTTAACGACGCGCCGGCGCTCAACTCCGCCGACATCGGGGTGGCAATGGGGATCACCGGCACGGATGTTTCGAAGCAGGCTGCCGACATCGT
>CAZSKQ010000262.1:0-2377 GCA_964607425.1 uncultured Woeseiaceae bacterium
TGAGCGCAGCTTACGGCATTATGCAATGGCGCAAGCGGCAAGCGAGGTAAATGGGACACCCACCCGCCGACGGGCAGGACGCGTGCCGGCGAACGCAGGTCAAGCTCGCGCGATCAGGTTTTGGTTTCGGTCCAGTTCTGAAAACAGGTGATCGATGTCCTGGTCGTTGTTATAGAAGTGCAGCGATATTCGGAGCGCGCCGTCACGGCAGGATGTCACGACCTGCTGTTCGCTTAATGCCGCAACCATCTTTTCGGCATCAGTGCACGCGATGTTCACCATTGCGGCATGTCTTTCGGGCTCGACCGGCGTTACGAGGCGGTAACCGGCGTCGCGCGCCCGCCCGATAACCGCGCCGGCAAGCCGGCGGATTCGCTCTTCGATCGGCAGCATGCCGATGTCCAGCAGCAGCCGGATGCCGGCCTCGGCCGCATAGCAGTTCGGTACCGGCGGCGTACCCGCCTCGAAACGTCGGGCGTTCGAGGCCGGCCGGTGCGCGGTGTGGTCCATGGCGCCGATGTCTTCCTGCGCGAACCAGCCCGTGACAGTCGGGCTGAGCGATCCGATAAGGGACTGGCGAGCATATAGAAAGCCGATACCGGCTGTACCCAGCAGGTACTTCAGGTTGCCGCCCACCAGGAAATCGACATCGGTACTGGCGACATCGAACTGGATGGAGCCCAACGACTGGTAGCCATCCACAAGGATCAATGCCCCGTTACGATGCGCCAGCTCCGCAATTCCGGCGATGTCGAGCCTGGCGCCGTTGCGGTAGCACACGTTAGTGACGGCAACCAACAAGGTAGTCTCATCGATTACCGCGGCGAAATTCTCCAGCGGAATGTAGCCATCGGTGGCGGGTACACGCACGACCTCGGCGCCGCGGATACCCTGGGCATACCAGATCTGCCCGTTGGTCGGGAACTCGAAATCGCTGATCACGACCTTGTTGCGCGTGCCATGGAAATCCAGCGAGCTCGCAAGAGCGTTGATGCCCGCCGACGCTGACGCTGTTATCGCGATTTCGTCCGTCGTTGCTCCAAGGAACGTGGCCATTGCTTGCCGGATGTCCTCGTTCTTCGCAACCCACCAATCCCAGTCGGAGCCGTGTTGCTCCCTGGATTCGAGATACTGCCGGAACGCCTCCCGAACCGGCCTCGCCAGCGCTCCGTAGGAGCAACTGTTCATATAGGTTTTTCTTTCCAGAACTGGAAAGAGGCTGCGGAGCCGATCCCACTCGGGGACGGATGATGGGTCGTTCAAAGTATCTCTCCCTGTGGATTTTGCCCCATACCGGAGCGGTCGGGCGTGATCCGGGCCTTAACGGGTCCAGGCGGATAAAAATAAAACTGGCGGTCCCCGCCGCTTCGGAGGCCTCCCGGACTCAAATCGCCATGGAGCTAATCAAGGGACGCGCCATCGCCGGAAGACCGCCTGCGCGCCGCTCCACAATGCGACAGCACGGGACGGCAGTGAAATGATAGAGTATTCCGGCGTCGAAAGGTGCTGAAACAATAGCGCTCCTGGTCGACCGGGGGCTATCAACAACCACAACTGCGTGTCCTGCCGAGGACAAGCAAAGGACGAGGTACCGTAATGCATTACGGAGTCTATCGAACGATCTTCCCGATGGTGTTACTGGCATTGGCCGCTTGCGGCGGGGAACAACCGGCGACCAGCGGTACCGCGCCGAGCGGCGCGGACGACATGCCGTCGGTTACGCAAGCGGCGCCGGAGGCAGCCGCGGCCGCGGAGCCGGAAAGCGGCCAGGAGGTAGTCATCGAAGTCAGCATGTCGGGCAGCGGCGACGAAGACGGCACCGGGACCGCGGCCATTACGCTGGAACCGGGCAGCGGTGAAGTCTGCTATGAGCTCTGGGTGCACGATATCGATCCGCCGACGGCGGCCCATATCCATATTGGTGCCGCCGGAGAATCCGGGGGTGTCGCGGTGCCGTTCAACGCACCGGGAGAGGAGGGCGAGTGGCAGGGTTGCGTATCCGCCGATCCGGCCACCGTGCAGCAGATCGTCGCCAACCCGGCGGGCTACTACGTCAACGTTCACAATCAAACGCACCCGTCGGGTGCTATTCGCGGGCAGCTCGGAAACAATCCCGGAAATTGACGCGCCTTTCCTGCGGCCGAAGGCGCCGGTTCGGTCTTCAAACAGAACCGGGAATGGCCGCTGACGGGCCGAGCGACTGGTATTTGCTCTCACCGTCGATCGCGGGCCGGAGATATAATAGTGCGCATGCCTGCCCGCGGAGGAAGCGCTGACCAGGACCGTGCCGTGAACGACGAGCAGGGCGCGGCGCCCCGAATCGCCCGCTATAAACCTTATTACTACAAGCCGGTACCGGGAAAGACCTACTTCTGGT
>CAZSKQ010000263.1:0-2348 GCA_964607425.1 uncultured Woeseiaceae bacterium
TCCAGCTCCCCGTCCAGCACGTACACCTGCGTATTCGCCAGCGGCCGCCCGATCGGTGCCGCATCGTCGGCCGGCGAGCATTCGGCGTATGTCGCGCACACCGTGATCTCGGTTGGTCCATAAGCGTTGATCAGCCGGCAGCGCCCCGCCCACTGTGCCGGGAGACCGGGCGGGCATGCCTCACCCGCGACAACCAGCGTGCGCAAGTGCTCAAAGCGATATCGAACCAGGAGCGGCACGACGGCCGGCGGCAGCGTCGCGGTCGTGATGCGCAGATAAAGCAGCAGGTGCGCGATGTCGGTAGCGACAAGCTGCGGTGAGCGGATCAGGCACACGGCCGCGCCCACCTGGAATGCCATCATGATCTCCGAAATCGATGCATCGAAGCTCAGGCTGGCAAACTGCAGCACGCGGTCCGTCGATCGCACGTCGAAGGCCTCGGCCTGTGCCGAGGCGAGATTGCTCAGGCCGCGGTGACGCAGCACCGTACCCTTCGGAGTTCCCGTCGAGCCCGACGTGTAGATGACATAGGCGAGGTTCTCCGCGTCCACCCCGCTCTCCGGGGCCGTTGTCGGCTGTCGCGCCAACTCTTGACGCAGAGCATCGACCTCTAAGACCTCGCGAAAGCCCTCGGGCAGCACGGCGCGCAGTTTCGCCTGCGTGAGCAGCATCCTGACCTCGGCGTCGGCAAGCATGAAGGCAAGACGCTGCGGTGGATGGCTCGGATCGAGCGGCAGGTAGGCACCACCTGCTTTCAGGATGCCGAGCAGCGCCACGACCATATCGATCGAACGCTCCATGCACAGGCCTACGACAAACTCCGGGCCGACACCGCGGCTTCGCAGGTAATGCGCCAGCTGGTTGGCACGGCTGTCCAGCCCGGCATAGGTCAACTGTTCCCCTGTGTCGAATACGGCGACTGCGTCGGGTGTGCGCTGTGCCTGCTCGGCAAACAGCTCGTGCACGCATCGATTTAATGGGTACGGCTGCTCCGTGCGATTCCAGTCCACCAGCAGCTGACGCCGTTCTGCCTCCGAGAGCAGGCTCAGCTCACTAAGGCGCGCATGCGGCTGTTCCACTGCCTGCTGCAACAGGTTGACGTAGTGCTGCACGAACCGGTCTATCGTCTCATCGTCGAACAGGTCGGTTGCATATTCAATCCAGCCGTTCAGCTCGGTATCCGACTCGAACATGCTCAATGTCAGATCGAACTTCGACGTGATGCGATCCAGCGCCGCGGGCTTCACCGACATGCCGGACAACCCGAGCGTCTCGACCCGCATGTTCAACATCACGAACATGACCTGGAACAGCGCCTGTCGCGACAGGTCGCGCTCGGGCTGCAGCTCCGCAACCAGCTTCTCGAACGGCACGTCCTGGTGCGCGTACGCCTGCAGAGCCGTTTCCCTGGTATCGTGCAGTAGCTCGCTGAAGGTCGGATCGTCCCGCAGGTCGGCGCGCAGGAGCAGCGTGTTGACGAAGAAACCGATCAGGGCTTCGGTCTGCCGGTGCGTGCGGCCCGCGATCGGGGAGCCCACCAGGATGTCACGCTGCCCGCTCCAGCGGCTCAGCACCACCTGCAGCGCCGCCAGCAGCAGCATGTACAGCGTCACACCCTCCTGCTTCGCCAGCTCCTCGACCCGGGCCGACAACTGCGGCGTCAGCTTGAACAGCCGCATCGCCCCGCGATAGCTCGGCACCGCCGGCCGCGGCCGGTCCGTCGGCAGCTCCAGCACCGCCGGCGCGTTCGACAGCTGATCCTTCCAGTACCCCAGCTGGCGCTCCAGCACCTCCCCCTGCAGCCACTGCCGCTGCCACACGGCATAATCCGCGTACTGCACCTCCAGCGGCGCCAGCGGCGTGCCCCGGCCCTCCACGAAAGCCTCGTACAGAACCCCGAGCTCGCGCAGCAAAACCCCCATCGACCACCCGTCCGAGATGATGTGGTGCATCGTGATCAGCAGCACATGCTCCTGCTCCGACAGCTTCACCAGCACCACCCGCAGCAGCCCGCCCCGGCTCAACTCGAACCGCTCCAGCGCCTTTTCATGCAGGAGCTCCTGCAACCGGTCTTCCCGCTCCTCCTCCGCCACCCCGGACAGGTCCACCTGCTGCAGGTCAAAGGCCGCCGCCGCATCGATCAGCTGCACCGGCTGCCCGCCGCGCAGCTCGAAGCGCGTCCGCAGACCTTCGTGCCGGCGCACCAGCTCATCCAGCGACTGCTGCAGCGCCGGCGCATGCAACGTCCCCTCCAGCCGCAGCGCCGTCGGCATGTTGTAGGCCGAGCCCGCTACCTGCAGCTGTTCTAAAAACCACAGCCGCTCCTGCGCAAACGACAGCGGCAGCGG
>CAZSKQ010000264.1:0-2303 GCA_964607425.1 uncultured Woeseiaceae bacterium
CGCACGTACGGTGGTGTGAGAGGGCCGCGGGGGTAACCCCGCGCCCTACTCGATGGGCACGCGAAGAGGGTGCTATC
Organism: uncultured Woeseiaceae bacterium; assembly: GCA_964607425.1. GTDB lineage: Bacteria > Pseudomonadota > Gammaproteobacteria > Steroidobacterales > Woeseiaceae > IDS-8. Next base: position 78 of record CAZSKQ010000264.1, read on the forward strand.
CTGCGCTGCAGGAGCCCGCTTTGCGGGCGCTACTGGTGCCGGAATACGTGGCATCGCCCGCGATGCGGGCTCCTACAGGAAACGTGCGATGACCGACCTTCACGAGCGGCGCTGCAAACCCTGCGAGGGCGGTGTCGAGCCACTGGCGCCTGACGCGGCCCGCGAAATGCTCGCGGCGCTCGACCCCGCCTGGATCCTCGCGGGCGACGGCAAGAGCATCAAACGCGACTTCAGCTTCCCGGCGTTCGCCTGGACGATGGCGTTCGTCAACGCGGTCGCGTGGGTCGCGACCACGGAAGGCCACCACCCGGAACTCGTCGTGAACTATGGCCGCTGCACGGTGCGTTACACGACCACCGCCATCGACGGCCTGTCCGACAACGACTTTATCTGCGCCGCGAAGATCGATCGACTCGTTCTGGATCTCTGATGTCCGGCACCACGGTCGACCGCCATGCGATCGAGCAGGCCGCGCGCCGGCTTGCGGGGGTCGCCGCGGTGACACCGCTCGTAGAGTCCGAGGAACTGGACGCGATCGCCGCCGGCACCGTGCTGCTCAAAGCCGAAAACCTGCAGTTTACCGGCTCGTTCAAGATTCGCGGTGCCTATAACCTCATGAGTCGGCTGCCGCGCGCGCGGGCGGAGCAGGGCGTCGTCGCCTGGTCCTCGGGTAACCACGCGCAAGGGGTCGCGGCCGCGGGAGCGCTGCTCGGCATCCGGACCGCAATCGTGATGCCGGAGGACGCGCCCGCGCTCAAGCTTGCGAATACGCGCCGCCTCGGCGGCGAGACCATCCTGTATGACCGCTACACCGGCGATCGCGAAGCCATCGCCCGCGAGGTCGCCGCGGAACGCGGAGCCGGGCTCGTGCCCTCCTACGATCATCCGGACATCATCGCGGGGCAGGGCACGGTCGGCCTGGAGCTGATACGGCAGTGCGAAGAGCAGGGACATGTGCCGGACCAGGTGCTGATTCCCTGCGGCGGCGGCGGGCTGTCGGCGGGTTCGGCGGTGGCAATCCGTGCAGCTTCCCCGGCGACCGCGGTACATCCTGTCGAGCCCGCGGACTTCGACGACACGCGCCGCTCGCTTGCCGCCGGCGAGCGCCTTCCGAACGCGCCGGGAGCGCGCTCCATCTGCGACGCGCTGCAGGCCGGGATGCCAGGCGCGCTGACATTCCCCATCAACCTGCGCCTGCTGGGCCAAGGCCTTGTCGTCAGCGACGAGGAAGTACGCGCAGCGATGCGCTTCGCGTTCCGTCACCTGAAAATGGTGGTCGAGCCAGGTGGTGCGGTGGCGCTGGCGGCGGTGCTGGCGAATCGGCTCCCTACGCGCGGCAAGGTCACCGTCATCGTCCTGAGCGGCGGCAACGTCGACCCGGAAACCTTCGCGGCAATCCAGCGCCCGTAGGAGCGCGCACTGCGCGCGATGCTCCGGCCCCGAACGTGGCCATCGCGCAATGCGCGCTCCTACGCCCTGCCGGGCACCACCGTCAGGGCCGGCGTCAGGGGCCTCGATTCCGCGGGTTGCAGCGGGCGCCGGCGCTGCTGCCACTGGTCCAGCCATCTTACGATCTTTTCCAGCTCTTCGATGTCGCGCCGCGTTCGCTGCGACGGCATCTCGACTATCCCGAGCCCACTTTCCACTGCGTGCAGGAAAACCTGGGCATCGCGCAGCACGCCGATGATCGGAATGTCCAGGGAGTCCAGGAAGCGCATCAGCTTGTCGAAGCTGCGGGTATTCTGGCGTGTGCGATTGGCAATGACCGCGAGCTTGCGATCGCGCCGGTCGATTTTGGCCACCAGCAGCAGGTCCGCGATGCAGCGCGACGCCGCGTGAATATCGATCGCCGACGGGAGCACCGGCACGAGGATGCTGCTGGCGTCGCGCGTGACTTCCCGTAGCCGGTCACGCGAGAGGCCCGCCGGAGTATCGACGATCAGCGCGGTGGTGTCGACGGCGACGCGCAGCTGCCAGCTCCGCGTGGCCTGCATCGTGTTCTTGTACGCGGCGATGCCGTGTACCGGCGGCCGGTCGGATGCGCGGCGCTCGATCCAGCGCATGGTGGATCCTTGCGGATCGCAGTCCATGATCGTTGGCATCGGTCCGCGCGCGGCGTAAATACTGGCGAGGTTGGTAACGAGCGTGGTCTTGCCGCAGCCGCCTTTGGGATTCAGCACCACGATCGTGTTCAGGTTCTTCCTGTTGGGCGTTATCAGCATTCCG
>CAZSKQ010000265.1:0-2296 GCA_964607425.1 uncultured Woeseiaceae bacterium
CGAGATGCGATTAGACTTAGCAGCCGGCCTCGATCAATGGAGTCGTAGAACCGCTTGATGTCGCAACCGCAAACATACGTCACGCTCGGGTCCAACGTCGGCAACTCCTCAGCCAGCTGCCTGATGTAACTATTCGCGATATTCTTCGGAACACATTCTGGAAAAGCAAAGGCAAGACATTCCTTCAGCTGGTTGATAACTACGCGATCGCGGATAGTGGGAATGCCGATTATTCTGGGTTCCTTGTTTCTACCTTTAAGCCGGAGGCGCTCCACATACGGGGAGAACCTATATGTACCCGCCTTTATCTTTCCTGCCGCAGTATGAAAGTGGGCCTTTGCACTTTCAGAAAACTGATAACCATTGATTCGGTCAATTCCTTTGCTCGTCGAAAACTGAAACTTCTCTTCGAAAGCACGAAAAAGATTCGTTTCCTTGAAAGCAATGTCAAAGAATTCATCGTAAGTGACTTTGGGACGAAACAGGAAAGGCATCTACCCGTCACCGAACTTTCGACTACGGTCAAGGTTGCCGATCGATCTCATAGAAGCTGCAGAATGGTGTTTCATGGGATGCCGGGTGCAAAGCTCTCGCTATCGCTTGAATGCGTACTGTCGCGCTAGCACAGGGTTGACATTTATCGGAGCTCCTGTTTTGCTTTTTCTTCCGGCGAGTTCGCCGATGCTGTCCTTGTTTGACTGGGCCCACTGGTCTTCCGGCGAGATTTCGCGCGCAGTTGTTCCTCTTCGGCATCTTTCCGGAACTTAGCGACGAGCGTCTGTCTCACTTACAACGTCAAATGTATCTGGGTAACGAGTGTTTAATTGATCGGCGCGACAGCTCCCGGATTTTTGCGAGCACAGTGCTTCTTGCATACTGGCTCGATTGCTTGCGCTGCTAGACGCTTTTCTGCACCGCAGATCATTCAGAATCCTCACACAGCAAAAGGAGGAGCTCAAGTATAACGAGCGGCTTCGCTAGTCTGGTGCTACTAGCGTCTCAAATTTTGTTCCTCATCCCGACGCTACTTCAAGCGATCCAGCCAAGCGGCTCCGCGGTTGCGCAGCCACCGTAAGCGGCGGCACAGCTCATTCGGGCTGCGCCGCTACCATTCGTAGATCTGGCAGTTCTTCGCACGGTGCCAAAATACACCCTCTTTATCACGCGCAGTGCGTGGGGCTTTTAACCCAAGCTGCCTCCAAACCAGATCTACTGCACTACAATAATTTGAGTATTTCTGAAGGCTACGAAAGCTCTTTACGTGCAGATTCGATGCACTCGGACGCCGGCCGCGTGCATGCACATTAGGCAGTCCTTTGTGCATTGCGAAGACGTATGCACGTACGTACGAGTCGTAAATCATCCAGCGTGGATTGTGATACGCCAAATACTTTGACAGTAGAGAAGTTGACCTATGGCCAACATCTTCGGCTGTCTCCTCCATCATCGCCGTCGCCTCGGCCCATGTACCATTCTTAATTAGCGATGACATTGTTAAATTGTTGTCATCCAACCAACTTAAACTCGACTTCGCTACAGCCAGAATATTTCTGCCATTTGCACCCGCCAAAGCACTAATGGCAGCCAATTTTGTCGCGCAGTCATCAACCGAGTGATCTGGATTGTTTGCCGCCATTCTTCTCAGGAACTGGTCGACTGGATCGGAGCGAATAGCTCGAATGGCCTCTCGAACGTCGTTCTGCGATAGCTTTTCCGGTGGATGAGCGATGCAGATTGTATATGCTGCGGAATCGGGTTTACCTTCTAACGTGGATTTGTACGGAAGCTTTGTGTACATGCGACCAGCCTTATTGAAGCGACTTAGGGAATAGATGCGCCTAGCACATGATTGCAGCGGCGCTTTACGATCTGGTCCTGTCAGTGCTGGTGACCAGCTTGGAAAATCAGTCGCGGATTTGTTCGTACTTGTCCGCACGTAACCCAACCAGTACGGCCGCCCCGCCCTCCGCCACTCGGAACTCCCCATATCTCGCATTGCGATAGCGGCTGCCTGTGCCTTCCTCAAAATGCCAGGCGTCGCTCCCCAGCCGTACAGTCTGCCCACGTTTCCGGAACCGAAGCAGATGGTGATTTTTCCCCAGTGATTGCTCACCATGAACAGCCGTGAATTTCCCTACGCCGCTTGTATCCACCTCAACGAGAATCATGCCATTGGTCATTTCCATTGCCTCAGCGGCCTCCGCCACCTCATCCGCCATCGCATACCGCAACGCCATGTAGTCCCCCTGCAGCAGCGACCGCGGATCGCGCGGGGCGAGTTCCAGGAGGATGGTGG
>CAZSKQ010000266.1:0-2264 GCA_964607425.1 uncultured Woeseiaceae bacterium
CGCTTCCGCGGCGGCAAGGGAGTCGTGCTCGACTACCGCATAACGGCCGAGGAAGCCTGGCTCACCTATTCCGCGACGCGCACCGCGAGCCGCCCCTGGGGCATGGCGGGCGGGCGCGAGGGCTCGATCAACGAGGCCTGGCACCTGAAGAAGAACGGCGAGCGGGTTCGTTACACCATGGCGACGGCGGTGCGCGGCGAGCGCGGCGACGTTTTTCGCCTGGTCTCCGCGACCGGCGGCGGCTTCGGCAAGCCGGCGGAGCGGCCTCGCGAGAAGGTGCTCGCCGATCTCAAAAACGGCTACATCACGGCGGCGCAGGCGAAGCGCTACTACGGCGTCGCCGATACCGGCTGAACGCGGCTCTTGAAGAGCAAGGGGGGAAAGCATGAGTGTAGGAGGTGTATGGACAAACAGCTACGGCTCCGTCATGGAGCTGCAGCAGCTGGTCGGGGGCATGGTGACGGGGACGTATCGATCCTCGACCGGCTCCACGGGAGAGTACTACGTGGTCGGCATGGCGGATGCCGGGGATCCGACGCCCGAGCTCGGGCAGTGCGTGGCGCTTGCCATCTACTGGCGCTCTTTCACGGGGGGCAAGGGCGATCCGAGCTGGCACTGGGTATCGGGCCTGAGCGGGCAGCTCGACGTCAGCGGGGCAGTACCGACGCTCTACCTGATGCACGCGATGGTGGCGACGTGCGACTTTCCCGGGCTGGCCCCCGCGGGAACCTATATCGACAAGCTGATCTACACGCCGAAGCAGGATGCCGCGCCAGGCACCGCGCCGGAGTTCGTGATCGAGCAGCCGGAAGCGGGCGGCGATCCGATCAGCGGGCTCTGGGTCTGCCGCGAGGATCCGAGCCTGCGGCTCGAGCTGGCGCTCAACAATCCTTCCGCGGGCTATGTCACCGGCAACTGGTACACGGCGAAGGAGCAGGCCCTCGCGCTTGGCTTCACCGACGTGGATGCGCTGTCCGGGGGAATTCCGCGCCAGGGCCTTGCCGTCGGCATCGGCCTGGACGCCGCGGGCCGCTGCCGGTCGATGGCCGGCAGCCTCGAGTTTTCCAGCGGGGTGCTCACGTTGACGGTGTTCACCAGCCGGGGCACGGCGGGCGATGCCATCTACACGCAGACGACCATCGGGCAGCTCACGTTCACCAGGAGTGCAGGCTAATGCGTGCGCAGCGGATACTGGCGCTTGCCCTCTCGGTGACGGTGCTTGGTGCCTGTGGGTCGGGTTCCGCATCGTCGGCAAGCCAGGAAGCAGCGGAGATCATTCCGCACGTCATGACGCTGCCGATGCAGCGCGGTCCGATGGCGGACTACGGCGCGACACCCTGGTACACGAGCAGCATAGGTCTCGGCCAGAGCCCGATGCAGCTCGCGCTCGACAGCGGCGCCGCCTTCTTCTGGGCGACCTCGGACCTCTGCAAGACGCCGGCGTGCCGCGCGCACGCGTTCGTCGACACCAGCCAGCCCGGGTTTACGTGGCTGGACAAGACGACGACCCAGCGCAGCTTCGGGCCGTGGGGGGACATGTACACCTGGACCGGTTCCGTACCGCTGATCATCGACGGCGGCCCCTGGCCGGCGATCCCGTTCTTCGCGTCGGTCGACTACTCCGGGCCCAAGTTCGAGTACCTCACCTGGGGCGGCGGCATCGGCCTGCCATCCGAATCGACTGCCGTCACGCCGGGTTCGGGGTTCCTGATGGATCTCCTGTACTTCGGCGGCAGCATCCCGGGCGCGGAGTTCTCCATGCTCACCGAGCCTTCCACGGGCTTCGGTTACACCTGGCTCGGCGGTGCCGGCGATCCGGCGCTCTACAATCCGCAGAGCGAGGTGCAACTGCAGCCGAAGAAAGCGGCCATCCCGTACTTGTGGGGCACGGAACTCTACTCGGTACGCCTGAACGGCACGCCGCTGCCGCCGCTCACGGGCCAGACGTTGTTCCTGGATTCCGGCTCCTCCCGCTTCAAGGGTGACGCGCAGTATGTCTATCCGATCATGGAGCCGCTGTCGCAGTTGCGCACTGCGCAGGGCAACCTGATCTTTACCCGCACCTATGACGATTCCGGGAACTGGGTCGGTCTGTACTACACGAAGGGCAGGCCGTCCGATTTCCCCAACCTGCCGGACCTCACGATCACGATTGGCCAGACCTGCTATTCCATGCCGTCGACGTCGATGGTCGTCACGCTCTCGCCGGAGCAGTACTCCTACTACGTGGAGCAGGGCGACCAGGCGGGCAAGTGGGCCCTGGC
>CAZSKQ010000267.1:0-2187 GCA_964607425.1 uncultured Woeseiaceae bacterium
CCGTCAATTGCCGCTGCACCGCTGCCATCAATCGCGCGGATCCCGCTGCCGTCAATTGCCGCTGCACCGCTGCCATCGATCGCGCGGATCCCGCTGCCGTCAATTGCCGCTGCACCGCTGCCATCGATCGCGCGGATCCCGCTGCCGTCAATTGCCGCTGCACCGCTGCCATCGATCGCGTGCATCCCGCTGCCGTCAATAGCTGCATTGACGGTCCCGCCGACAAAAACCAAGCTGATTACAATTGCAGGAATCATCCTGGCAGCGCGACGCCTAAATTTTTCGCTCATTTTTCTCGCTCCAACGCACCGATTGCGGCCTGCTCATTTTCCTTTAGGTTACAGGCCGAAATTCGTAGCTGGGTACCGTCCTTGTTTACCCAGTATTACTACGCTCCTCCAACATTTCCTTTATGTTTTTCTCGCTCTCGCTATCTTGCTCCACGATGTAATGGTAAATACCCACACCGGTATGTATTGCTTTGTCCTTGTGACTTGGCTGTTCTAGCTTTGAAAGCCAATTGTCAATATCTTCTAAAAGCGCCTGGCATTTCTCTCGAATATAGCTTTCGAAAAGCGGAACATCTTGCTGCCGTAAGCCCCCGGTCGGCATCACGGTGCGTTCGAATATTCCCCTCTCGCCCGCCGGTCTTTGCATGTTTGTTTCAATAGTGTGTACAAAATTGTGAATTACTCTTCCGACGCGCTCCAAGAAGTCAGGGGCAAGCGTGAACGGTACATAATCTCTTCTTAGAACCTTGAACCAATTTTGATCGGTTTCTGTGACGGTTCCGACTCTCACCAGCTCGTCAAGCATCGCCCTCGGTGTCATGTCGCCACTGTACCGTTGCACCAATTTTGTAAACGTGGCATCCGCAGGCAAATCGGAGTCATATCGAAGTTCTAAGGGCATACCATATGGGCCGGTAAAGTCTGGGTCAGTGTGCCAACCGGACAGCACCCTCCCAATTCGGCTCAAGTTGGTTTTTGGCTCTGATCTCTCCTTGCTGCTCTTCTCAGAAATCCGTTGGACTTCTTTTCTTGTAAGTCCAGTCACGATCGCGATTCGAGCTTTGGACATTTTCTTCCCGGGAACTCGAAATTCTTTCGCCGCAGTCGTTACGTAGACAGTTTTAACAACCTCCGAGAGTTCCGCGTACGTAACGCCGTGACGCAAAAGGATTCGGATCAAGGGCCGCAATAGCTTTGCGTACGCGGCAAGTAGCCCTGCTTTTACGGAGTCGCTCATACTTCAACATAATAGCCATAGTCGGGAATTTATTCCCGAACAATGTCACAGTCAACTTTAAGTTAACGCTAGAATTGCCGAAACGCACCCTAAATCTTCGGGTCTGGCTGGGGAGATATTCGTCCAGAAATGAGCGAGTTGCTAGCTCTTTGGGCATAACCATGACAGAAAGATATAAAAATACTTTATTTTCCTGATATTAGCGCTTATTTTTAGATTCGTTCTTAACTAACGCATCCAGATCAAGTGCTCTATACCAAGAAAGGTGCGTCCTCCTAGTCAGACCTTGCCAGAGCACCCTCAACCTTCGCGACCGCATGGATTAGTGGGGCTAGCGCGCAGTTTGCGCGCAGCCGGCTAGCGGCAGGTAGAGTTCTGGAGCATGCCAGGGGGGTTGACGAAATGTAGTGCCCTCACGCACGAGTTCGGCCCGGCAATCTTCAGGCTCAACATGTGGAAAGGCCCTTTCAGTCGTCGAAGGACGCGCCTACCAAAGTATACGAAGCCTAATTGCTAGCCCGATGATGCACCACGATTCCATTCCGGATATCCGGCCCCAGACTAGAACGGTGGTCGGGTGGACAGTGTGAGGTGCTAATTCAATTACTAGCAGCCCGTCGGACTGAGGTTTGCCATGAAAAGGCGAAACGGGTGTGTGGCGGTCTGAATCATCGGTTTGCTCTGGATACGTGACGGACGAATGCGAAATGTCGGTCGAAATTGGCAGATGGGCTCGGTGATTACGGTGCTCCCGTGCTCATCCGGGTCTCAGCGCGAACATTCTCTTGATGTTCCAGCTCATCGTCACGAGATTCCATTCACCTTTGACGTTCTCGACGCCACGCAACAGGAACTGGTCAAACCCCATCACCGATTTGATGATCCCGAAGACCGGTTCCGGCGTCTGCTTGCGCAGCGCGTACAGGGCTTTGCCCTCGG
>CAZSKQ010000268.1:0-2148 GCA_964607425.1 uncultured Woeseiaceae bacterium
CCTGCCTTCAGGACTTGACCGGCTCCAAAATCGCATCCAGGTTCATCTGATCGCAAAGATCCATGAAGTCGTCCCGCAACTGCGCGAGGTGCTCGCTCGCCGGCACGTTCAGTGTGAGTTGCACGGAAAACATCGGCGCGCCCGTGTGAGCCGCCGCGTACCGCCGGGTCGCGAGCTCGGAAATGTCGATGCCGCGGCTGGCGAAGAAGTTCGCGAGGTTGAACACGATCCCGGGCTGGTCGAGGGCCACCACGTCGACGGCATAGGGCATGCAGTCGGTACGGGGGCCGCGCTCGCCGGTCTTGCGCATCGTGACCGTCAGGCCATGCTCTTTCGAGAGCTTGTCGATCTCGGATTCGAGGCGGGTGAGGGTATGCCAGTTGCCGGAGATGAGGAGCAACATGGCGAACTCGTTGCCGAGTGCGCTCATGCGGCTTTCCTCGATATTGCCGCCGCAGTCCAGGATGACCTTGCTCAGGTCGTTTACGACACCCGCGCGATCGCTGCCAATCGCTGACAAAACAATAAGTTGATTCATTTACCTATAATCGCTATCAGTACCGGCCAACTCCGGCCGCCGCCGCTTCGAACTGCGGGCGGAAGCGGCCGATTCAACCCTGGCGCCCGGCGAAGCAGCCGGCGCGCCTGCCTTGCGACTCCGGGGGGCGAACAGTAACATCGCCGCCTTATTCGAGGCGAGGAGTAATAGTGTTTACAGGCAGCCTGGTCGCTCTCGTGACGCCGTTCGACGAGCACAACCGGATCGACTACGCGGCAATCGAACGACTCATCGAATTCCATATCGAAGCCGGAACCGACGGGCTCGTCATTGCGGGCACCACCGGTGAATCGGCCACCCTCGAAAAAGACGAACACGCCGAGCTGATTGCCCGCGCCGTGGAAATCGTCCGGGGCCGCCTGCCGGTGATCGCGGGTACCGGCTCCAATTCGACGAAGCAGACGATCGAGCTCTCGCTCGAGGTCGGCCGCTGCGACATCGATGCGTACCTGCTGGTCACGCCTTATTACAACAAGCCGGTGCAGGAAGGCATTTACCGCCACTTTACCGCGGTCGCGGATGCCGTCGAGAAGCCGGTCATGTTGTATAACGTGCCGGGCCGTACCGTCGCGGACACGTTGCCCGAAACGGTTGCGCGGCTCGCCTCGCACCCCCGAATCTTCGGCATCAAGGAAGCCACGGGCGACATGGAACGGCTGCGGCAGATCCTGGAGCGGGTACCGCGGGAGTTCGGTCTTTACAGCGGCGATGATTTCACGACGCGGGAGTTCATCGAGCTCGGCGGCCGCGGCGTGGTGACCGTGACCGGTAATGTCGCGCCTGGCCTGATGGCGGAGATGTGCCGCGCCCAGCTCGCCGGCGAAACGGACCGTGCGAAAAACCTGGACGCGAAGCTGCAGCCGTTGAACACGGCGCTCTTCCTGGAGTCGAACCCGATCCCGGTAAAGTGGGCGTTGGCGGAGATGGGGCTTATTCGAAGCGGCATCCGCCTGCCGTTGACGCCCTTCGCGGAACAATTTCACGAGCAGGCGAGAGCAGCCATGCAAGGTGCGGGGATTGCAGCGAGTCACGGGCAATGACGGCATTGAAGGTGTCGGCGATCACGGCCCTCGCGCTACTTTTTGCAGGCTGTGGCGGTACCCCGGAATGCCGAAAGCCGCAGCCGTACGAGCAAGCCCGGCTCGGCCAGCCCATCGAGGTTCCGGGAAACCTGGACCCGCTGGATCCCAGCCGCGAAATGACCATCCCGCAACCGTCACCGCGCCGCGAACGCCCGGCCGATGCGCCGTGCCTAGAATACCCGCCGACGTTCACCGTGCGCCAATCCGAACCCGCGGCAGAACCGGCTTCGGAAGCAGAACCGGCATCGGAAGCGGAAGGGGAAGCGGAGCAAGCGGCGCCCGTCCCGCCACAATAACGTACAATAGAGGATCGCCCACGAACATCGCCATGTAGGAGCCCGCCGTGCGGGCGACCCCCGATCAGGACGCGCGACGCGCCCCCCGCAGGGCCGAGCGCCCTGGATCGCGCGAGTCAATCCCGCCCTCGGGCGGTGAGTGCAGGACAGGTTTGAAAACAGGAGAGGTGGCCGAGCGGTCGAAGGCGCTTGCTTGGAAAGCAAGTGTACG
>CAZSKQ010000269.1:0-2143 GCA_964607425.1 uncultured Woeseiaceae bacterium
GCCGCGGGGGTAACCCCGCGCCCTACTCGATGCGCGTTCCGGACCGGTTTGCCCGCTTTCCCGTCGTCAACGATCCAATAAAGTCGCCCGAAGAGCCGCCCAAATGCTTCTCCCGGGCCGCACGCAAGCCCAACTCGCTGCACGCTTTTTTGCCGCCGAACTTTCCTTCTGTGAACTGTGTCACAGTTCAGGGAGCGGCGCAGTTCCTTGAGGCCAAAAACAGCCCAACGATACTAAGCGCCTGATTACCCAACGGAAACGGGGCAGGAATGAAAGGATTCACGCTGCTCGCCGCGGGCCTGGCCTGCTGCATCTCCACCGCATCCGCGGCCGCGGTCACGATATCGCACGTTGAACCCCTGCAGCGGCTGGAGATCGCCGGGCAGGCGCGCGTGGCGCAGCAGAAGATTGCCGTCGCGGACGCACCGGCGCGCGTCAGCTTCGACGCATTCGGCAGGACCTTCGACCTGCAGCTCGAACCGAATCACCCGCTGCTGTCCGCTGCCGCGAGGGGTGCGCTCGCAGGCAATCTTGCAGCGTACCGCGGTGAAATCGCGGGCAACGACGCGTCATGGTCGCGCATCGTGATTGCCGATGGCTTGCCGCGCGGGCTGGTCTGGGACGGCAGCGAGATGTACGCCCTCGAAGTACGCAGCGACGGTAAGACCGGTGCGCCCACCTCCGTCATGTACCGCCTCAAGGACGTGTACGTGGCCCCGGGCAGCGTGAGCTGCGGTGCCATGCACGCGACCGCGCCCGATGCCGGGGCGATGTACGACGACCTGGTGGGGGAGCTCGGCAACTCCATGGCCAAAACGTCGGGTGCCACCCGGGAGATCCGCATCGGCGCGGTCGGCGATTACGAATTCTTCCAGAGCAGCGGTGACAACTCGAGCGCCGCGATCCTGACCCGCCTGAACAACGTCGACGGCATCTTCAGCGAGCAGCTCGGCGTGCGCATCGTCGTCGAGGAGATCACCGTTTTCACGAGCCCGTCGGATCCGTTCAGCGACACCGCTGATCCCGGCGACCTCCTCAACGAGCTCACCAGCTACCGGTCCCGCACACTGCGGCAGCGCGCGCAGGGTCTCACGCACCTGTACACCGGCCGCCAGCTCGCCGGCAATACGGTCGGCATCGCTTACACCAACACGCTCTGCGAGACGTCCTGGGGCGTCGGCTTGACGCAAAGCAGCAGCAACGTGACCTTCGACAGCCTGGTGGCGGCGCACGAAATCGGGCATAACTTCGGGGCACCGCACGACGGCGCGCCGGGCTCCGCTTGCGCGGCGGAGAACGGCGGGTTCCTGATGTCATCGACAATCAACGGGAACGACAGGTTCTCGGGCTGCAGCCTTCGGCAGATGCGGCCGAGCGTGCAGGCGGCCTCGTGCATTGTGCCGCTGCCGACCATCGATCCGGGAATTTCGCTGAGCGGCTCGCTGTCGTCCGTGGCAATCGGCCAGAGTGCGCGTGCAAGCTTCAGCGTGACGAATGCCGGCAGCGGACACGCCTCCGGCGTGACGGTCGAGATCGCACTGCCCGTCATTCTCTCGCTCGATTCGGTGAGCGTGTCACAGGGCAGCTGCACCAGCGGTGCCGGCACAGTGAGCTGCTCGATCGGCAACCTGCCGGCCGGCAGCAACCGCACCGTAACGCTGACCGCGACGGCACTCGACACCGGAACCGGCGAGTTCACCGCTACCGTGTCCGCGGACACCGACGACGACCTCGCGAACAACAGGATCGCCGTGCCGTTTACCGTCCACGAAGCCGCGGACCCGACAGCCGAAGCAGTGAGTCCGGCCGCCGACAGCGCCGGAGGCGGCGGCGCAGCGGGACTCCTGTGGCTCATGCTGATGGGTTTCGTCGGCCTCGCGCGCCGCGCCTGCCCCGGTATCCCGCGCCCGTATTGACTCCCGCCACCCCGCTCGGTCTAATATCCCGCTCGCTTTGGGCAGGGACGGGCGATCACCTTCCGCCACACGCGTTGCTGGAGCCCGCCATACGGGCGACACCCACGGCGAACTGCTGAACAAAAATTGATCGGGCGCGCCGTTTGCGGCCTACCGCCCCAGCCGCACAAAAGGCCAGGTAGCTCAGTTGGTAGAGCAGCGGACTGAAAATCCGCGTGTCGGTGGTT
>CAZSKQ010000270.1:0-2140 GCA_964607425.1 uncultured Woeseiaceae bacterium
GTGCCGGCGCTGTCCTGGCTCGGCAGCAGGCTCTTGTGGATCGTGATCTTGCTGACAGAGTCCGCGAGCAGGTTGCTGAGGTCGGCGGACCGGCCGGTGCCATTGCCAACCGGTAGATTGAGCCCGTTCAGCTTTACCGCGTTCATGTCGGGGTCCAGGCCGCGGACGATCACGTTGGTGCCGTCGCCAGTCAGCGGATCCCGCTGGAAGGAAACGCCCGGCGCCCGGCGCAGCGCTTCGGAGAAGGTCGTACCGGTGAAATGCCCAAGGTCGTCGGCCGAAATGACGTCGGAGCTGTTCTCCGCCGTTCTTTGCAGGTTCAGGGCATTGGCCCTGGCACTTCGAGAGCCGTAGACGACGATCTCGTCGGCCGCGCCGCCCGCTGCTTGCATGGCGAACCGCACCTTTGCCGTCTCGCCGCCCTCGATCCCGACAGTCTCGATGACCGGCGCGTAACCGAGGAAGGAAATGCTCAGCGTATATTGCCCGGCGGTGACGCCCGCAAAACGGAACTCGCCCTGGTCGTCCGTCGTCGTCGCATCGCCGGTCTCGAGGATCTTCACCAGGGCGCCCGCGAATGCACGGCCGGTCCCGGCATCGACCACGTCGCCGACAATCGACCCGCTCTCCCCGGCGTCTCCGCCCGCCGGCGATGGCTCAGGCTCCCCTGTCGCGCCCGCCTCCTCTTCGCGCACCACCACGTAGGAGCCGCCGGCGGTCGTCTTCAGCGCAAGGCCGGATCCACGCAGCAGCCGGCGATAGGCGGCGGCGGCGCTGAAACTTCCCTGGAGCGCCGGCGCGGATTTGCCGCCGACCATCGCTTTCGAAAAGACGATATTGGACCCCGTAACCGACGCGACCGCGTTCAGGGAGTCCTCGAGCGGCTGGGAAGGAAGATTGAAGGCGTAGCTCGCCTGGGCGTGAACAGGTGCGGGAATAGCCAGCGCAAATGCAGCCGCGATGGCGGCCCAAAGCGCGAACTTCGAAATCATCACCGTCTCTATCCCCCAAAAGGTCGCGCCGCAACGCGGCATTGACCTGTTTAGACGCTGCACGCGTCCGAATCCGACAAATGGGGGACAGGAAAGTGTTATCGAGGGGCTCGATCCTTACCGGACGATGCGAAGCTCGCCTTCATTCCGCTCGACACGTAGTCCGTGCAGGGAGGCGATCGCACGGGCGAATTCGGCCGTGTCGTTCGTCGCAAACACGCCTGACACGCGCATCGAAGCCACCTGTGGATCCTCGATCGAGATCCGGGGGCCGCCGTAGCGGTTCAGCTCCGCGACCGCGAACGAAAGCGGCACGTCGTCGAACACCGCCCGCCCCTGCCGCCAGGCCGTCTCCGCCTCCAGCGACGGACGATCAATGGACACCGGCTTGTCCGTCACGACCTGCAGCCGCTCGCCGGGTGCGAGGATAACGGGCGCGGGATTTGTCGGCCCCGACGCCTCGCGTGCGTTGTCCTCCACCGCAACCCGGCCCTGGATCAGCGTTACGGCCAGGTCGCTTCCGGTCCGCCTGACGATGAAGCTCGTGCCCAGCGCCGTCACCTTCTTCGAACCCGCCGTGACGACGAACGGTCGATCGGGATTCGGCGCGACTTCGAACATGGCCTCGCCATGATCCAGCCGTACCGTGCGCCTGTCGTTTTCATAACGGACACTGAGCGCCGTATCGGTGTTGAGGGAGATGCGAGTGCCGTCCTCGAGCGTAGCCACTTCCTGCCCGCCGCGCTCGGTCGAATAATGAACGGGCCGGTCCATCAACCACCAGCCCGTTCCCGTGCCGAGAAACAGCAGCAGCGAAGCTGCGATGGCGAAGGTCCAGGCTCTCGCCGGTCGCCATCCGCTGACCTGGCGGCTTGGGACAGTTGGAACATTCGCCTTGCTCTCGCGATAGAGACGTCCCGCAGCGGGAATCAAGTCCCAGGCTTCGGTCGCTTTCCCGAACGCATCTCTATTCTCCGGATCGGCCTCGAGCCAGCTTCCGAGCTCGGTCTCGGTAGCCTCGCTGCGGTGGGTCGATTGCAGCCGCGCGATCCAGGCCGCGGCTTCGGCATGGGCACCGTGGCGGGCGAAATTGCGGCGGTTCACCATCCTTCCATCCACTCCATCAGCCGAAGCGTCGCCCGGGCGAC
>CAZSKQ010000271.1:0-2131 GCA_964607425.1 uncultured Woeseiaceae bacterium
GTCAAGCCGGTAGAAGCGTGCGTACTGTCTCGCGTCGTATCGAAAGCGGGCCCTCGTCCCGACGCCGCTTCAGGATACGAGCAACGCTAATACCCCCGCGATGACGACGGTTTCGCCCGCGGGATCGTGAAGAAGAACGAAGTTCCGCGGCCGCGTGCCGTCTGCACCCAGATACGTCCGCCGTGATAATCAACAAGCGTCCTGGCGATGTACAGGCCAAGACCGCGCCCGCCACTCCTGGAGCTCGCCGTGGTCCAGAACTGCTGAAAAATATGCGGTACCTGGTCCTCGTGGATACCAGGTCCGGTATCGCTGACTTCGAAGCGCACGTAGTCGGGCGATTGTTGTGCGCTCACGGAAACCGTGCCCCCGGCCGGGGTGAACTTGAGCGCGTTGCCGATGAGATTCGCGAGCACCTGGACGATGCGGTCCGGGTCGGCTTCGATGAGCGGAAGATCCGGAGGACAGTTCACGGTAAGGTTGACCTGTTTCGCGCTTGCTTCCCCGGCCAGGGCATCCCGGGCATCATTGATGAGGGCGCCTGCGTCCGTCGGTATGCTCGCCATGTGTAAGCGGCCGCATTCCATGTCGGAGACGTCCATGAGGTCGGTAATGAGCCTCTGCATCTGCCGTCCGGATCGCTCTATCATCGACTTTCCCCAGTCCAGCGTCCCTGGTTCCGAGCTTTGGGAAAGCATGCTCGCGCACAGCATGACGTTGTTCAGGGGCGATCTCAGGTCGTGAGATACCATTGCGAGCGTGTCCGTACGCGCCAGGGCGGCCTGCTCGAACGCGTATTGCCTGGCCAGTATGCGCCCCCTGTTGACGAGCAGTCCGAGCAATCCCAGGAGGCTTGCGCCCACCGCGCCAAGCATCAGGAAGGTGAGCATGAGGATGCTGCGCCAGGGTTGCATCGCCTCTGCGCGGTCGACCTCGGTGGCGATACCAACGCCGAGCTTGCTCGCCCAGGTCCAGGCACCCAGCGCTTCGACGCCGCGATAATCGTAGTGGCCTTCGACGTCGACCCTGATCGGCGCCCCGGGCGCTTTGATCAGGCTCGCGAGCATCTCCGAATCCCGGATCCGAAACGGCGTCAATCGTGGCAGGACCGCGGACTGCCGGGCCGACGCGAGAGCAGTGCCGGAAGGTATCTCGCTCCTGAATCGACTGCCGGCGAGAAGCCGCCCGTTCCGGTCGAAAATATACGTTTCTCCCGTCGTCCCCGGCCGCGCCAGGCGAATGGTGTCAGTCAAGCCTCTCGCCGGATCGAGCGATAGCACGAGGGCAGCGATGACTCGATTGGCGGCATCGCGAACGGGTGCCGCGGTGATGAGCCGGGCTTGACCGGCGGCGATCGAAAGATGCAGGCCGCCATCGCCGTTCAAGGCGGACCGCACCGTGTCCATGGAATCCGCGCCAATGCCCTCCTTCAGGTCCCCGGATGCAGTGACCCACACACCGTCCGGTGCAACCAGCGCGAAGCCCGTGTATTCGTATCGCTGCACGATCGGAACCAGAATCCGCGCAAGCGTCTCTTGCGGAGTACCGTCGGCCGTGTCCGCCGATGGTGTGGTCAGCCGTTCCTGGACCGCGGCGATCACCACAGGAGTTTCCGCGAGCACTGAGATTTCCTCCTGGAGTCGTTCTACCCACAGCGCGATGCCGGCCCGCGCGGTGGCGGTGACTGTTTCCAGGGAATTCCCGATCTGGTGCTGCAGTTGGGTTCTGACCCTGTCCAGGGTCCAGCTGATGGCAAGTGCCGCGAAGACGATCAGCACGATCCCGGCCAGGGCCAGCAGCCAGTCGGCCCGCTTTGCCGATCCCGCAGGATAAAGCCGTAAATTCGGCAGGGGGACGCTCATGCCGCGGCAGCTATCCTGAGGCCGCGGACGACGGGTTTTATCAAGGCTCGATCCGAAATTTTCTTTCCACCCGGTTACTCGTGGCCGCCGCCAGCTGCAGCGACGGCAGTGACCTCCGACCCATGGCGAGTTGCCTCCCCAACCGCGCTTCGACCCGCAGGCGATCGTCAGGTTCGATACTTTCGGCGGCGACGATCGAATACTACGGCCCGGTGGAAGCACCAGCAGCAGGATCCACGGCGAAAAACGGGACTTTCTTCTCAGTCTGC
>CAZSKQ010000272.1:0-2104 GCA_964607425.1 uncultured Woeseiaceae bacterium
TGTCCTCCGTCAAAGGCTGTGCTGTCCGGATCGCGATATCGACCGTGTACTGCATGTCCGCCGGCTCCCTCGATTTGCGCACGTTCGGGGCTTCGCTGTTTTCTTGTGCGCCGCGTGCTACAGAGACTTGAACGGGGAAAGATGGCGGCTGGTTTGACACATTTCGGGCCGCCGATTAGAGCCCGATCCTGCGCCGTAACCAGGAAAATTTTTCCGATGGCGTGGGCCGCCGAATGATCTTTAAGGAAGGATGATTCACGATGGCTTCCCGAGCCTTCTTTTTTGCCAAGCCGCTCACGCTACTCGACCTATTGCGATCCACTTTAGTGCCGTCTTTTAATGCGTAAATGTTTGAGTGACCGTAATTATCCCAAAGCGGGGCATGTTCGACGTCCGTATTCCAAATTGGAGCTACTTGCTTCCTGCTCGCTCCAGCAACAATGCCTTTCGGAAGACTGTCCTTCGTATAGCCAAAAATTCCCTCGTGACACCAGTGAGGGAATAGCACGTCAATTGGCTTCCCGAAGTTAGAGCGATTCACGGATTGTTCCGCCCAGCGGATTTGTTCGGAGACGATCTGCTTCACGCTCATTTCCGTCGTTTCCTGTTCGAAACCAACGTTAGAAAAGCGCTGAAACAGGTACTCTTGAGCGGCAAATTCTGGCTTTTCGGACCGCCCCCACCGGAACATCCTAAGAGGACGATCTACCCTCAAACGCTTGGCCAAAGCGCTCAATCGCATCATAAAGCGATTCTTCGCCATCATCTATTCCCCAGATGTGCGGTTCTTCTTCTGGCTTGGATATCATCGCGGCTATTTCACCGGAGTCAAAGAACTCGATATTGGCGCGGGTCTCATCATCCAGGAACGATATTACAATGCTGCCATCAACCGTCGGCGCGATTCTTGTCGGCTCAAATGACGGCTTATTATTCCAAAGCTGCTCGAGGAACTCCCATGCTGACGAAATTGCGGCCCGCGCAGGCCTAGGCGCATCATATGTATCCCATCCTTCCGCCAAACCGGAGAACGAAGCCAGCTTCTCTTGGAATGTCTCGATCCATGGTGTTGGAACTCGCTGCATTTCCATAAGGAACGATATAGACACAACACTGCTGATGTGACTAATAAGGTCAGCGGTCCGCGCGAATGAAGCGGTACTGATATCGGACCGGTGAGTTTCCGAGTAACTGACCCTTGGTACAACCCTCATATTGTCTAATCGCGAAGCACGTTCAAAGTGGCTCGCGGTTGCCGGCACAAGGAAGTGTCTTTGGGCGATTGTGGCGGTCATGTTTCCTTTCCTTCGGATCGCATCGTTCCTTTCTCCAGCTCGCCAATCTTTTCATCTAACCATTTACGGAGCGAGCGCGCTGAACTGAGATCCATTATGGCTCCGACTTCGATCTCTCTTACAGGGCCATTGCG
Source organism: uncultured Woeseiaceae bacterium (assembly GCA_964607425.1). Taxonomy (GTDB): domain Bacteria; phylum Pseudomonadota; class Gammaproteobacteria; order Steroidobacterales; family Woeseiaceae; genus IDS-8. Next base: position 1,430 of record CAZSKQ010000272.1, read on the forward strand.
AGACTGCCTACGCTCACGTATCTCTTCGCCAAGAGTCTCTCCTTGTAGAGGATGCACGGTCTGCCTAGCTATTGCCTGACGCTCAGAATAGAAGTTAATCTGGATGAGGCCGCGCGGCGTTATACCGCCCCATGCACCGTCAGCATGTACCACCCTGTAGTGGTTGCTCTTGATATAGTGGAACGTGATTTCCTGCGGCGATTCCGCGTCAGCAGTCACACTTTTCTCCTAGGCTCGGCAGAGGACCAAAGCCAACGAGCCGCAAAACGCAAACAGGAGTGCTCACAGTTTCCTTGATTTCTTGGCTCGTAGCATCCTACGCGCGCGGCGTATGCAGGGCTGCATACTAGCACGCCGCCGCGCCCTTCGGGTAGCTAGGAGCGGCTGTCGGATCGTCATCCCTCTGGCCTCCGTTCTGCGGACGGGGGCAATCCCGAGTATTTCAAAGACGCGGGCGGGGGTCCATGTCCCATGCCTTTCCGGCATTGCTTTGCGCCTCGATTGACGCGGTGAATCCTCCGGCTCAATGTCCAGGGTGTCCCGCTAGCTCTGAACTACTTTCGGATATACCCGCGGGAGCGGCGGCGACATTATGGTGTAAACGTGAACTCCGCGGCGGGATCGCTTCTGGACCGAACTGCCAGGTTCGACGGCCGCAGCGGATGAACTCAGGCC
>CAZSKQ010000273.1:0-2094 GCA_964607425.1 uncultured Woeseiaceae bacterium
ACCGCGCTCCTGCTCTTCCTTGCGATGGGCGGTACCGGCGCCGAAGAAATGCCCGCGCCGCCCGGCCCTTCTCTCGTCGGGCTCGACCACGTGCCAGTCGCCGTGCGCGATCTGGAGCAGGCGGTGGCGACGTACGAGCGGCTCGGTTTTTCGATAAAGCCGGGACGGTTCCACGAGAACGGGCTGCGTAACAGCCACGTCAAATTCCCGGACGGATCCGGCGTGGAACTGATCTCCCCACCCGCCGAGCCCGTTGACCGGCTCACCAGGAATTATTCGAGGTTCCTGCAAGATGGAGACGGGCCCGCGTACGTCTCGTTTCACGCGCGGGACACGGAGGCGCTGACCACGGCATTGCATCGGGCAAATCTCCGGTTCAGCGTGCAGGGCGGCCTGATCACGCCTTCGGACCCGAACTTCGACTTCATCTTCTTCGTGCAGGACAACCGGTCGCCAACCGACAGGCCGGAGCACTTCGCTCATCCGAACACGGCCGTTGCGATGACGGAGATCTGCCTGGCGCTCGACGGCCCCGGCCGGAGCGCCCTGCGGCAGCTGCTGCTGGCGCTGGGTGCAGCGGAAAGCAGCGAGATGGTGACGCTTCCGGATCCCGCGCACCGGTTCGCGCCGACCGAGGCGCGAGCCGGCACCTTCACCGTGCAGAACGGGCGGATGGTCGTCGTTGCGGACACCTGGCAGGCGCAGAAGGGGCGCCGCATCGTCGGTGTGACCTTCCGCGCACGGGACCTGGACGTGACGAAGCGGCTCCTCGGCACGGTGGAGGCATCCGTGCCCTCATCCGCCGCGCACGGACTGTGGCTGCGTTTCGAGCCGACATAGCTCGATCGAGGCGTCGTCGATCAGCGGTTGGAGTTGCGATATGCTGCCCGTATGGACATCCAGCTTCGTTGCCGGTGCGGCGCCATCCAGGCCAAGGTCGACTCGCGTCATGCGTACGGGCGGGCCGTTTGCTACTGCAAGGATTGCCAGGCGTATGCACGGTTCCTTGGCGCCCAGGACGAGGTGTTGAACGCACACGGCGGCACGGAAATTCTCGCCGGCCACCCGAGGGCGATCCGCTTGACGGCAGGCCTGGACAACCTGGCCTGTATGTCGCTGAGCGACAAGGGCATCCTGCGATGGTACGCGAGCTGCTGCCGCAGCCCGATCGGTAACACACCGCGAAACCGAGGGATTTCCTACGTGGGCCTGGTCAGGACATGCGTACCCGATCTCGATGAAAAGTCGGTGGGACCACTGCGGATCGCCGTCAATACGAGCTCAGCTACGGGCAACGTCGAGGCCACGCCTTTCGCTACTTTCTTCGGCGTCATACGCATCATCCGGAACGTCCTCGGTGCCCGACTTAGCGGAAAATACAAGGAGAACCCATTCTTCGAAGCAGAATCCGGCGCACCGGTCAGAACGCCGCGGGTTATTACGGACGCTGAACGACAGTCGCTCTACGGTGCAGCCTGACGAGGAGCTGCTGCAGCAAACGCGGGCACTGACCGACGACGATTCCACTTTCGACAGGTTTCCATAGGGGTAGCGACGCCAGGGGGAATTTGGATGCGCAACGAAGATCAGGAAGGACAGCGACTCAGCTTCTACATGGCAATCGGCGTCGGCCTTGGTGCTGGAATCGGTACGGCTCTCGGCGCCTCGTTCGGAAACCTCGCGCTTGGAGTGGCGATCGGCCCGACAATCGGAGTTGCCCTGGCCGTTGCGCTCTGGAGTATCAAGGCGCATGGCTCTGCAAGATGATGCCGCGGGATTTCTCCAAGAAGCAAAAGGCCGAACTGCGCCGATTGAACGACCTGGCTTGGGAGCGGGAGCTGTCGTCTGCGCTGACCGCTCTTCGACGGGAGTTTGAGAGGTTTGAGTCTGGCGAGTTAAATCCGTTCGATCTGTCGGACAAGATTCACGAATTCCACGATCACACTGCGCGCGATCTTTATAAGCGGTATGTGGACACCAACCCTTTCGCCGTACCAAGCGCGATCTCTCGCGGCATCATCGAACGATCCGAGGTTACACCGGCGCTGCTCGAGCTCCTGGAGCCAACCATCAAGCACCTGGAGGAGTGGTAGC
>CAZSKQ010000274.1:0-2049 GCA_964607425.1 uncultured Woeseiaceae bacterium
CAACCGGACAGGACACTGGCATCTCCTTATTCGCGATCGAGGACCCGGATCTCGAGCGATGCCGGAGTGGCGGTGATTTCGACGGGCCGCTCCGCCTTGATCCTCAGTGTACCGGATTCGATTTCCAGTCGCCGCATGGTGGTGGTGCGCTCGTCTCCGGGGAGGCCCTCCACGACCGGCAGTTCTGCAACGGCCAGGCTCAGTTGCAGCTCGCCGCGGCCGTCCAGGAGCACGTCGATGTCCCTGGCAACGAGCACGAAATCGGCGATTTCGGCCGTGTAAAGGTCGGCATCGATCATGATGAGCTTCTCCTGCAGGGCCGAGAAGGTTCCGCTGAACGAGCTGCGGATGCTGCCCGGCGGCCCGGCAAACGTGACGACGACGCGCGCAGGGGGATCGAACGATGCGTCGGATTCCGCAACCCGCCGCGCCCGCGCCTGGCGCAGGAGAGCGACGTAGTCGAAGCGGTGCAGCGCCCGTTCAGCGATCAGGTCCGGTCGGTCCGCCGCGTCGAAATCGCTTGCCTCCGCCAGCAGTGCCTCGAAAGAGCTGCCGTCCTCCAGCCGTTCGCGCCAGCCGTCGAACGCGAGCCGATCGAGCAGCAGCCCGATCGCGGCGCCCGTGCCGTACAACCGCCAGCGGAACATTCGCTCCGCGAGGCCTCCTCCGAGATCGGCGAGCGGAACGGCCAGCTTCTTCCCGATCTCGTCCGGCACGACTTCGGGTTTTTGCCCGAGCACGGCGACAGTAGCCTGGATGCCGACGAGCTGCGCGCTGCCTTCGGCGCGCTCCACGCTCGCTTCGATCTCCCGCGCTTTCTCCGGCATCTGGCCTGTCCGGCCGGCTCTTACCGCCAGGTACTCGTGGACCAGCTCGCCGAGGCTTGCGCGATCCCGCGCCTTGAGCGCCGCTCGCAGGATCGACCTTTCGACCTCGGCTTTCGCCATGATCGCAGCCGTGATGCTCTCCGGCGCGACGTAACCGAAGCCGATGGACTCGCCCTTGAAATTCCGGTGCTGGTACACGTGGAAAGTTTCGTGAAAAAGCGTCTCGAGCGTGCCGCCAAGCGTCGGTTGCAGGACTACGGCGATCGCGGTGGCCTGCCCGACGCGGTACGCCGTGTCGAAAATGCCGTACAGGCCGCCGGGCACGCCCTCGTGCCAGTAAAGGTGCCCGGCCCGGGGGCCTGATCGGGCGGCATCGTAAGGCACGTAGGCCGCCGGCGGCGCCACCGGCGAGTAGAGCAGCGCATCGCCTTCAGGTTCGTAGATGAGGAACGGTTGGCTGTCGGGCCAGAAGCCCGGCCACACCCCGTCGATCGCCGGCTGTGCAACGAGCACCGGCAGCACGGCCTCGGGCAGCGTCGGCGGAGATTTGCCGGGCCAGCCGGTGCAGCCGGAGATGCCGACGAGCGCCAGGGCGGCGAGCCGGGTTCGAGAACAACTAGCGATCGCCGCTTCCCTCGCCGCGCCTTTCCGGCACCACCTCCCGCTCGTATAGCTCCTCGAAGTGCGTCTCGAGGTCGACGCCCTTGTCGCGCTGCTCCTGCAGGTGGGCATCCAGTGAGTCCTTGGTCGCGAGGATCTGCTCGAACAGCGGACTGCTGTTCTCCGCGCCTTCGGGTACCCCGTCGACGTGGCGCGCCAGGAAACGTTTGGTCGCGTGCAGGGCCGCGAACTCCTGCTGCAACGATCGCCGCACGTATTCGGATTTATCGATGACGCCGTCGACGGCCGCCTGGTGTATGTCTTCGAATTTCGCGCTGCGCCGGATGTTGTGCAGCTCGAAAACGAGTCCGGCAAGCTGGTCCCATCCTGAAGGCTGCGAGCTGACCCGGATCAGCGCGGTTCCCGCGGGCGCCGCGCCGCCGCGGGAAGGGTATTCATGCTCGGCGGCGCGCCCGGAAAGCGGCTCGGCGGGGTCCCACAGCGGTTGCGGGTTCTCGGTGTCCAGTTCGTGGACGAGCCAGGTGCGGATCGCTTCCCGATCCAGGAGGATAGCCGCCACCTGGGGGCGATCCCGCAGGATGACGTCGAGCTGGACCTGTCC
>CAZSKQ010000275.1:0-2025 GCA_964607425.1 uncultured Woeseiaceae bacterium
TGGACCAGCAGTTCGAGCAGCACCGGATCAACATCATCGACACCCCCGGGCACGTCGACTTCACGATCGAAGTCGAACGCTCCTTGCGTGTGCTCGACGGTGCCGTCACCGTGCTGTGCTCCGTCGGCGGCGTCGAGCCGCAGACCGAAACGGTCTGGCGGCAGGCCAACAAGTACAAGGTGCCGCGGCTGGTTTTCGTCAACAAGATGGACCGCGCGGGCGCCAACTTCCTGCGCGTGATCGAGCAGGTCCGGACGCGCCTGGGCGCCAACCCGGTGCCGGTACAGCTCCCGATCGGCGCGGAAGAGAATTTCGCCGGCGTGGTCGACCTCGTCACCATGAAAGCGGTGTACTGGGACGATGCCAGCATGGGCATGACGTTCGAGCTGCGCGATATCCCCGAGGACATGCGCGCCCAGGCCCAGGAGTACCGCGAGAAGATGGTCGAGGCCGCCGCGGAGGCGAGCGAGGAGCTGCTCGAGAAATTCCTGAACGACGGCGAGCTGACGCCCGACGAGATCCGCGAGGGCCTGCGCACCCGCTCGCTCGCGAGCGAGATCGTTGTGGCGATGTGCGGCTCCGCGTTCAAGAACAAGGGCGTGCAGGCGATGCTGGACGGTATCGTGCGCTACATGCCGTCGCCGGTCGATGTGCCGCCGATCAAGGGCATCCTGGAGAACGAAGAGGAAGCCTTCCGGCATGCGGATGATGACGAGCCGTTCTCCGCGCTCGCGTTCAAGATCGCAACCGATCCCTTCGTCGGCAACCTGACGTTTTTCCGCGTCTACTCGGGTGTCCTGCGGTCGGGCGATACGATCTACAACCCGGTCAAGGGCAAGCGCGAGCGGATCGGCCGTATCCTGCAGATGCACTCCAACGATCGCAAGGAGATCAAGGAAGTGCGGGCGGGCGATATTGCCGCGGCCGTGGGCCTCAAGGATGTCACGACCGGCGACACGCTGACGGACCAGAAGCACGTCATCACGCTCGAGCGGATGGAGTTCCCGGAGCCCGTGATCGCCGTGGCCGTGGAGCCGAAGACCAAGGTAGACCAGGAAAAGATGGGTATCGCGCTGCAGAAGCTCGCGAAAGAGGACCCGTCGTTTCGCGTGCACACGGATGACGAATCGGGCCAGACCATCATCTCCGGGATGGGCGAGTTGCACCTCGACATCATCGTCGACCGCATGAAGCGGGAGTTCAAGGTCGAGGCGAACGTCGGCAAGCCGCAGGTCGCCTACCGTGAAACCATTCGCAAGACGGTCGAGCAGGAAGGCAAGTTCGTGCGCCAGTCCGGCGGCCGCGGCCAGTACGGTCACGTGTTCCTGCGGCTGGAGCCGCAGGAAGCCGGGGCGGGCTACGAGTTCGTCAACGCGATCGTCGGCGGCGTGGTGCCGAAGGAATACATCGGCGCGGTAGACAAGGGCATCCAGGAAGCGATGGAAAACGGCGTGATAGCCGGCTACCCGGTGGTCGACGTCAAGGTGACGCTGTACGACGGCTCCTACCACGACGTCGACTCGAGCGAAATGGCGTTCAAGATCGCCGGCTCGATGGGCTTCAAGGAGGGGGCGCGCAAGGCGAACCCGGTGCTGCTCGAGCCGATCATGAAAGTCGAGGTAGTGACGCCCGAGGAGTACATGGGCGACGTCATGGGCGACCTCAATCGCCGCCGCGGCCTGCCGCAGGGCATGGAAGACTCGCCGTCCGGCAAGATCATCCGTGCCGAGGTGCCGCTGGCAGAGATGTTCGGCTACGCCACCGACCTGCGGTCGATGAGCCAGGGCCGGGCCACCTACTCGATGGAGTTCGAGAAGTACAACGAGGTGCCGAATAACGTCGCCGAAAGCGTGATGAAGAAGGCGAGTTAGCCAATTAGGGGACAGGCTTAAGCCTGTCCCCGGCCGGCGAGTTAGTCACCACCGGGGTCAGGCTTGAGCCTGACCCCGATCTGTCACAGACCAGGAACGAAGGCAATGTCCAAAGGAAAATTTGAACGCACGAAGCCCCACGTGAACGTTGGCA
>CAZSKQ010000276.1:0-2016 GCA_964607425.1 uncultured Woeseiaceae bacterium
CGATCGTGGGTGGGAGCCAGCGCAGGCGCACGAAAAAGCGCGAGGCCCGGGACGGTTCCGGTCGGGCAATCGCGCTTCGGTTTGATAGCATCTTGTCAGCCATCGTCAGTAGTCCTAGCTGCTGGCATGGTCAGGGCCGTTGAGGGGTTGCCGCCCCTCTTCGGTCCGCTTTTTATAGCATGGCGACGTACGAGCGATGCAAGCGTTTTGTTACAGTCTTTCGTATGAAGAACGTCACTCTCAAATTGAATGAGAAGCTCGTTGCCTGGGCAGGGCAAAAGGTCGCGTGTCGCAGCATGAGCTTGTCCCGCTGGCGAATGAGCTTCTCGAGAAGGCCATGCGCGAGTCCGGGGAGTACGAACGCGCAAATGTGTCAACGTCGGTTGAAAATTGACCTCTTTTTACAGAAATCGTCGGAATAAAATTGACCCCTCCCGATGTAGCTGACGTTCGTCAGCGTGCCTTCTTGCCGCCCATCCCGGCCTTGCGTTTGTCCTTGAGCCGATAGCTGTCGCCGCGGATACTGACGATATGCCCGTGATGCAGCAGCCGATCGAGCAGCGCGGCGGTTAAGGTCGTATCGTCAGCCAAGGCACTGGCCCAGTCGGAGAACGCCAAGTTCGACGTCAGGATGATCGGGCCGCGCTAGTAGCGCTTGGCGATGACCTGAAACAGCAGGTTGGCTTCCTCGCGGCCGAATGGCAGGTAACCGGGCTCGTCGATCACTCGATCACGGTGCCGACGCGTTCATCGGAGACAAAATACACGTAGCTCGCACGGCTGTAGCCCAAGGTCGTGACGAAAGCGCTGAGTCGGTCAATGCCGCGGCGGAACACGACGTAGTCCACCTGCATCCGCTCGCCGGGCAGCGTCTCAAAGCGCACCAGCGGATCCGCAGCCGGCTGCGGCTTGTGACCGGCCAGGAACGCCTTCAACTGCGTGAGGCCTCCGGTGTAGCCGCGTTCCACGATCTCTCGATACAGGACAGCGGCCGGAATCCAGTTGGGCTTCGCCGCCTCCACCCGCTGCAGCAGATAGTCCTTGAACGGGTCGTCGTCGGTACCGGGGCTTGCCGTCCTGGCGCAGATACCTGCGCACCGTGTTCCGCGACACTCGCAGCTCCCGAGCGATCCCCTGGATCGACATGCTTGTCGGGCCAGCACCCGTATCTCCACCACCATCTCCAAACTGTGCATCGGCCCCCGCCAAAGGGCCCGAGCTTACCCACAGGGGGTCAGTTTTACTCCGACGATGAGGGTCATTTTTACTGCGGCGCTAACAACAGTACCTGGTTTCCTTTGAAGAAGGACGGGAAGGTCCTTTCCGCATTAGACGAAGCTGGTGCGGCGTCTTCAAGCGCAGTTCGATTTGATTTTTCCAAAGCTAAAGATCCTGTGCGCGCTTTTTGCGAACACTTCGAGATACCTAGCTTTTCTCAATATTGAAATTCGGGATTACATCGCAAAACGATCAACTGCAGGTGGGTCCTTCGGCCAAAAATGGCGGAGATTCGTCCATCTGGTCTCTTGATGCCTCCCCGGATTGAGACCCTGAAGCGAGCCGGGCTTCATTTCCGCAATCAGCTAGAAGAAGGTCCAGGCGGCAAATGTCAAGGGTCATCCTGTTATCACGTAGAGGTCAAGCGCCGGCTCCGACGCCCGCGGCGGCCGTCACTCATCATCGGGTGGCGAGAATGCACCTTGATGAATGTCGCACCACCCACGCCAATGCCTAAGGGCTTTCCGTGGCGCTAAAGCTCACCTCAAGTTCGATGCCACTTATCCTGTACCTGTCAGTTAAGTCGTTTAGTTCATCGAAGACCCCATCGAGGTCGCCTCGTGCTCTTCGTATCCCGGCGCGAATCCTGCTCGCTGGTACGGGAGCCTCTACTGAACTTCGATGATCGCTCCGCACATGGATGCGGTCATCTCCCTTGACGTAGCTCGTGGCGAAAGCTGGTGCGAGTTAATGTCAAATCTGGTGTACGAGCGTCATTGTTCAGGCGGCCTTCCTGCT
>CAZSKQ010000277.1:0-2011 GCA_964607425.1 uncultured Woeseiaceae bacterium
GCCTGGACCGATCCGGAGCACGATGCCGAGGCGATGGCCATGGCGCGCGAGTGGTTCGCGCAGATCGAGCCGTTCACCGGCGGCTACTACACCAACATCGAGTTCGACGGCCCGGCGGCGGACGAGAACTACGGTCCCGCCTACCCGCGCCTGGCGGAGATCAAGGCGCAGTACGACCCGACGAACCTGTTCCGGCTGAACAGCAATATCGAGCCGGCAACGGCTCAAGGGGCATAGCCGCTCGCGGCGGCAGCCGCGCGAGGGAGACCGCATGCCCCGTTTGTAGGAGCCCGCCATGCGGGCGACCGGAAAGTCGGCCGATCGCGGGGTCGCCCGCATATGGCGGGCTCCTACAGGGGCACGCGGGTGCCTGCGTGGCCTCGCGCGAGTTCAGGCGTGATGTCTATTCCCGCTCGGGAACAAACTCCGGACTAACGGCCGGTTGGGCCCGAATTCTCCCGATCGGGAATATTCGGTTGAAATGACCGCCGAAACCTCGATAATATTACCGATCGGGAATATCAGGAGGTCACATGTCGTTGACGCCCGAGGATTTGGGCCGCTTGGTAAAAAAGGAGCGCAAAGCGATGGGTCTCACGCAGGCCGAGCTCGCCCTGGCGTCGGGAACCGGCCTGCGATTCATCGGTGACCTCGAAAACGGCAAGCCCAGCTGCCAGCTCGGCAAGACCCTGACGGTTCTCAAAACGCTGGGCATCCGCCTTGCGATGTCCTCGCCCCACAGCCGCGCGGCAGGGTAAGCATGGCCCGCAGGCTTAATATCTATTACGAGCGGGAATTCGTCGGACACTTGATACAGGACGACGGCGGGCAGATGATCTTTCAATATGATCCTTCCTGGCTAGCCAGGCCCGAGCCGCTCACGCTCTCTCAATCGCTGCCATTGCGGGAAGAGCCGTTCACGCAGAAAGAGTGCCGAGGATTTTTCGGTGGAATTCTGCCTGAGGAGGCCAGTCGCAAGGTAATCGCTCGCATCCTTGGCATTAGTGCCAGGAACGATTTCGCCATGCTCGCGCGCATCGGCGGTGAGTGCGCCGGTGCAATCACCTTTCTGCCTGACGATGAGGCAATCCCGGAAGGAGCTGGCCGATACCGTGAACTGACTAGTGACGAGCTGGCTAAAATTCTGCGTGAGCTACCGCGCAGGCCGCTCATGGCCGGTGAGGAGGGCATTCGCCTGTCGCTTGCCGGGGTGCAAGACAAGATAGCAGTTCGCCTCGATGGGGAAAGGATCTCTGTACCGTACGACAGCGCGCCAAGTTCCCACATCCTCAAACCGGCGCTCGACACCTATGAAGGAGTCGTCTTCAACGAGGCATTCTGCATGGCACTGGCGCAAGCCTGCGGTCTGAACACGTCTCCCGTTGAGCTGGGCAAAGTCGAGGGCATCGACTACCTGCTCGCCAGGCGTTACGACCGTATCGGTGGCGAAGACGGAAGTATCCGGCGCCTTCACCAGGAAGATTTTTGCCAGGCGCTCGGCGTGCCCCCGGAACTGAAATACGAATCTGAAGGGGGGCCGTCGCTCGCAACCTGTTTTGCGCTGATCCGGGGCGCCTCAACTGCTCCGGCAGCTGATCTGGTCGCCTTGTTGGATGCGGTTATATTCAATCTATTGATTGGTAACCACGATGCGCACGCGAAGAATTTCTCACTGCTTTATATGCCGGACCGATCGGTACGCCTTGCACCGCTATACGATCTGGTCTCGACTGTCTTTTATCCGGACCTGACTGAAAGGATGGCGATGAAGATCGGCAAGCAGCCCAGATCTGCTCTGATCGATCCAAAGGACATCGACCGCTTTGCCGCGGATGCAGGGCTCGGTGCGGCGCAAACGCGCGCACGTATTCCCATGTTGGCGAACAGGCTCATTGAAGAGATTCCCGGGATCGAGAAGCCGCACCCGGTTTCAGAGGCGGTCGCTGCCCTGATTACCGAGCGATGCCAGGACTACGAATCCCGGTTTCGCAGAAAATAGTTCGAAGCTTTA
>CAZSKQ010000278.1:0-2011 GCA_964607425.1 uncultured Woeseiaceae bacterium
CCCATGGTGCGTCCTGAACGCCGACCCTCCCCGGAGGCGAGGCGATGCTGTGTCGAACTTGCGGGTGCGAGTCCCGCCGCGGTAAGCGCCGTAGCGCCGCGTAGCAGGCTCCAGCCGTCGCGAGAGATCGTGCCGGTGAAGCGGAGCGTCGAGAGCCCGCGTCGAGGTGTATGCCTCGGACGAGGGGAGCAACGTCGCAGGCCCAACCCGAGAGGGTGAACCTTGCAGCCTCGTGACAGTAGAGACCCGAAAGGTGGGAAGGCCGAGCCGATCATGTCGCGGCGAAGGCAACAGACTGCGTCCGAGCACGGAGCGGCGCAGGACTTCCCCGGGGTACGGAGGAGGGCATGCGTCGACAGCTCGACACGGAACAGGAGAGGCCCTACCCGGCAGCCGACGTCAGGCGAAGGCGAGCTGCATAAGCCGAGTGCGAAAGCGGCTCGTGCCGGGAGGGAGTCCGAGGGGTCCGTAGTACCAGTGATGCCGGCGGCCACAACGCCGGCGGAGGGAAGGGGCCCTGCTTTGGTCGCGCGCGTGGCTGGGGGTAAGTGCGAGGGCATGGCCGCGAGGCCCAACAACCCCATCGACAAAGTACGAGAACTCCAACACGCGCTCTTTCGTGCCGCCAAGCGAGACCCTGGGCGGCGCTTCCACGCGCTGTTCGACCGGATCTGCAGGAGTGACGTCCTGCAGAAGGCGTGGGAGCGGGTGCGCAGCAACGATGGGGCTGCCGGCATCGACGGCGACTCGCTGGCGATGATCGAGCGGCGGGGCGTCGCGCAGTTCCTCGCGGAAGTGCGCGACGAGATCCGGACCGGGCGCTACCGACCGCAACCGGTGCGGCGCGTGTGGATCCCGAAGCCGGACGGACGGCAGCGACCGTTGGGCATTCCGACGGTCAAGGACCGGGTGGTGCAGATGGCGGCGAAGATCGTGATCGAACCGATCTTCGAGGCGGGCTTCGAAGAGTGCAGCTACGGCTTCCGCCCCAAGCGGAGCGCGACGGATGCACTCGAGGTGCTGCGCATCGAAGGCGGACGCGGTCGCTACTTCGTCGTCGATGGCGACATCCAGAGCTTCTTCGACACGATCGACAAGACCGTGCTGATGGGACTGCTGGGGCGCCGCATCTGCGACCGCCGCGTGCTGAAGCTGATCCGGAAGTGGCTCGATGCAGGCGTGATGGAGGAAGGCAACGTGCGAAACGAAGTCGCGGGAACACCCCAGGGCGGCGTGATCTCGCCGCTGCTCGCCAACATCTACCTGCACGAGCTCGATCGCGAGTGGCAGCGCGACTGCCGGCATCTCGGACTGCTCGTCCGCTACGCGGACGACTTCGTGGTGCTGTGCCGGCGCGAGTCGCAAGCGATCGAAGCGTTGCGACGACTGCGCGAGATCTTCGCGCGGCTGAAGCTGACGCTGCACCCGGAGAAGACGAAGCTCGTGCAGCTCGGGCTGGGCAAGGACGGCTTCGACTTCCTCGGCTGTCACCTGCGGATCGTGAAGTCCCGCTTCAAGGGACGCACGTACCTGTTTCGGTGGCCGTCGGTGAAGTCGATGAACAACATCCGCGCCCGGATTCGCGAGCAGACGGACCGGCGCCGCCGAGCTGGTCTGAAGGACGTCGACGAGGTCATCCGAGACCTCAACCCCGTGCTGCGAGGCTGGGGCAACTACTTCCGGACCGGCAACGCGAGCAAGCAGTTCACCGAGATCGACCACTACGTCTGGCGTCGCATCACGCGCATGCTCGGCAAGCAGCGGGGCTTTCACGGCCATCGCCTGGCTTGGCGGGTCGCGCACCAGCGACGCGCGTGGCCGATGGCGAAGCTGCGAGCGCGCGGCCTGCACAAGCTGCTCGGCACCATCCAGTACCCAGGGAGCAAGACGGCATGAACAAGACCATCGGTCAGCCGTGTGCGGGAAAACCGCACGCACGGTTGGAACGGGGGGCTTGGGAGCCCGGACCTTGCTTCAACGACAAGGAACCGTAACCAAGCTCTACCAATGG
>CAZSKQ010000279.1:0-1999 GCA_964607425.1 uncultured Woeseiaceae bacterium
ACGAGAACCATGCCTGGAATGCCATAGTGCTCACCAGGTTGGACAACGGCTGGGTAAGGCGGGTGACAGCACAGAACTTCGGTTACTCGGCGGTCAAGGCAGTGCACTCGAGCTTCATCACCGTCGAAGACACCGCAAATCTCGATCCGGTATCGAAAATCCAGGGCAGCCGCCGCTATGCCTTTACTGTCCAGGGGAACGGGGCAGGTGTTCTTTTCCAAAGAGTTTTAAGTGACAAAGGGAGACACAACTTCGCGACCCACGCCAGGGTCGTCGGTCCGCATGTCTGGGTCGATAGCCTTGCGTCCGGCTCCCTGGCGGACGATGGGCCCCACCACCGCTGGGCTACAGGCCTGCTGTTCGACAACGTCACCACGAGGCGGCTTCATGTGGAGAACAATACGACTACCGGAACCGGCCACGGCTGGACCGGCGGCCAGGTTCTTTTCTGGCGCTCACAGGTGAGCGAAAGCTACGTTGTCCAGGCGCCCCCAACCGCCATGAACTGGGCCGTCGGAATGGTCGGGTCGAGGGATGACGGCGCCGACTCACCGACCATTGGCCAGGGCTCCTCTTTCGGTGCCGACGCCGGCCAGCCGAGAAGCCTTTATTTTCAGCAGCTCGAGAACCGGGCGGGTGCGGCGGCTGTGAACAGGGTCACCACCGCCCCGCAACGAGCGGGTCGGGCGAGGACCATCCTCAGTCTCCTGCGGACCTCGCCTCCTGCATGGGCAGATCCCAGCTGCGAGAACGGAATCCTTTCCCTGGACGGGAAGGCCTGCTGCCCGCTCTCATGCGGCAGCTGCGGGGGGTCCGGATGCTCGGCAAGACCGGGAGGTGCGCCGAATTGCTGCGGAGGTACTATCCAGAACGCAGGCAGGTCCTGCCTCGAGCAAGGGGCTCCCTGCAATGTCGAAAAGGTTCCGCCTGCCGGTTACAAGACGGCCTTCGGAGATCCGATCTGCGCCAGGGGAATCTACAAAAATGGCGCCTGTTGTGCCGCGTCTTGCGGCTCGTGCGGTGGCAGCGGGTGTTCAACCCGTCCCGGCGGAGCCTCTGCTTGCTGTACCGGCCGCATCAAGGATGATGCAAAGTCGTGCCTGGTCAACGAAGCGCCGTGCGCGGTTCCTGACGGCGCGCTGTAACCCGCGCGTCATCGAGTTGCCGCACGAGCTTGACCTCTGTAGCAACGCGCGTAAAGTCCAAACCGCAATCGCTGCATTGTGATTCACGGTCACATGCTGGTCCGTTTTATGACGATCCCTGTCCATGCCTACCTCGCTCCTCATCCGCATTCGCGGGCCACGCCTTGTTCGGCGCTTCGTCAACCTGTTCCTGGGGGTGATCCTGTTCGGGCTCGGGGTCGGGCTGATGCTGCAGTCACGCCTGGGTGTGCCGCCCTGGGACGTACTCCACCAGGGCCTCGCCAATCATTTCGGCTTCACGCTCGGCATCTGGTCGATCATCACGTCGGTAATCGTGCTGATCGGGTGGCTGCCGCTACGCGAGCCCTACGGCATCGGCACGTTGTTCAATGCCGTGATCATCGGCCTCGCCATCGACCTGTCGGTCCTCGTGATTCCCGTACCCGAGGCGATGGCCTGGCGCCTCCTCTTGCTGGGGGCCGGGCTCCTGACCATCGGCTTCGCTTCCGGTCTCTATATCGGCGCTCACCTCGGACCGGGACCGCGTGACGGCCTCATGACCGCCATCGCCAGGCGGGGGCCGTCGATCCGCCTGACCCGAACGGTGATCGAGATCACGGTGCTGGCAATTGGCTGGATGCTGGGCGGCACCTTCGGAATCGGTACGGTCGCGTTCGCCCTGCTCATGGGGCCGATCGTGCAGTTCTTTCTTCCCCGGCTGCACATGAACCTGGCGGAAGTGACTATCCAGGCGCGCTGAAAGGGAACGCGGCAACCTCCATCTCGAGGCACTTGATATATGCATTCCGCCGTGGCATCGCGCGCGATGCGCGCTCCTACAGGATGCGCCCCAC
>CAZSKQ010000280.1:0-1998 GCA_964607425.1 uncultured Woeseiaceae bacterium
GCTACCACTCCTCCAGGTGCTTGATGGTTGGCTCCAGGAGCTCGAGCAGCGCCGGCGTAACCTCGGATCGCTCGATGAGCCGCGAGAGATCGCGCTTGGTATAAACTCGCCAGACTCAAACCTCTCACTCCCGCCGGAGCGCCGTCAGCGCAGACGACAGCTCCCGCTCCCAGGCCAGGTCGTTCAATTGGCGCAATTCCGCTTTTTGCTTCTTGGAGAAATTCCGGAACATCATCTTTCAGAGCCATGCGCTTTGATACTCCAGAGCGCGACGGCCAGGGCAATGCCGATTGCCGGGCCGATGGCCACTCCAAGCGCGACGTTTCCGAACGAGGCGCCGAGAGCCGTACCGATTCCAACACCAAGGGCGACGCCGAGTGCAATGTAGATGCTGAGTCGTTGTCCTTCCTGATCTTCGTTGCGCATCCAAATTCCCCTTGGTGTCGCTGCCCCGATGGAAACGTGTCGAAAGCGGAATCGTCGCCGGTCGGTGCCCGCAGTTGCTGCAGCAGCTCCTCTTCAGGCTGCGCTGTAGAGCGATTGTCGTTCAGCATCCGTAAGAACCCGTGGCGTTCTGACCGGTGCACCGGAGTCTGCTTCGAAGAATGGATTCTCCTTGTAATTTCCGGTAAGTCGGGCGCCAAGAACGTTCCGGATGATGCGTACGACGCCGAAGAAAGTAGCGAAAGGCGTGGCCTCGACATTGCCCGTAGCGGAGCTCGTATTGAGGGCAATCCTCAGGGGTCCGACCGACTTTTCGTCGAGGTCGGGCACGCACGTCCTGACCAGGCCCACATAAGAGAAGCCTCGGTCTCGCGGCGTGTTACCGATCGGACTGCGGCAGCAGCTCGCGTACCATCGCAGGATGCCCTTGTCGCTCAGAGACATGCAGGCCAGGTTCTCCTGGCCTGCCGTCAAGCGGACTGCCCTGGGATGGCCGGCGAGGATTTCCGTACCGCCGTGTGCGTTCAACACCTCGTCCTGGGCGCCAAGGAACCGTGCATACGCCTGGCAATCCTTGCAGTAGCAAACGGCGCGCCCGTACGCATGACGCGAGTCGACCTTGCCCTGAATGGCGCCGCACCGGCAACGAAGCTGGATGTCCATACGGGCAGCATATCGCAACCCCAACCGCTGATCGACGGCGCCTCGATCGAGCTATGGCGGCTCGAATCGCAGCCACAGTCCGTGCGCGGCGGATGAAGGCACCGATGCCTCCGCCGTGCCGAGGAGCCGCTTCGTCACGTCCAGGTCACGTGCGCGGAAGGTCACACCGACGATGCGGCGCCCTTTCTGCGCCTGCCAGGTGTCCGCAACGACAACCACTTGCCCGTTCTGCACGGTGAAGATGCCGGCTCGGGCCTCGGTCGGCGCGAGCCGGTGCGCGGGGTCCGGAAGCGTCACCGTCTCGCTGCTTTCCGTTGCACCCAACGCCAGCAGCAGCTGCCGCAGGGCGCTCCGGCCGGGGCCGTCGAGCGCCAGCCAGATCTCCGTCATCGCAACGGCCGTGTTCGGATGAGCGAAGTGCTCCGGCCTGTCGGTAGGCGACCGGTTGTCCTGCACGAAGAAGATGAAGTCGAGGTTCGGATCTGAAGGTGTGATCAGACCGCCCTGCTCGGTGAACCGGAGATTCGCCCGATGCAAGGCCGTGGTCAGCACCTCCGTATCCCTGGCATGAAACGAGACGTACGCGGGCCCGTCTCCGTCTTGCAGGAACCTCGAATAATTCCTGGTGAGCCGGTCAACAGGCTCTGCGGGCGGCGAGATCAGTTCCACGCCGGATCCGTCCGGGAATTTTACGTGGCTGTTACGCAGCCCGTTCTCGTGGAACCGGCCCGGCTTCATCGAGAAACCGAACCGATCGTAAGTCGCCACCGCCTGCTCGAGATCGCTCACGGCGACTGGCACGTGGTCGAGCCCGACGAGGGAAGGGCCGAGCGGTCCGGGCATTTCTTCGGCGCCGGTACCGCCCATCGCAAGGAAGAGCAGGAGCGCGGT
>CAZSKQ010000281.1:0-1978 GCA_964607425.1 uncultured Woeseiaceae bacterium
GCACTGCCTTCGGGAGGCAGGGGCCGTAGGTTCAAATCCTATCACCCCGACCAAATCGTCCGGCAACTTTCAAACGCTTGCGCGTTCCGAACTCGACCACTGTCTTTCTGCGTAAGCGATTGTGTGAGATTCGTGTGAGCTGCGACCCGTAATACGGAATTCGGTCGTCGCTCACACACTCTCCGCCGCTTCCAGCAGCCTCGCGATATCCGGCGCCGAGTAATGCGTCGTGATCCGTTCGGATTTGTGTCCGAGCAGGTCCTGACGATCCTCGAAGCTCACGCCGGCGGCTCGCAACCGGTGCCCGAACGTATGCCGAAGGTCATGCACCCGGAAACCAGGCAGACCAAGGCGGATTCATATGGCTTCTTGTTATCGTGATCTTGCTAGTCGGGTACCTTAATGCGAGCTAGGGCTCACTCTGCACTTCCGCGAGCGATTGCCGGGTCGGACGCCAGGCGCAGAACCGTACCAAGCCGGTAGGGCTCTCAGAAGGGATTTACCCCGAGTCGGCACCCGCCAGGTTGACGAGGCGACCCAGAGCAACCGCCGAGGCTCACGGCTGCCCACTCCCGAATCGCTCGCCCTGACTTAGCCGGATACCAAGGCCGCGGCTACTCGGCCCGCGCCCTCCCGGCGGATTCCCCGACCGGCTTAAAGAGGTCCGGAAAGAGAGGGAGCGCCCAGCGTCCGGCCCCCGACCCTGGGCATCCGGTCAGTCGCGATTTGACGGCTTCTCAAGCGGAATTGCCGGTCGAGCCACTGAGACCGAAAACGGTGTTGCATGTAACGTGAAGGGGGTCTATGATGTTACATGTAACACTGACGGGATCATGACGATGGCTGGAACCGGCATATCCGACCGGGTCGCAAAGCACCGCGCCGCGCTCCGCGCGGCAGGCCTGCGGCCTATTCAAATTTGGGTTCCCGACGTGCGTTCGAGATCCTTCGCATCCAAGGCGCACCGGCAATCCTTGGCCGTGGCCGAAAGTCGTTACGAACAGGAGGACCAGGAGTTCATCGATGAGATCTCCGACCGGGATGCGACGTGAGGCGCGGCGAGATCTGGACCGTCTCCGGCGGTGGGGCCTACACCGGCAAGCCTCGACCGGTCGTTATCCTGCAGGATGATCGCTTTGATGCCACGGCCTCGATAACCGTCTGCGCCTTTACCACTGACCCCACGACTGCTCCATTGTTTCGGCTGAAGATTGAGCCGAACGAACGCAACGGCCTCAACGTTGCCTGTCGTCTGATGGTCGACAAGATCACCACGGTGCCAAAAGCCAGGATCGGCACGCAAATCGGCCGTTTGGATGATGAGGATATTGTGCGCCTCAATCGTTCTGTGTTGGTGTTTCTGGGATTTGCCGGCTCGACCACCGAGGATTAAGCGGTCGCCGGGGCGTCGGAAGCGTGCGCTGGTGCAGCTCTTGTCTTGCAGTTCAGGCTGTAACGTAGAATATGCGCACGAAAGGAGAGATCCGATGACTGCACGAGCAACCGAACGATTCAATCTGCGCGCCACCCCTGAGCAAGTGGAAAAGATTCGTGCAGCCGTTGAACTTGGCAATGAGCGCAGCTTGACCGACTACATTTGGACGAGCGCGTTGACCATCGCTGATCAGCGACTCATGGATCGCACGCGCCTGAGCCTCGATCCCCGCGCTTACGACGCGTTTCTCCGGGCCCTGGAAGAGCCGCCAAAGGATCTGCCTCGCATGCGTCGCTTGCTCAGCGAACCAAGCGTATTGGAGCAACAAGATCCTTACGTTGCGGCCCAAGGCGCCGAGGCACCCGGGCATCAAGCCACATAACAACCATTTACAATCCAAAATCCGTTTTCGGGAGGCAGGGGCCGTAGGTTCAAATCCTATCACCCCGACCAGAAATCCCGCTAACAATCCATCACTTACTAACGCACGGCAAGCCGCTCAGCGCGCCGGAAACGCCTTCACCACCTCCCGCAGCAGGTCCC
>CAZSKQ010000282.1:0-1963 GCA_964607425.1 uncultured Woeseiaceae bacterium
ACCTGTATT
Organism: uncultured Woeseiaceae bacterium; assembly: GCA_964607425.1. Lineage (GTDB taxonomy): Bacteria > Pseudomonadota > Gammaproteobacteria > Steroidobacterales > Woeseiaceae > IDS-8. Next base: position 10 of record CAZSKQ010000282.1, read on the forward strand.
ACAGATTGGCGACGCCCAGCGGCCAACGTGGCTTTGGGCAACTGGGCTTCAAGGTGGAGGATGGTGTGGCCGCCGAGGTGACGGCTGGCTGGGCGCTAGCTGTGAGAGAGTCGGCGTCGGGCGCAGAGTAATATGCGTGTAATGTATATTATGTTAAATAGCCGATTCGGGGGTGAAGTATGTATTCTGGTTGTCGGCCCACCAAAATTCCGGTAACCCCTAGTGAAATTCCCGTAACGGTTCAGTCTAACATACCGATTATTCAGTGCTTTATCAGTTGTGGCTGAAGTGGATTCGAGCGGTCGGCGCGAAAACCGCCTCACGTTTCTTGCGTGCGCCTCGATGATGGCGCCCCAACAAGCGCGACCTGGATGTGTCGCCCGCTCCAGCGTTCGACCAGTTCGATTTCATGGCCATCGGGATCGCAGACGAGAAAGGATCGATCCTTGCGCCACCGGTGGATCTGAGTCGGTTCGTCGCAATCGCCCTTTGTCGCCAAGCCCAGGTTCCAGACGGTCTCTCGGACATGATCGAGGTCGTTGACGAGAAAGCTCCAACGCCTCGTGGCCTCACGCGCCTGCGCTCGCTCGTCGCGCCGCTCGTAAATGGCCATGTAGAAATCGCCGGGCGCGCGCATGAGAACGTACGGCTCTTGCCCGCCGCGGGCTTCCTCCACGACAAAGAAGCCGAAGTTCTGTGTGTAGAAGTCGATCGATCGACCCAATCTGGCGACCGCAATGCTCACGTAGTCGATGCCGGCGACATCGATGCGTTCGCATTGGTCCGGGAGATAGTGCCTCGAGGCTCCGTTTGCCTGTAACCCGATCATCAGCCGCACACCGTTGAGTTCGATATACATGTCATCAGTTTCCAATCAGGAAGCGCACATTCGTCAGCGTGCCGTCATGCCACCATCGACACGGCTATTCACACCGGTGAGGAACTTCCCGCGATCCGACGCGAGCAGCGCGACGACCTCAGCGATGTCTTCGGTAGCGCCGATGCGACCCAGCGGAATATTCCGGAGCCAATCATCAGGGGAAAATCCCGGAGTCGTCTTGCTAAACTCTTCAGAGCCCGGCGTCGAGATGATACCGGGCGACACGACGTTCACACGGATGCCGCTCGGCGCGAGTTCCACCGCGAGCGTGCGCGAGTAGTATTCGAGCGCCGCCTTTGCGGCCCCATAGTGCGCAAAGGGACCAAACGGCATCGTTGCTCCCGCCGAAGAGATGTTCACGACGGCTGCGGTCTTCGATGCTCGGAGCGCCGGGAGGACCGCGTTCGTGAGGCGGATGGCGGCGAAGAGGTTGAGCGCGAAGCCGTCATGCCACACCTTGTCGGGGATCGTCCATGATCCTCCCAGAAACGCGCGCCCACCGCCCGCGTTGTTGACGAGAATGTCGAGGCCGCCGAGCGCCGCGATCGCCTTCGTCGCGATCGACTCCACACCTTCGCTCGCGGTGACGTCGCCGGCGATGAACGTTGCCGCTGCGGGTGTATCGTTGTTAGGTGTACGCGCAGCGATTACGACTTTGGCGCCGGCGTCGAGAAGGCGCTGCGCAATCGCCGCGCCGATGCCGCGCGTGCCTCCGGTGACCAGGGCACGGCGGCCGATGAGTTCTTTCGAGAGATCGAGTTTGTTGGACATGAGATGTTCCCTCGCAGATAGGTTAGTGTTTACCACGCGCTACGGGCTCCGAATGTCGAATGGAGCGCCCGGCCGGGTGTAGCGCGTCAGAGTTGCGCAAGGCCACCGTCAACGGCGACCTCGCTGGCGGTCATGAAGCTGCTGTCCGGCGACGCGAGAAAGGCAGCCGCCGCCCCGAGCTCCGCCGGATCGGCCATGCGCTGGAGCGGATTCATCGAGGCGAAGGCCTTTATGCCCTCCTCGCCCAGCGCTTCCTTCGCGAGTTCGGTCGCCGTCGGCCCGGGCGACAGCACGTTGACCCGG
>CAZSKQ010000283.1:0-1930 GCA_964607425.1 uncultured Woeseiaceae bacterium
CTACGGGTTCATTTTGCGGTATTGCCGGTGCTGGCCTTGTTTTGCTCCACCGCCTCCAGAGCCTCCAGGCGGAAGGCTTCGAATTCGTCGCCGGGGTTCCACTGCGGCATTTGGTCGGCGTTCGCGATCGCGAGGCCCGTCCAGTAGCCGAGCAACGCATCCGAGATCATGCCGTCGAAATTCCAGCTATGCGAATATTCGTCGCTCGGCTGGTGGTAATTGACGTTCGTGTAGTGATTGACCTGCTCCGCACCCCAGCCTTCCGGCCGATCGACAAAGTCCGTCCCGGTATCGAGGTACATTGCCGGTACACCAATCTTCGCAAAGCTGAACTGGTCGGAGCGGTAGAAGTAACCGCGGTCTGAGAACTGGTCGGGCTTGACGACACGTCCCTGCTCTTTTGCGATTGCTTCCACGATCTGGTCGATCGTCGACTTGCCGAGACCGATGAACGTCACGTCATGGGTGTGACCCCAGATATTGCCGCCGTCGTAGTTGAGATTGGCGGCGATCTTGCCGGGCGGGAACGTCGGGTGTTCGGCGTAGTACTTGGAACCGAGCAGGCCCTGCTCTTCCGCACCGACCATGGCGATCAGGATCGAGCGCCGGGGCGCCTCCGGCAATGCCCGGATGGCCCTGGCGATCGCCAGTACCTGGGCCACGCCGGACGCATTGTCCATGGCCCCGTTGTAGATAGCGTCTCCCGTTTCATCCGGGGTACCGATGCCGAGGTGATCGTGATGCGCCGTGTAGATCACCGCTTCGTCCGCCAGGTCCGGATCGCTGCCCGGGATGAGCCCCAGCACGTTGGCGGTTTCGGTGCGTTCGATTGCCACGTCCATCGCGATGGACGTGGTCACGCCCAGCGGTACCGGCTGGAAATCGCGGTTGTCGGCCGCGGCGCGCAACGCGTCGAGGTCGTGGCCGCCAAGCTTCACCAGCGCTCGCGCCGAGTCCTCGGTTACCCAGGCTTCCACCTGGGCGCGCGGCTCGTCGCCCGCCGGCAGCTCGAACTGCTCGCCAGTCCAGGACGTCTGCACGACCTGGAACGGGTAGCCCGCGGACGGTGTCGTGTGAATGATGATCGCACCGGCGGCTCCATTCTTCGCCGCAGTCAGGTACTTGTAATCCCAGCGGCCGTACCACAGGCGGGTTTCACCGGCAAAGAGATCCGGGTCCCAGGACGGATCGTTGTTCATGATCAGGACGACCTTGCCGGTGACGTCGGCGCCGGCGTAATCGTCCCAGTCGTATTCCGGCGCCTGGATGCCGTAACCGACGAATACGACTTCGGCATTGTCGATTTCGGCACGCTCGGACTGCACGCCGCTGGCGGCAATGAACTGGTCCCATTGCTCGAGCACCAGGTTCTCGTCACCCTTGCTGAAGGTCCATTGCGGCGGCTGGTCGGCCGTGACACCGACGAGGGTAAACTCCTGCTGCCAGTCGCCGTCCGCCGCTCCCGGTTGCAGGCCCAGCCGTTTCAGTTCCTCGACGAGGTAGGTACGGGCCATCCCGTCGCCCTCGCTCCCCGGGCCGCGCCCGCCGTAGGCATCGGACGACAGTTCGATGATATGCCCGCGCATGTAATCGGCGGTGATTTCCGTCGCGGCTTTTGCCGCCGCCGGGTTTCCTTCGACCTTGGCGGCGGCGACCTCGTGGTTGGCATGCGCCGGTGGAACGGTCGCTTCGGAAGTCGCCGGCCCGGAAGGTGTTTCCCCGCCCCCGCAGGCCGCCAGGGCAAGGGCGCACAGGGATCCCCAAATGAGCAATTTCAGGTAGTTCACTGTAATTCTCGGATACCTAAAGGCCAAAAGGCTAACACAGGAGGGCGGCAGGACGGCGGCCCCTGGCATTTTTTTCACTTCTCGCGAGCGCGCATCGAGTAGGGCGCGGGGTTACCCCCGCGGCCCTCTCACACCACCGTACG
>CAZSKQ010000284.1:0-1926 GCA_964607425.1 uncultured Woeseiaceae bacterium
TACGGCCCGATATTGCGGACGGCCTTGAACGTCAGGCTCTTTTCCGCCCGCCGCAGCAGCCGCATGCCATCGGCCGCGTTCTCCGCCGACTGGCGGACGAGGGTCGCAAGCAGCGAGTAATCGTCGCCGCGGTATTCCCATCGCAACTCGGCCCCGCGAATTTCGGCGATGCCTATGTTGTGCAGCTCGAAGCTCGCCAGGTCGAATTCGATGAGATCCTCGATGTCCTTGTAATAAAGTTCGAAGTCGATCGAGTGACGTGCGTCAAGCTTATAGCCAAGGCCCGCCTGTGCCTCATCGGCGATCTCCGGGTCGAGGGACGGGTTGCCGCCGAAACCGAAACGATCGGTCGCGTCCGGCGCGCGAAAGGCATGGCCGAGACCGGCATTCAGCGTCCACTGTTCATTCAGCGTGAGCGCGTACTCTGCGTTCCAGGTCAGGTGATTGCCGAAGGTGTCGTGATCCGTCAGGCGGACGGCCGCGAACGTGCGGTGCGGACCCCTTGCCCACAAATTTTCCAGGAATACGGCCCTGACCTCCGTATCCGCGTCGAAGCCGGAGCCGAACGCCTCGGTGGCGGCGTTTTCATCCACGAGATAAATGCCGCCGATCCAGCGGTGATCTCCGACGACCCAGTCCAGTTGCCAGTCCAGCGCGTTGCGTTTCGAACGCACGAAATCGGCGGACTGGTTCTGCTCGATTTCATCGACGATATGGCTGACCACCAGTTTGCTCGAGAAGCCGCCGCCGAGCTCCGATTGCAGTTCCACCGCGCTGCTTGCGTTGCGGAAGTCCTGGTCCAGCGGCGCCAGGAAGAAGTCGAAATACTCGTTGGAACCCGCCGCGCGCCAATGCCGGATCGAGACGTAATGTTCCCCGAGCTGCTTGCCGGCATGGAAATTTGCGGACAGGTTCTCGTAGCCGCGATCGATGTCGCTATCCGTGCGCGCGGGGAAGCCGTCGGTGTTCTGGAAATTCAGGGCGAGGCCGATGTCGCCGCTTTCGCTGCGCCGGCCCGCGGCGGCATATGCCGAGCGCGTGTCGAAGCTGCCGCCTCCTATTGCGGCTTCGAGCCAGGCGCGATCGTGGCGGCGCGTAATGATGTTGATGACACCGCCGATCGCGTCGGTGCCGAACAAAGCCGAACGTGCTCCCTTCACGATCTCGATCCGCTCAATGAGCTCAGGCGCGACGTAGTGGACGGCAGCGGCGCCGACGGTGCCCGGGTTGATGCGCACGCCGTCGATCATGACCAGCGTGTGATTGCTCTCCGTGCCGCGCATGAACAACGAGGTACCCTGTCCCGGCCCGCCGTTGCGGCCGATTTCCACCCCGGCCTCGAAGCGCAGCAATTCCGCAAGATCGGAGGCAAGCGATTGCTCGATGTCCTGGCGCGTGATGACGGTCACGGGCACGATCGCCTGCTCGATCGGCATCGCCGATCGGGTAGCCGTTACCACGATCTCGTCGCCGCTTGGTGTTGCGCTGTCCGCGGCCAGTGCCACGGCGCCCGGGCACGAGAGGACGAGGGCAAGTAGCACCCGGCAGTCTGCTTTTATCATTGGATTCCCTTTTGCGTGCCGCCCGCACGCGGTTGTGTACCGAAAGATATGAGCGGCAAAGAGAAGCCAGGCGCTAGATCAATCCAAGCACGTCCGAATCGCCCGCCGCGTCATTCGCGTGTACACCAGGCCGGTCTCCGGGCTTACGAGTGGAGCACTGACGTCGCTCCTCTCCGCAGCGCCTTCCCACGAACCGGCGGCGGTTGCCTTCGGTTCGCAGTGGCTCCGGCATGCTGGCGCATGCCGGGGGCTGCGGGTTGACTCGATCACCGTTGCGGGGGCAGCGCCGGATTCAGCGTCACTGGACGCTTCACCGGCTTCCCGTTCACCCGAAAAAATGCCTTTCCGGGTTCACCTGATGTCG
>CAZSKQ010000285.1:0-1918 GCA_964607425.1 uncultured Woeseiaceae bacterium
GGAATGCGCCGCCTTCTTCAATTCAGCTCATACACCAGATCCGAGAGTAACTCTGTTCGGCATGGCGACCTCGCGATGCAACATTCGGCGTGGTGAGGCTCAGAAATTCCGAGAATCTACGCAATCAAGCAGTCTTACTGCAACGCCTCAATCGCCTTCTTGATCTGCTTACTCAGTCGGCGCGACGCCTTGTTCTTCCAGCGTTTCAAGAGTGGCAAGTATTTGGGATCTCCTGAACGGGCAATCCGTTCCGCGACGAGTTCCAAGACTTGTGGATGCCGCTCACTGAGCCATGCAATATCGCAGGCGTCGATACTCTGCTCGATTTCCCGATCGAGCCGACCCAGCAACTCGGTCGCATAGATATCTCGCTCAATGGCCCAGCCCGTGGCAGTGTATTTCAAGAGCGGCAGCCGGTAGTCGTACTCGATGGCAAGATAGCCTTCCTCGATCATCCAGTCGATGCGCCTCGTAATCTCTTCGATCGACAGCTCGCGCATGGCGCCGTAGACCGGCGAGCGATCGAGCTCCTTTTCGAGGACTGCTTTCTGCTTCGATCCCTTCAGCACCCTGGCGAGCAGAGACCGGCCGCCGCTCATGATGAGATCGTCAGCCCCACGGAGAACGGTCCTGATTTCCTCGTCCGAGAGTGGCTCGACGCCGCTCGAATAGAGGCTGACGGGCACCCTTCGTGCTTTGCGGCCCATGATCTCAGCGACCGCTCAATGTGTGGTGGGAGCGGCGTGCATTGTTTCCGGAGAGGCGCAGCGTGCGCGATCGTCGATCGTAGTCCATCACTGCTGTTACGGATAGGGATTCTCTGCAGGACATGGGAGCCTATCGCGTTGCAGGATTTCAGCAAGATCATTGGACCTGCTCACGCAAAACTCACGCACGGCTCGGCGGAGCCACTGCCGAAATTCGGCAACTCGTTGATTCGGCGCCGGATCTCCACACCTCTGGTAGCCGAGCGCGGTCTTTTCAGACCGCCTAAGTGATTGAGTTTGCGTATTTATTTCAACCTGTTACCGGGGCGCCCGTTGCTTCATTTGTCATCGCAATGCAGGACCGTGCATCACTCGTTCACGCAATCTTTCCGACCGACACGCGGATTAATGTAGCGCAAGGCGGGCTGGGTCAAGTGACGGTGCAGGGCATTGCTATGTGTCATCGTCACGAGGCGTCCGGATAAATTCTACAAACCTTGCCGCGAAATCTGTATAACACATCTCTGTCGCAAAACCGCCTCCCGGTCTAAAGCGGCCGGATTGGTCCTTTCTCCATTCCGCAGTTCTACTGAACAGCCCTTGCGCCTCGAGCTCCACAACTGCGGCGGTAACGAGATACGGGTCGTATCTATCACTAAGAGATTCCGCAATACCTCCGGCTTCAACCTGCGGGAATGCCGAAGTCGGGTCCGGCGAACGCCCCGGCCCTCTGACTTGGCCGGAAAACATCTGATCCATCTCGGCCAATATCATCAGTGAAGCACGAGACAAGTGGCGCAGCATGTCAACAAACTTCAATTTTTCAAGCTGTTGTGTCTCCTGATCTTCAATTCCCCGAATTAATGCGTTCACGAACAGTTCTTGCTTGTCGATAATTTGCGAATCCAGCGCCGCATCAAGGACCTTCCAAGCAAACTCTTGGCCATCATCGGTCTCCAGCCATTTAGAAAAAAACACCCCTTCAAGGTCCTCTACCTTTTCTGCGAGTAACTCCAACATGGACTTGACGTGCCGATCGAATCTGCTTCGCTCATATGCATCCCATCCTGCGATCGCCGCTCCCAGTGCCGGAACCCGGCCTAGCACGGACTTGATAACGGCCGATAGGGCTTCGGTGGCATCCTGCTCGCGGTGAGTTAACCCTAATCCGACGAACTTTTTGAAGCGTGAAGCCGGGTAGGAATTGAAAA
>CAZSKQ010000286.1:0-1895 GCA_964607425.1 uncultured Woeseiaceae bacterium
AGGTAGGTGACGGTGGCGAGGTTGATGTGGGTGCGGGCGGACGTCTAGGCCCTCGTCGGCGCTCAAGGTGCTCGGGCCCATCTGGTCGAGGAAGATGAAGGGCCCGACCATTTGGCGTTTCGAGGACGGGAGCGCGCGGCGGACTTCGAAGCCGCCGAGGTGGTCGCGAACCCTGGAGTGATCAGGAGAACGACAGCATTGAGAACAATGCCCTGAAACGCTCCAGAGTCGTCGTCGACAGCTTCGCCTTGATGTTCTTATCCATGTCCGGGCGCCTGGCAAGGAGCGCAAATGTGCTGCGGAACTGGTTCTTGCTGACCTTCCCTTCCGGACCTCGCCCAAACGCCAACCGGAACAGGTTGTCCCGTTCCGCTCCCGAAAAGCAATCCTCCATCTTCTTGCCTTTGATAGGAACGTGCACGATCTTGTCGCTTTCCAGATCAAATTCTTTGCGGTACTTTTCCGCCGCTTCCTGCCCAGCATTATCGTCGTCAAGCAGGATTCGGAACTCGGCCCCCCAACCCAAGTTCAACGAGATCAAAGTCCCAAGATTGAAGGCGTTCGTACCGGGGTACACTACATGATCACCCACGGCTCCATTCAATATTCTGTGCATCAGGTCCAGAACATCCTTATCCGAGACCCCTTCCGTGATGATCGCACGAGGCCACGGAATGTCCAGAGAGTTCGGCACTATCTGAAGCAAGTTTGCCAGAGGTTGATAATGGCTAATAACCGGTGCTTCTTGCCTCAGGTAATCCGCCCAGAGGACTGCTGATACTTTTCCACTCTGCCGACGAATGACATAGGTGTTCTTGATGTTATCGAGGGAGACTAGGTACTGGCTGTGCGTGGTGTAGATAACGGAAGTATCCTCGACCAGCTTCCGGAAGTCGCCCAACATGTTCTGCTGTGCCGTTGAGTGTAGATTCGATGCCGGCTCATCTATAAGAAAGATCGGCTTCCCCGCATCCTTCCGTATCTTTTTTCGCCTGAACTCCGTCTTCATCAAGAACGACAGATACCACAATGCCCCTTTGCTGCGCTCATCTACAGAATATGTAGTTCCATCCGTGTCTGCGACCTTGATTTCGAAGTAGGGACTTCGAGATGGCCGATAGATCAACTCGGTCTCGTCGATATCGCTTACTCCTGACAGTTCTTCCCATTTCCTGGTGAACACCCGGTTGAGTGTTTTGTTGACGCGCCTCAGAACGGTCTTGGCATCATCCAGCCTGGGCTTCTGTGTGCTATGCAACGCCTTGAAAGCCGCCACACTGTACTCTTCGTCAGTGTTAAAGAACAAACCGTCAATAATGTCGTACCAATCCGGATTGAAGGCGTCATTCGACGCGGCGACGAAAATACGTTCCGGTATGCGATCGGTGAAATCTTCGAAATAAATGATGAATGGGCACAAGGAGATAAGCTGCGTCGCTACCTGGTGAATCAGTTTTGGCTGCTGCGCTATCGGGTGATCGGTCGCGATTGTATAATGCGCTGGCTGCGGCTTTCCGTCCTTAAAAGGGAAGATGCGTTGCACTGACACCGTTTCCTGTGACGCGACTTCTCGAAGGAACGCCTCAGCGAGCGGCCGATCGTGCCTTTCCAGCTGCGTCAGTACGGCTTTCGTATTCTTACTCGACAGCCCACCCTCGAGATCGATCTCCGCACTAACGATCGCCGGGTCATTTGAGTACAGGTCGGATTTGTTCCTAACAGATCGCAGGAATAGTTCACGATGATCAGAATCTGGATCGTTTCGATAGTCAAAAGACTCAATCCCACGGAGAATAGTCGTTTTCCCGGATTCGTTTAGTCCAAGAAGAAGAACCAGATCACCCTTGACGAGGCTCACGGATACATCGTGTACACCCTTGAAGCGGAACAGGCTA
>CAZSKQ010000287.1:0-1869 GCA_964607425.1 uncultured Woeseiaceae bacterium
ACCTTGCGGATCCAGGATGACGGCCGAGTGAGCTCTCGATAAGCGCAAGCTTCATCTGGTGTTTACCCGTTCGCGCGACCATCTTGACTAATGTTATGAGCTGACTTGAGGCGAAATTCAACCTCATATTCAAAAAGGCTGACATTTGGAACCACAGACACAGCGTAACGAAGCGCGGGGCTTATCTCTTTAGCTACAATGACTCCGTTGACTCCCCCTTCCCTCCCAATGGTCTCCTTCACCCATCCCATGTAACGGGCTAGTTGCCCCATCGCATGATCAGGGCTTCGTGCCCGTTTCAGCTCGAACACGAAGAAACCTCCTGACGCATCAACCGCCAAGATATCGATCAGGCCAACTGCTGTTGGGAACTCGATTCCATCGCGGCCGGTCGGGTCCACATAGAGACGGAGTCGTTTGCCCTGCACGTCGATAGCACTAATGTTTTGCGCAATAAAATCACGTAGCTGGGACTCAAGACCAAAAGACGCCTCCTGCGCTTCTTCTGATTCCTCTACATCGCCTCCTTGGCCAAGAACCGCGCTGACAGATGCCTGAGTCGCGCCTGGCGGAATTAGTCGCGTTTCAGTCGGAGTTTCCTGAACCGTCCAGCCTGTCCGACGAAGTGCGTTGCGAAGCTGATGGGAGGTGCTTGATGTGGCGTCGCATCCCTGAGGCACATATTGGGGATTTCGCCTTAGCCATTCCTTCATCGGATGGAGTTCGGCGCTCCCCTCCTCCTTCGGAATTATAATGACAAAACGCTTCATGATCGTTCCTCGGACGGTTGATCTCTGAACACGCTGGTGTCTGGTGTGGGATTACGAATGCAACCTCCGTCTGCGCTTGCGCTTGAGCGGCAGCGGTTTGCCGGACCCTACGAAGGCCTGCGCTTCCGCCGCATTCGCGCCGAGGGTGTGTTAGTGCGCAATGGGATCTTATCACGGACCAGAACCTTTTCTTGCAGCTTCTTTAGAGCTGATATCGTAACGGAGTGCAGATTTGTCTTCGGCATTGCCCGGCCTTTCACGGCTTCGCATGCAATCGCTCCGGGACCGTTAAATACCTCCGTAAAGGTACCATCCGCGTGAATCTGAACTGCAAGGCATTAGTTCGGAACATGATCTGCAGGAAACGTAAGACTCGTCTTCATTGTTGCCTTGATCTGGACCAACCGACCATCCCTGCATTTGGCATCGTGAAGTTTGCTTACATTCTCAAACAGCTCTAGATCATATGCATCTTCAACGAGCACTTCGCCAATGTCACCGACGAGTCTTCCATCCAGCGTAAATTTCTTTTTCGGATAGGCTGTGCAGAGCTTTGCAACGATGCTCAGCATCTGTTTGACTGCGTCCGGAATCGTTATTGCCATGATCGCGCTCGAACTTTAAGGCACCTGGCCGGGGTGCGTAACTTGTGATTTGGCCAAATTTAAGCTCTCGTGTCAGATCCGGCCCGACGAGCTCTTACATCAAAAAGCGCCGAGTTTGCTGTACGTTGCCGAGCGTAACCCGGACAGCACAGCAGCACCGTCCTGCGACACGCGAAGTTCTCCGTACCTCGCTTCGCGGTACCCGCTACCCGTACCCTCCTCAAAGAACAAGGCGTCACTCGCCAACCGTACCGATTCACCGCGCTTCCGAAACTTCAACAGATGCTGGCCATCGCTCAGCGGCTCTCCATTATGAATGGCTACCAGTGATGCCACTCCGTTCGCGTTGAACTCGATAACAACCGTTCCGTCACTCACTCCCGCTGCCTCGGCCGCCTTCGCCACCTCCCCCGCCATCGCATACCGCAACGCCATGTAATCCCCCTGCAGCAGCGACCGCGGATCGCGCGGGGCGAGTTCCAGGAGGATGGTGG
>CAZSKQ010000288.1:0-1832 GCA_964607425.1 uncultured Woeseiaceae bacterium
CGCAGTGGCTTGCCGGGGGCAAGCTGAATTACCGGGAGAACGTGGTCGAGGGGCTGGAGAACGCGCCGGCGGCGTTCATCGACATGCTCAAGGGAAACAAGATCGGCAAGCAGGTGGTGCAGGTAGCCGGCGAGGAGCAATGACGCGGGGCGGAACGCCCGTACCTCCCGTTCGCCTGCCGGTCGCCTGCCGGTCGTCGGCTGGCGGGCTCCGGCCGGAACCCGCCAGCGCAGCCGGTCATCATTCGTAGCGGTACTGGATCTCGAAGCCCCAGATGCGACCCTTATTGAGCGGCGAGAAGGTCGGATCGATGCCCTCCAGCCCCAGCCCCGGTATCGGGAAGGCCGGGCCGCCCGGGAAGGTATCGGGCAGCTGCGTGTCCCCGCCGATCGTGACTTCGTTCTTCAGGTTCTTGCCGAAGGCCGACAGGGTGAGCTGGTCATCCATCAACGTAAGACTGACGTTGACGTTGAACATGTCGGCCCCGCGCAATACCCCCTCGTTGTTGTCCGTATAGAACGAATCGTCGCGGTGATAGCCGCCGCCCTGTACGGTCAGCCTGCCGAACGGCAGCTCCGCCTGGTAGGTGAGCTGCGCACCGTACGACCAGGGCGCGAGCCTCGGAATCTCCAGGTTCTCGTCTTGCTGGTCCAATACGCCGTCGCCCGAGATGTCGAACAGGACCTCGTCGTAGCTGCCGTCCACGTAACCGAGGCTCGTCTGCAGGAACAGCGAATCGGTCAGCGCGGCGCTAAATTCCATATCGAAGCCGGTGATCGTGGCATCGGCGGTGTTGCGAATGATTTGCACGACACCGACGAACGGATCCGACAGGTTTACTTCACGCTGCATATCCTCGATGGTGTTGTAGTAGGCTGCCGCGTTGAGCCGCAGGCGGCCTTGCGCGAAATCCTTCTTGAGCCCCACCTCGATCGACCTCAGCTCCTCCTGGTCGAAGCCTTCGTTGGGGACTACCGGCGCCGTATGACGCATGTTATAGCCGCCGCTGCGGAAGCCCTTCGTCCAGAAGCCATACATCTGCGTCGTCTCGTCCGGGAACACCTGCAGCCCGATCTTCGGCGTGAAGGCGTTCCAGGTTCGGCTCTCGTCCAGGTCGAAGCTCGAACAACCGATGCCGAGCTCGCAGCGATTGAGGGGGATCGCCGAGATCTGCGCATCCTTTTCCTCCCGGTCGTAGCGCACGCCCAGGTTAAGGGTGATCTCGTCCGTGAGCTCGATATCGGCCTGGGTGAAAATGCCGACGGTGCTCATGTCCTGGAAGCCGCCGCCGGTCGTATCTCGTGCTGTAGGCGGCGCGGGCGGAATGAGCCGCTGCTCGAAGTAAGCGAGGTCCTGCTTCAGGTAGAAAATGCCCGACGTCAGGTAAACGTTGTCGAAAGAGCCGGAATAGCGCAGCTCGTTCGACCACTGGCTGTGATCGGTAGTGGACAGCGCGTGAAAGAAGAACGGTGGAAAGCCGGGGATGGGGAGATCCGGCACGAACGACGAATCAATATCGCCCAGGGTGTTGTTGCTGTACTCGCGGTAGCCCAGGATATTCACGATCTCGCCGTTGCCGAACGCGACGTCGATGGTGGTTTCCAGGATCGCCATGTCCCACTCGGCATCGTAGAAGCCCGGCTCGTCGATTGCGAAATCGAAGCTGTCCTCGCTGAATAACCCGGCGTTCTGCGACGCGGGCCCGTCACCATCGGACTCGCCGTGGTAGTAGCGCAGGATGGTGTCCCAGTTGCCCCCGGGTGCGATCTCATAAGCTGCGTGGATGAGCTTCGTGTCGGCCGCGCCGTGATCTTCGCCGGTGGCCAGGTTTT
>CAZSKQ010000289.1:0-1777 GCA_964607425.1 uncultured Woeseiaceae bacterium
GAGAGGCTGAAGGAAGCGGGAGGCAAATCCGTGGCCGCAGGGACACGAACAGACAGAGAGGCCTGAAGTGCCGGGCGAGCTGGCTAGGGACAGCGAAGCCCGAAGGCTGTCGAGGCACGAGGGTAGAGTCTGGCGGGATGCGGAGAAAGTGCAAGCGCCTTACCTGGGGAGGGCTCCCCGATGAGAGTTGGGGAGAAGTCAGCAGAGGCCATAGTAGTGAGGAGGCCGGGGGAAAGCCCGGCGGAGCGAAGGGCCGAAGGACGAGGTGTAGAGCTAGACCGGAAGTTTCAGGAGATTCTGCGCGGTGGTTTGAAGCGGCAGGGCGCGACCGTGGCGGTCGTTACCCGGCCGGCTAAGGTGGGGCAGAAGGGTGAAGCCCGGCGGGCCCGACCGAGCGAAACGGCAAGCGGAGTCCCGAGCACGACCGAGGACAGAAAGTGATGCATGAGAGCTTGATGGAACAGGTGGTCACACCGGAGAACGCCCGAGCTGCGCTGGAGGCGGTGGTTGCCAACGGCGGGGCAGCGGGGATCGACGGGATGACTACCGGGCAGTTGGCCAGCCACGTAGATCGGCATTGGGAGAGCCTCGCGGCCAAGCTGTTGGCCGGGCGCTTCACCCCGAGCCCGGTCCGGCGGGTGGAGATTGCCAAGCCATCGGGCGGCAAGCGTCTGTTGGGTATTCCGACGGTCGTGGACCGTTGGGTGCAGCAGATGCTGCTCAACGTGTTGCAGCCGATCTTTGATCCGCAGTTCAGTGCGCATTCCTACGGGTTCCGACCCGGCCGGAACGCGCATCAGGCAGTGACAGCGGCCCGGAGCCATGTGCGCGAGGGCAAGAGCTGGGTGGTCGATATCGACATCCGGGCCTTCTTCGATCACGTGCACCACGACATTCTGATGCACCGGGTCGGGCGTACGATCCGGGACAAACGAGTGTTGCGGCTCATCGGCCGTTACCTGCGCGCCGGCGCGATGATCGACGGCGTGGTGGTGGCGGCCAGGGAAGGCACGCCGCAAGGCGGCCCGTTATCGCCGCTGCTCGCCAACATCTACCTGGATGCGCTGGATCGGGAGCTGGAAAGTCGGGGGCTGGCATTTTGCCGGTACGCCGACGACTGCAACATTTACGTGAGCAGCCGCCGGGCGGCGGAGCGGGTGATGGACCACACGGTACAGTGGCTCCAGGAGGAGCTTCGGTTGGAAGTCAATCCGGCCAAGAGTGCAACAGGCCGACCCTGGGAACGCCAGTTCCTCGGGTTTTGTATCAACAAGCAAGGCGCGATCGAGATGGCGCCGAAGAGTCTAACGCACTTCAAGGATCAGGTTCGATGGTTGTGGCGAAGCTGCCAGAGTGTCAGCAGTGGACAACTGCGGGATCGCTGGCGCGCCTACTTGCAGGGATGGTGGGGCTACTACCGTCTCGTCGAGGTCCGACGACCCATTACCGATCTGGATGGCTGGATACGACGGCATATCCGCAAGTGCTTCTGGCTGCGCTGGCACGACCGGAAAGGCCGCTGGAACGCTTTGCGGCGTCTCGGCGTCCCACCCCGGCTGCTGAACGTGGCCTCCAGCTCGCGCGGTGCCTGGCGTCTGGCCCGCTGTCAGGCGGTTACGATGGCGCTCCCCAACCGCACGCTCCACCGTTATGGCTTTCTGGTTCCATCGGACTTGGGGAGGCTGGCATGATCCCCTCGTTCAACCGCCGAATACGGCAAACCGTACGTTCGGTGGTGTGGGAGGACTGACGGGCGCAATCCCGTCAGTCCGACCCG
>CAZSKQ010000290.1:0-1777 GCA_964607425.1 uncultured Woeseiaceae bacterium
GCGACTACAACTTCGAAGGCGTGCAGAAGGAGATCTACGGGCAGTTCGAGAACACTTTCATGGTGTACCTGCCCCGGCTGTGCGAGCACTGCCTCAACCCCGCCTGCGTCGCCGCCTGCCCTTCGGGTGCGATCTACAAGCGGGAGGAAGACGGCATCGTGCTGATCGACCAGGACAAGTGCCGCGGCTGGCGCATGTGCGTGTCGGGCTGCCCGTACAAGAAGATCTACTACAACTGGAAATCCGGCAAGTCGGAGAAGTGCACCTTCTGCTATCCGCGCATCGAGGTCGGGCTGCCGACCGTGTGCTCGGAGACCTGCGTCGGGCGCATCCGCTATCTCGGCGTCATGCTGTACGACGCCGACCGGATCGCGGAAGCCGCGAGCACCGCCAACGAGCAGGACCTGTACCAGGCCCAGCTCGACATCTTCCTCGACCCGCACGACCCGGAAGTGATCGCCGAGGCGCGCCGCCAGGGCATCCCGGAAGACTGGCTGGTGGCCGCGAAAGAATCGCCGGTCTACAAGATGGCCGTCGACTGGAAGGTCGCGTTCCCGCTGCACCCGGAATACCGCACGCTGCCGATGGTGTGGTATTGCCCGCCGCTGTCGCCCATCCAGTCCGCGGCCGAGGCCGGGAAGATCGGCTACAACGGCGAGATCCCGGACGTCGACAGCCTGAGGATTCCCGTGCGCTACCTCGCGAACCTGCTGACCGCCGGCGAAGAGGAACCGGTGGTGCTGGCGCTGGAGCGCATGCTGGCCATGCGCGCGTTCATGCGCGGCCGGCACGTCGACGGCGAGGACCGCGTGGAGGTGCTCGAGCGCGTCGGCATGTCCGTCGAGATGGTGGAAGACATGTATCGCTACATGGCGATCGCGGATTACGAGGATCGCTTCGTCATCCCGACCAACAAGCGCGAGTACTCGCATTCCCTGTACGACGGCTTCAGCGAGCGCGGCGGCTGCGGCTTCACCTTCGGCAGCGGCTGCGACTATACCGGCCAGTCGAGCGCCGACGTGTTCGGCGGCAAGGCCAACAGCCGGCGCAAGTTCTTCCCCATCCGGGTCGAGAAAGCCAGCGACAAGCTGGAATCGCAGGAACCCGAGAACAAGGCATGGAGAGGCTAGTGTCCTGTCCCGCGAACAACTCACGCGGGGCATACGCGTGAGCGGCTGCCTCACCCTGCGCGTGCTGGCGCGGCTCATGGCTTACCCGGAGCAGCCGCTACTCGACGCGGTGCCGGACATGATCGCCGTGCTGCGCCGCGAAAGCTGGTTCCCCGACGCGCTCAGGGAACGGCTGGAAGCGTATATGCACGCGCTTGCCGGGCGTCCCGTCACCGAGGTGCAGGAAGAATACGTCGCACTGTTCGATCGCGGCCGTGCGCTGTCCTTGCACCTGTTCGAGCACGTGCACGGCGAGTCGCGCGACCGTGGCCAGGCGATGGTGGACCTCCTGGAAGTCTACCGGGCGGGCGGCCTCGAGCTGGATGCGCGCGAGCTGCCGGATTACCTGCCGCTGATGCTGGAGTACCTCTCCACGCGGCCGCGCGAGGAAGCCGACGAGCTGCTCGGTGATGCCATGGGCGTGATCGTGCTCATCGGCGCGCGCCTGGCGGAGCGGAAATCCGCCTATGCGCTGCTGTTCGAAGCGCTGGAGGCGGCTGTCGGCTCCCCGGCCGAGGCCGGGGAGCTCAGGCGGCGCGCCGCGACGGAAGGTCCCGACGAAACCATCGAGAAGATGGACGAGATCTGGCAGGAGGAGCAGGTCACGT
>CAZSKQ010000291.1:0-1771 GCA_964607425.1 uncultured Woeseiaceae bacterium
TGCGCATTCCGATGAACGTGACCACCGATTCCGCTGATCGTGACCGATCGTTGCCGCGGGTAGCGCTGGCACGGTGGCATTGAGTCCTATCGGTCACGTTCCGTCAAGTCGGGCTCGCCGTTCTTTCGCATCGAGGCGCCCTTCAAGGGGAGCCGATGGGCGTTGTGCAGTAGGCGGTCCAGGATCGCATCGGCGAGCGTCGGTTCGCTGAGGTAATCGTGCCAGTGCTCGATCGGCAGCTGACTGGCGACCAGCGTCGAGCGCAAGCCATGTCGGTCCTCGATCAGCTCCATAAAGTCGTTTCGCTGCGAGGCGGACAGCGGCGCGATCGCCAGATCGTCGAGGATCAGGGCGTCTGTGCCGGCGAGCTGCTTCATGAGACGGGGATACGAGCCGTCGCCGCGGGCGATGGCGATGTGCTCCAACAGGCGCGGCAGGCGGAAGTAGCGAGTAGACAGCCCCTGACGGCATGCCTGGTTGCCGAGCGCGCACGCCAGATACGTTTTGCCGGTACCGGTCGGCCCGGTCAGCAGCAGATTATGTTTCTGGTGGATCCACTGGCAGCCGCCGAGCTGCGCGATCTGTGCTCGCTTGAGTCCGCGAGCGTGCCGGTAGTCGATGTCTTCGACGCAGGCGGCGGCGATGCGCAGACGCGCGGCTTTAAGCAGCCGCGTCAGACGGCGGTTGTCGCGGGCCAGCTGCTCGCGATCGAGCAGCAACGCCAGACGCTCTTCGAACGCCAGCTCGTGCGTCTCGGGCTGGGCGAGCTGCTGCTCGAAGGCGTCGAGCATGCCGGTGAGGCGCAAGGCGTGGAGTTTATCGAGGGTTTGCTGTGTCAGCATAGGACGTTCTCCTTTGGGGTGATCAGTGGTAATAGCCGGGCCCGCGCACGTTCGCGTGCAGCGGCAGCGAAGGCGTCTCGGGCGCCTCCACGTCGCCGGCAGCATCGAGACCGGTCTTGAGGATCGAGGCGATGCTGCGGTAGCTCGGCGAGCCGATGTGCAGCGCCCGGCGGCACGCCGCCTCGAGACGCGCGTGCCCGTAGTGCCGCGACAGCTTGAGCACGCCGAGGCAGGCGCGATAACCGTGCTCGGGATGCGGCCGGTCCTCGAGCTGGCGCTTGACGACAGCGAGCGTGGCCGGCCCGATGCCGTGGGCCCAGTGGAGGAAGCGCCCCGGTGACCATTCGCGATGCCGGCGGTGCGACTCGGGCATGTGCTCGGAGAGCGTGCTGTAGCGAGCCGGGCCGCGGCGCGCGTGCACGGCGACGCGCCGGCCTTTGTGCACGATCTCCACGCTCGTGGCGGTGATCCGCGCTTCGAGGCGCTGCCCGACCAGGCTGTGCGGCACCGAGTACAGGCGCTGGTCGATCTCGACGTGGTAATCGATGCCGGGCTTCACGTACGCCCATTCGGCGTACTCGTACGGCTGCTCGGGCAGTGACCGCATCGCCGGTCGGTCGAGCCGCTCGAAGAGCTCGCGCCGGCTGTAGGGTAAGCGCTGGAAGCGCCGCTCGTTGAGCTCGACGAGCAGCGTGGCCATGGCGGCGTTGATCCCGGCGAGGGAGTGGAAGGTGCAGTGGCGCAGGCGTGCCAGGATCCAGCGCTCGACGATCTGCACACCCACCTCGACTTTGGCCTTGTCCTTCGGCTTGTACGGGCGCGCCGGCAGCACAGCGGTGCCGTAGTGGCGCGCCATGTCCGCATAGGTCGCGTTCAGCTTCGGCTCGTAGCGACACGCTGTCGTGACCGCGCTTTTCAGATTATCCGGC
>CAZSKQ010000292.1:0-1748 GCA_964607425.1 uncultured Woeseiaceae bacterium
GCGTAGCTGCCGATGGTTTCGCCGCGCCAGAACGGGTTGGTGGCGAACAGCAGCACGTGGCCATCGCCGTAGGGAGCATCGACCACCGCGGCGCGCCCGGCCATCTCATCGCCGTGCTCGAGCAGGCCGGAGAGCAGCAGGTTCTCGGCCTCGGCGAATCGCAGGACTACCTGCGGGCGCTGGCCGGGAGGAATGACCGACGGGTTGTTGCGCGCCTGCTCGACGTTGAGCGGCTGCGCTTCCCAGCGCTCCGGGTCGGGCAACTCCGGCGGCTCGACGGCCGGCCGCCCCTCGGGCAGATCGGTGTCGTGCGGGCCGCCGCGGCCGGTGGCGCGCTTGAAGTTCTCCCTGTTCGGCAGGCCTTCGTCGCCGTACAGCAGGTTCGAGACCCTGAAGGACATTCCCTCGGCGCTGTAAACGGCGAGGTCGTCGCTGCCGTAGCCGGCGGCGATCGGGGTGGCCTCGCGATCGACGAACTTCGCCTGCAGCACGCTGCCCACGACCCGCAGGTCTTCGGCCGGGGTGACGAACACGCCGGGCGCGAGGCCGACGTCGATAGCGAACCGTGCGGTGTCGTCGGCCGTGATCAGCAGCCCGCCGTCGCGCACGAACTGCTTCAGGACGGCGACGCCGTCGGACCCAAGGCCCGGGCGGATGTCCGGAGTCGAGTCGATGCGGCCGATGTTCGGCGTCAGCTCCGTGGTTTCCCACGGCATCGGGTTGCCCCACATCGGCAAGCCGTCGATGATGCGGCGCGCGCCGGTGCGGCCGTTCACCGGCCCGAACAGGATGACGTCGTATTGCGCCCGCAGGTCGCCGATCCGCGCCACGTCCTGCGTGCTGATGTAGTCGTAGGGCACGCCGAGCTTGTCGAGCGCCATGCGCCACCAGCCTTCGGTCTGCGTGCTGAGCCAGGTGTGCAGGACGGCGATGCGCGGCAGCTCGCCCGCCGGTGCGTCCACGCCCGCCAGTCCCTCGGGCACCGCGACGGGCTCGCCGATGAGCTCCATCTCCGCCTCGAGGATGGCCGGGTCGGTGACCCGCACGACCTCGACGTTGAACAGCTCGCCCATCGTCCATGCCGTGTCGTCGTAGGCATTCTTCTGCGGATCGTCCGGCGCCCAGTACTGGTGATCGAGCAAGGTGTCGGCGATGCGCGAGTACGGCTGGTCCATCCGCACGACGTAGGTACCCGCGGCGAAGCGCCGCGAGACCGGCGCGGCTTCACGGTCGTTGCCGTTCTTCGGGCAAGCTTCCTTGCGATCCTCTCCGCCGTTGCAGACGGGCGGCGGCAGCTTGACCGTCACCCGCTCCGTCGTCCGGCTGATTTCCACGTGCTGCGCCTGCAGGATCGCGAGCAGCCTTGCCTGCGAGCCGCGGCGCTCCTCGCCCGCCGGCAGCACGTACGCCGCGGGCCCCGCGTGCCGCGGCTTCTCGACCGAGCGCTTGCTCTTCAGGTAGAAATTCCGGAGGAACAGCCGGCCGTTACCGGCGAAATAATCCAGCGCGGTCAGCATGCCGGTCTGCTGGTAGTTGTTGTTGTTGCGCTGCGACCAGGTCACCACCGGCAGTGGCGGATTGGGCTTGTACCAGGTACGCTGGTACTCGCCGGGCTCCAGGATACGCTCGACGGTATCGGCGCCGCCGTTGCCGAAGGTCTCGTACAGGCGGCTGATGCCGTTGTGCATGGCGGCGATGAACATCAGGTAGCCCGGGCTCCAGGTGTCGAAGTCGCCGTGCGTGAACAC
>CAZSKQ010000293.1:0-1746 GCA_964607425.1 uncultured Woeseiaceae bacterium
AGCTCCTCGACCGTAGCGCGACACGCTGAGGCACAAGCACCGGCCCGGGTGCCTGCGGCATCGGTCGCCAAAGGTACCCGGACCGGCTATCAGCGTGAAACACCCGTGGCACAGGCGCACCGTCCCGGACCCTGTACCCTGTCGCTGCGCCTATACTTGCAGCTTCCCGATAACGCGGCCATCGACCGGGACAGGAACACGATGAGAGCCATGGTCCTCCGCCAGGTTGCCTCGCTGGCCGAGCAGCCGCAGCCGCTCGACCTCGTGGATCTGCCGGTCCCGGAACCGCAAGCCTCCGGGATTCTCATCAGGGTCTCCGCCTGCGGCGTTTGTCACACGGAATTGGACGAGATCGAAGGCCGGGCCGCCCCGCCGCACCTGCCGGTGATTCCGGGTCACGAGGTGGTAGGCGTGGTGGAGCGCATGGGCCAAAACGTCAGCGAGCACCGCATCGGCGACCGGGTGGGCGTCGGGTGGATATTCTCCTCCTCCGGTGCCGACGACGAAAATCTGGATCCCGGGTTTCTCGCCACCGGCCGCGACGTGAACGGCGGCTATGCCGAGTACATGCGCGTGCCCGCGCGCTACGCGTACCCGATTCCGGAGGTGTTTTCCGATGCCGAGGCCGCGCCCCTGCTTTGCGCCGGTGCCATCGGCTACCGTTCGCTCAAGCTCACTGGTTTGCGCAACGGCCAGCGGCTCGGCCTCACCGGCTTCGGCGCCTCGGCGCATCTCGTGCTCCAGCTTTGCCGGGCGATCTTTCCCGACAGTCCCGTAGTCGTATTCGCGCGCAACCCGCGCGAGCGCTCGCTGGCGCTCGAGCTCGGCGCGGAGTGGGTGGGCGACACGATCGACCGCGCGCCGGAGCTCCTGCACGCCGTCATCGATACGACGCCGGCGTGGAAGCCCGTCGTCGAGGCGCTGGGGAACCTGCGTCCGGGCGGGCGCCTCGTCATCAATGCGATCCGCAAGGAAGACGCGGACAAGGATTACCTCGACCGGCTCAGCTATCACGATCATCTCTGGATGGAAAAGGAGATCAAGTCCGTCGCGAACATCACCCGCCGCGACATCGCCGAGTTCCTGCCGATAGCGGCGGCGATACCGATCCGCCCGGTTGTGCAGACGTTCCCGCTGGAGCACGCCAACGAGGCGTTGCTCTCCCTGAAGCGCGGCGACACGCCCGGGGCCAAAGTTCTCGTGATGCAGACGAGCCGCACGTAGCTGGCCGCGCGCCAGGCCGAATATTCAACGCTGGATACCACGCCGGTTTCAACGCTGCACTGCCAAACTGTGCGGATCGGCAGAACGCCCGGTCTCATAAAGCCGGGGTAACCCCCGGGCGATGGCCAGCCTGGCCCTGCCGCACCTCCTGAACAGACCAATCCAAAAGGTGCATCAAGATGGATAGACGTCAATTCTGCCAGGCCACAATCGGGAGCAGTCTCTTTGCCTATGCCTGTCTGGCCGGCGGCGAGCGAGCGCTGGCCGCCGTGGCGAAGGCCGATACGGCCATACCGGCGATTTCGCTCGACGGCGCCGGCATCGAGCTCGAGAAGGCCGCCGTGAACGAGCTGAAAGACGCCTTGTCGGGCGACCTCCTGCTTTCGGGGCATCCCGCTTACGATACCGTGCGCAAGATCTGGAACGGCATGCACGACAAGCATCCGGCGCTCATCGCACGATGCGAAAACGCCGCGGATATCAGCCAGGCGGTCACCTTCGCGCGCGAGCGCGAGCTCCTGG
>CAZSKQ010000294.1:0-1678 GCA_964607425.1 uncultured Woeseiaceae bacterium
AATGGACCGGGACCCCGCGCGTTCCGATGAACCCGTGCAGGGCACACAGCCCTAGCAGCCTGTCGGACTGAGGCTGTGCATTGAGCAGATGGATGGGTCTGTGACGGTCTGAATCATCGGTTTTGCTCGGATGTGTAGCGGACGAATGTGGAACGGATATCGAGACGGCCAGATGGGACCGGTGATCACGATGATCCGGCGATCATCCGGGACACAACGCGAACATCCGCTTGATATTCCAGCTCATCGTCACGAGATTCCATTCACCTTTGGCGTTGTCGCAGCCGCGCAGCAGGAACTGGTCGAACCCCATCACCGATTTGATGATGCCGAACACCGGTTCCGGTGTCTGCTTGCGCAGCGCGTACAGGGCTTTGCCCTCGGGCGTCTTCAGGCGGTGTGCCATCTTCTGCAAAGGCGTGGCGGAAGCGCGTGGCGCCGTGGGGGCGGGTGCAAAGCGCTGGCGCCAGCCGACGTGGTGACGCTCTCGCCCGAGCGCCATCAACGGCTCGATGCTGGCGGCCGCACAGACGTCCACGTTGGCCTCGCTGAAGTAGCCGTTGTCGGTCAGCAGGTGCCGGATGTGACCGAGCACCTTCGGCAGCGCTTTGAGCTGCTCAACCATCGGCTTAAGCTGCTGCTTGTCGTTGGCGGCCTGGGTCACGTCGTGGGCGAGGATGAGCAGGCTCTTTGCGGCCACCGCGGCTTGCGCGTTGTAACACTGCTCGAACCCGCCGCCGGCCACCGGCATGATGCGCGAGTCCTCGTCCGTCAGGTTGATCTGTTCCTTGTCGTCCACCTTGCCGCTCGGAGGCGCAGGTGGCCGGCCAGGGGGCTTCCGGCCCGTTCGCTTCTCCCGGTCGGCACGCGCCTCGAGCTTGGCTTCGTACTCGGCCTGCTCGCGTTCCCGCACCCGCGCCTCGATCTTGCGCTTCGCCTCGGCGATCGCCGCCAGCCGCGCCTCACGCCGTTCCAGCTCCTCCGGGATCGACATCCCGTCCGGAATATCGGCAGCGTCGGCTTGCTCGGCCCGCTTCAGGAGCTGCCGAACCTCCCGCTTCAGTTGCTTCTCCAGCTTCTTCGCGTGCCCATAAGACAGGGCACTGTGCCGGCTGGCGTTGGCGTGCAGCTTCGTACCGTCCAGCGCCACCGTGCCGAGCTTCAGCACGCCCATCGCCCGGGCCAGCTTCAGCACTTCGACAAACAACCCGTCGATCTGCGGCAGAAATCGCTTGCGAAACGTGGCAATGGTGTCGTGATCCGGATGCTCGTTGCTCGCGATGTAGCGAAAAGCCACCGAGTCATAGGTCGCCCGCTCGATCGCCCGGCTCGAGAACACCTTGGTCGCGTACCCGTAGATCAAAAGCCCCAGCAGCATCGCCGGGTGATAGGACGCCGAGCCCGAACCACGGTACGCCTTCTCCATCGCCGACAGGTCCAGCTGGTCGACCACCTCCACTACAAAACGCGCCAGGTGCCGCTCCGGCAGCCACTCGTCCACCGACGGCGGCAGCAGAAAGCCCGTATCACGGTTGATCGGTCGGAAGTTGCTCATCGTTGTTCGTTACCGCGGAGGAAATCCAACGTGATTATCGCCCATCCGACGACGTTAAGTCCGACAGGCTGCTAGCCTGAATTATTCATGAGCATGAAAGAAAGAAGGTCTTCAATGTGGTAG
>CAZSKQ010000295.1:0-1648 GCA_964607425.1 uncultured Woeseiaceae bacterium
GCGGTCCCGCCCACATGTAGACGGAGATCAGCGCCCAGAAGTTGACGATCGAGAAGCGGTAGCTCCAGAGCGGCTGCTGGGCCTGGCGAGGGACGAAGTAGTACATCATCCCGAGAAAGCCCGCGGTGAGGAAGAAAGCGACGGCATTGTGCCCGTACCACCACTGCACCATCGCATCCACGACGCCTGAGTAAACAGGATACGACTTGAACGCGGACACCGGCAGGGCGATGTTGTTGACGACGTGCAGCAGGCCAACGGCGATGATGAACGCGCCGTAATACCAGTTCGCGACATAGATGTGCCGGATTCGCCGCCGGGCGAGGGTGCCGAAGAACACCACGCCGAAAGCCACCCAGACCACCGCGATCAGGATATCGATGAACCACTCGGGTTCCGCATACTCCTTGCTCTGGGTAATGCCCAGCGGCATCGTCAGCATGGCGAGCACCACCGCTGCCTGCCAGCCCCAGAACGTGAAGGCCGCGAGCCGCCCGAACGCCAACCGCGTATGACCCGTACGCTGCACGATGTAATAGCAGGTGCCCATCAGGGCAGAGCCGCCGAATGCGAAGACGACGCCGAAAGTGTGATTCGGGCGAATGCGGCTGAAGGTCAGCCACGGCACGTCGAAGTTCAGCGCGGGCCACGCGAGCTGCGCGGCGGCAAACACGCCGATCGACATGCCGACGATGCCCCACAGGCTCGCCGCCAGCAGAAACAGGCGCACGACGTCGTCGTTGTAGGTTTCCGTCCTGGTCATCGCACCGTTCATCCCTCGAACGGGATGGTGCCGCGCCGGCGCGGCGAGCACCTTGACCTGGATCAATTGAGCGTCGGCCAGGACGCCTGGTTACCGGGTGCGATCCGGCCTGGCCGTAACTCCGGCGTGGTCGAAAAAAATCACGCTGCAGGAGCGCGCATTGCGCGCGGTGCCCATGTCGGCAACTGGGGTATCGCGCGCAATGCGCGCTCCTGCATTCCCGGAATTATGCCGAGTCCCCGCCCCCGCCAGAGCTTTCCTTCCTGGCGGGCTGCAGGTAATCGAACTGCAGCATACTGCTGCTTTCGCCGCGGCCGGTGCGCTTGCGGATGCCCAGCCAGTTGAACACTTCGCCACCGTGCCAGCGGGTGCGCTGGAAGCTTTGCGAGACGTTGATGCCGGCGCGCGGCACCTCCTCTTCGTTGATGAAGTAGCTCTTCTTCGGCGTGCGCTCCAGTCCCTCGCGCAACAGGCTGGTGCGCGGCTTGATCCTTTCCACGCCCGCTTGCGCGGCGCCTTCGAGCACGCGCGGCATCGAGCCGCGCTGCAGGCGCGTCTGGCGATTGCTGCCGGGAACATGCGTGCTGATGAACGGAATCCAGTTTTCGGGCACGCGGCTCATGATCCGGTAGCGCCGATCGGCCGCCGCGGGCGGCTCGCTTTCTCCCGGGCCTGCCGCCGACTGGCCGGCGATGCGCTGCAGCCAGGCGAGCGTGTCGCCGGCGGCTTCGGCGCCCGGGACGCTGGCACCGCCCGGCAGCGGTACCCGCGTCTCGATCCCCCACACCATGTTCGCCACTTCGTCCCGGGCCAGCTGCACTTCTTCAGCGGGCTTGCCTTCCTGGATCCTCGGCACGGTCGGCACCACCATCAGGCTCAGGTCGG
>CAZSKQ010000296.1:0-1647 GCA_964607425.1 uncultured Woeseiaceae bacterium
ATCGCCAACCGCCTCGGCATCAACCACATGAAGATCGATCTCGAGGACCTGGGCTTCCGCTATCTCTATCCTTTCCGCTACCGCGTGCTCGAAAAAGCGCTGCGGCGCAGCAGGGGCAGCCAGAAGCAGATCGTGCGCACGATATCCGAACGCTTCGAGAAGGCGATGCGCGACGAGGGCATCGCGGGCGAGGTGATCGGCCGCGAAAAGCACCTGTACAGCATTTACAAGAAAATGGCGGAGAAAAAGCGGCTGCTGTCCGACGTCGCCGACGTGTACGGTTTCCGCATCATCGTCGACGACGTGAACACCTGCTATCGCATGCTCGGGCTGGTGCACGGGCTCTACAAGCCGATGCCGGGACGCTTCAAGGACTACATCGCCATACCACGCATCAACGGCTACCAATCCCTGCACACCACCTTGTTCGGGCCGAAGGGCCTGCCGCTGGAGGTGCAGATCCGCACGACCGACATGGACAAGGTCGCCGAATCCGGCGTGGCGGCGCACTGGCAGTACAAGGCGGTGGACAAGCGCACCGCGCCGACGCCGCAGCGGCGCGCGCGCGAGTGGCTCGCGCACCTGATGGAAATCCAGGAATCCGGCAGCTCCGAGGAATTCCTGGAGAGCGTCAAGGTCGACCTGTACCCGGACAAGGTCTACGTGTTCACACCGCAGGGCGACATCCTGCCGCTGCCGAAGGGAGCGACCACGGTCGATTTCGCCTACGCCGTGCACACGGACGTCGGCAACCGCTGCGTCGCGGCGAAAGTCGATCGCCAGCTCGTCCCTTTGCGCACGGAGCTCCATAACAGCCAGGCGGTCGAGATCATCACCGCACGCGGTGCCAAGCCCAACCCGAACTGGCTCACCTTCGTCCGCACCGCCAAGGCGCGCTCGGCGATCCGGCAGCACATGAAACAGATGCGCAGCAGCGAGTCGATCGATCTCGGCAAGCGCCTGCTCGATCGCTCGCTGAAGGACCTGGGCTCGTCGCTGCGCAAGCTCGGCAAGGTACGCCTCAAGGAAGCGCTGCCCGGGCTGGGCTTGAGCGAACCTTCCGAGCTGTTCGCGCAGATCGGCCTCGGCGAGAGGCTGGCGCCCCTTACCGCCCGCTTCCTCCTCGGCGTCGGCTCCGGGGAAGGCGCGGATGTCTCGATCGCCGCCAACCTCGTCATCACCGGCACGGAAGGCGTGGTCGTCAGCTATGCGAAGTGCTGCTACCCCATTCCCGGCGACGAGGTCATGGGCTACCTGAGCTCCGGCCGCGGCATCGTCATCCACCGGATCAACTGCGGCAACCTGGGCAACTTCCGCAAGCAACCGGAGAAGTGGATCACCGTAAGCTGGGAACGCGACATCCAGCGTGACTTCTCCAGCCAGATCCAGGTCGACACGGCCAATCGCACGGGCGTGCTCGCGGAGGTGGCCGCCACCATTGCCGATTCGCAGTCGAACATCGAGCAGGTGTCCGTGCTGGACCGCCATGATGACTGCTCCGAGCTGCGGCTCCTCCTGCAGGTCAGCAACCGGGAGCACCTGGCGACGATCATGAGCAACATCCGCAAGGTTCCGGATGTCGTCCGCGTGCAGCGTGATTGTGCGTGAAGGAGCGGCTGCGTATGTGGTTGGCCGACCCGGTTGCCG
>CAZSKQ010000297.1:0-1620 GCA_964607425.1 uncultured Woeseiaceae bacterium
GGAACATCGTCGTCCGACTCTGCCAGCCGATAACCAATGCGATGCACGGTGTGCAACAGCTGCCGATCAAAGGGCCTGTCAATCGCCTGGCGCAACTTGTACAGATGGGAACGAAGCGCATCGCTATCGGGTCGCTGATCACCCCAAAGCAGGGTTTCCAGCCTGGCGCGCATGACAACAGCGGGTGAAGCTTCCATCAGCCGCTCCAGGATCTTCAGGCACGCAGGATTAAGGCTGAGTTTTTGATTACCTCGCCGGACTTCGAGGGTCTGCTTGTCCATCGTCAGGTCCCCGACGCTCAGCAATTGCCTGGTCTTTGTCTGGCTGCGCCTGTAGAGGGACACGAGGCGCGCATGGAACTCCTGGAGTGCGAACGGTTTCACCAGGTAGTCGTCGGCGCCGGCGTCAAACCCCGCCAGTTTATCCGGCAACGTATCGCGCGCCGTCAGCATCAGGACCGGCGTATCCCTTTTCGCCTCAAGGCGTAATTTTCGGCAAAACGTCAAGCCATCCATGCCTGGAAGCATGACGTCCAGGACGATCACGTCGATCGGCTCCGTCAGCGCCAGGTGCATTGCGCTGATACCGTCGTGTGCGAAATCGGTGATATGACCCCTGGCATCGAGATAGTCACCGATGTTCTCGCAGATGTCCCGATTGTCTTCGACCACCAGTACACGGATGCAGTTTGCACGCAGAGCCTGCGCCATCGTTGCCGTCCTCCCGTGGACGTTGCCGACATGTTCCAGCTTGCCTCGCGAAGGCTGACCAATCGGTCGCCGCAACGTGACCAAAGTGTGAACGACCCCATCGCTCGCAGTGCGGCGTAGACGGGTGCCGTACCCAAACCGGCCGTCAGTCTGGTATGTCGACGGCAAGGTCACGCTTCGGCGACATCCCTTTCACAGTCACTACGCTACCGTTAGAACATCGCAAGTCCTTCTGGAGTCTAGCGGAAGTGAGCGCGCTGCCGGTCCTTCATATTACTTTCCTTTACATCCGGACAGGACTCGCGGGTGTAAGCTGTCGCGAGGGGATGTCATGAGCGTCCCACTGTACCAGCAGCTCGAATACGCCAGCTTGTATAGGGCTGCCCTGCCGCGAGCCCAGGCGCAACAGGGTTGACCTCGAAATCATTACTTCTCACCAGGTCCCGCCATGTTACGAACTTCCCAAGCTGTTTTCGGTTTGCAAAATGCCCTTTTTCTGCTACTTGCGACAACCCCCGCTGTTGCCGACGTAGGCGCGATATCGGTAGAGGTTGTCGATGCAGTGACGCGCCGGCCTGTCGACGGTGTGAAGATTACGGCCGAATCGCGTGCCGGCGATGTGAGCTCGGCAATGACAGATAACGGCTTGGCGCTGCTCGACAGCCTGGAGGCCGGTTTTTTTGCTTTTCGCGCAGAATCGGCGGGATACGTCACGGCCGTCGCGCCCGCGGTCCGCGTACTGGACCAACGGACCCGTCGTCTTCGCTTCGAACTGCAGCCGGTATCCGGCTCGATAGATGAAATCGTCGTTGTCACTGGTGCACGCGAGGCGGATCCCTTCGGCGCCGTCTCGAGCACATTCCTGAGCCGCGACGAGCTGCGTAACGCGCCTGGCAGCGGCAGCGACGTC
>CAZSKQ010000298.1:0-1603 GCA_964607425.1 uncultured Woeseiaceae bacterium
CGGCCGGGGAAGGCCGAACTCGAGGGAAGAGGTGAGAAAGCGCATCGGCTCCAGCATGCTGATGGTGTGAAGCAAACAGCTCTGGAGATGTTCCGATGCGCGCCGTGACTCTAGCCCGGCGCCTGCTGGCGTTCCCGCTCATGTCCGTGAAGCGGGTTCGGTTCGAGCCGAAACCGCTGGGCGGCCAGGTGTTCGTGATCGAGGTCGCCGTCCGAGGCTGCTCTCGATGTTCGCGTTGCGGCCGCAAGTGCCCTCGGTACGACCGGCTCGCACCAAGGCGCTGGCGGGATCTGGACTTCGGTGCGCACGAAGTCGCCATCGAAGCGACCTTGGCGCGCGTCGACTGCAAGCGCTGCGGCAAGGTCGTCGAGCAGGTCAGCTGGGCTGCCCCGAAGGCTCGGTTCACCTACCGCTTCGAAGAGCAGGTCGGCTGGATGGCGCAGCACCTCGACAAGACGGCCATCAGCAAGCTGATGCGCATCAGCTGGCGCGCCGTTGGCCACATCGTCGAACGGGTCGTCGCTCGCCGCCGCGAGCCGATCGACTGGACCAAGGTCACCGCGATCGCGGTCGACGAGCTGTCCCACCGCAAGGGCCAGCGGTACCTGACGCTGGTCTCCGACCTCGAGTCCGGCCGCATCCTCTGGTCCAAGGAAGGTCGCTCGGGGGCGACGCTCGAAGCGTTCTTCGACAAGATCGGGCCGGAAGCCTGCGCACGCATCACCCATGCAGCGATCGATATGTTCGAAGGCTACGCGCGGGTGATTCGCAGCCGGCTGCCCAACGCGACGCTGATCTACGATCGCTTCCACGTGCAGCAGCTGGTGTCGAACGCCGTCGACGAAGTCCGCCGTGACGAGTGGCAGCGGCTCCGCGGCACCGACCAGGCACGCGGCGTCAAGCACCTGCGATGGGCTCTGCTGAAGAACCCGTGGAACGTGACGCCGTCGCAGCAGGAGCGGCTCGCGGAGTTGCCGCGGCTCAACCGCGTGCTCTACCGCGCCTACCTGCTGAAGGAGGCGCTGGCCGGCATCTACCGCGGCCTCTACACGCCGCCCTGGGCCAAGCGCCGCTTCAACGAGTGGATCGCGTGGGCATCGAGGTCGCGCCTGGCGCCGTTCCGCAGAGTGGCAGCGACACTGCGCCGCTGCTTCGACGGCGTCCTCGCCTACTTCGAGACCGGCTACACGACCAGCCGAGCCGAGGGGCTCAACACCAAGGCTCGGCTCGCCACCCGACAGGCGTACGGCTTCCACTCCGCCGATGCGGTGTGCGCCATGATCGAGCTCCGCTGCTCCGGCATCGTCATCCAGCTGCCGCATCAGATCCTCGACGCTCTCGTCTGAGCGAAGTCGCCAACATGGCTCGCGTTCCCATGCGAGGCTGCTGACCGCCGCCCCGTAGTTCCGTCGCCATCAGCGTCGGCCACACCCCAGTGGCGCAGCGAATGGCCGACGGTGAGGGCGGCGGGACTGCGGGGTGGCGTACCGCCCCTTGTAGTTCTCGAGCTTGAAGCTGAGGTCAAACCCAGGAAGCGACTCCCTCTGGACTGCCAATCATGAACCGGCTCGGTCCACCCACAGAAAGGTCAGGAGAGCCCGTT
>CAZSKQ010000299.1:0-1584 GCA_964607425.1 uncultured Woeseiaceae bacterium
TGCGGTCGAGCTCCCAGCCGCCGGCGGTGTCGATCGCGTCCTGCAGCTTGCCCTGTTCCTCGAGCAGCGCGTTCATCTGCTCGTCATCCATCGGCTCGGCGAACTGCATGCTGATTTCGTTGAACCGCTCGAGAAGGGCGGCGGTTTCCGCGACGCCTTCCTGCACGTTGCCGCGCACGTCCTTGGCGGGGTCGAGCTCCGGTTCCTGCGGCAGGTAGCCGATGTTGATGCCCGGCTGCGGCCGCGCCTCGCCCTCGTGCTCGCGGTCTATGCCCGCCATGATCCGGAGCAGGGTCGATTTCCCGGAGCCGTTCAGCCCCAGCACCCCGATCTTCGCACCGGGAAAAAAGCTGAGGGAAATGTCCTTCAGGATGTAACGTTTTGGCGGGACGACTTTCGCGACCCGGTTCATTGTGTAGATGTATTGCGCCATACTTGCTCGGGAAACGGGGCCAGGCCCCATTTCCAGCTACTCGCTTTCCACTGGTTGCCTATGGGAGGGGGAAATGGGGTCTGACCCCATTTCACCGCGCATTATCCAGCATGCGGCCGCAATAGAGAACCGTGCCACCTACGATGACTGACACCGACTACGTAATTCCGCCGGTCCTGGTGTACCGCGGCAGCGCGCTCGCCCGGTACGGTTTCGGCAACGACCATCCGTTCGGGCCCGATCGCCACGATGTTTTCCAGGCGGAGCTCGCCGCGGCCGGGACCGGCGGCGAGATTCGGTACGCACAGCCGCGACGGGCGACCGCAGACGAGCTGGCGCTTTTTCATACGCCCGACTATATCGAGCGCGTGGCGCGGCTGTCCGCCGCAGGCTCCACCGGGTTCCTGGATGCCGGCGACACGCCCTGCTTCCCGGGTGTGTACGAGGCGGCTTGCGACGTCGTCGGCACGACACTCGCCGCCGTGGATGCGGTAATGGGCGGCGAGGCGAAAAGAGCGTTCGTGCCGATCGCGGGCCTGCACCATGCCGCGCGCGACGGCGCTGCCGGCTTTTGCGTGTTCAACGACTGCGGCGTGGCCATCGAATACCTGCGCAAAGCGCACGGCTTGCGGCGCATCGCGTACGTCGATATCGATGCGCATCACGGTGACGGCGTGTTCTACGGCTTCGAGGACGATCCCGAAGTGATTTTCGCGGACCTGCACGAAGACGGCAGTTTTCTCTACCCCGGCACCGGTGCCGCGAGTGAAACCGGCACAGGCGCGGCGGCGGGCACCAAGCTGAATATCCCGATGCCGCCCGGTGCGGGCGACGATGAATTCCGGGAGCAATGGGCGCGCGTGCTCGCCTACCTCGAGGAAGCCGCGCCCGAGTTCATCATCCTGCAATGCGGCGCCGACAGCCTGGAAGGCGATCCGATCACGCACCTGCGGTATACCGAGGAAGCGCACGCCACCGCGGCGCGCGACCTCTGCCGCCTCGCGGACCGGCACGCGCAGGGGCGTATCGTCGGGACCGGCGGCGGAGGCTACAACCGCCGCAACCTGGCTCGCGCCTGGACCCGCGTCGTCCAGGCCTTCGCGGAAGCTGGCTGAACGCCCGGCTACGTCGCGCGCGGTGCGCGCTCCTAG
>CAZSKQ010000300.1:0-1571 GCA_964607425.1 uncultured Woeseiaceae bacterium
TTGACGCTCGCCACCGTGACCGTCACCGTGGCGGCGAGCGACGTGGCGCCGCCGTTGTCGCCGACCACGTAGGTGAACGTGTCGGTGCCGTTGAAGTCGGCGTCCGGCGTAAAGGTGATTTCGCCGGAGACAGCGTCCACCGTGGCCGTGCCGCTCTCCGGAGCATCCAGCACCGTCACGCTGGCCGGATCGAGCACGCCGTCGATATCCGTGTCGTTGGCCAGCACGTCGATCGTGACGGGCACGTCCTCGTCGGTCGCGGCGGCGTCGTCCGCCGCCTGGGGCGCATCGTTGACGCTGCCCACGTTGATCATCACGGTCGCGGCGTTCGAGACCGCACCCTGCGCGTCCGCGATCGTGTAGGTGAACTGGTCCGTGCCGTTGAAGTCGGCGTCGGGCGTGTAGCGCACCTGCCCGGCCTCGAGCACCGCGCCGCCGTCGGCCGGCGGCGTCACGATGACGATCGTCGTCGGGTCCGGGGCGTCGCCGTCGTCGACGTCCGTATCGTTGGCCGCGACATCGATCAGCACCGGCGTGTCCTCATCCGTTGCTGTTGCGTCGCCTTCTGCTTCGGGTGGGTCGTTCACCGGGTTCACCGTGATCGACACGGTCCGCGGGGCCGACGTGCCGCCGTGCAGGTCGTCGACCGTGTAAGTGAAGCTGTCGCTGCCGTTGAAATTCGGGTCCGGCGTGTACGTGATCACGCCGTTGGCCGTGTTGACGCTGGTGGCGCCGCTGGCCGGCGCATCCACCACGGTGACGCTCGCCGCGTTCAGGCTCGAGCCGGCATCCGAGTCGTTCGCCAGCACGTCGATCGCCACGCTCGTGTCCTCGCTCGTGGTGGCCGTGTCGTCGGCCGCGTCCGGCGGGCCCAGATCGATCGTCAGGACGAGCGCATCGGACGGGTCGGACGTGTTGCCGGCCGCGTCGATCGCCTCCGCCGTGACCTGGTGCTCGCCCTCGGCGAGATCCGTACTCGGGGTGAACATCCAGGTGCCGCCGGTAGCGCTCGTCGTGCCGAGTACGCCGGCCACGTCGCTCGACAGGCGCACGGTTGCATCGGCTTCCGCGGTGCCGGTGAGCGTCGGCGTCGCGTCCGACGTGATGTCGTCGCTATCCGATACCCCGGTGTCGCTCGCGGCGACAAGATCGGGTGTCGACGGCGCATTCGGCTCCGTCGCGTCGTGCAGCAGGCTGAACTGCGGCGCGGCGGTGTTGTCGTTACCCGCGGCGTCCTGCGCCGCGCCGGCGGCGAGGTCCAGGGTGACGGTGCCGTCCGCTGCCGGCGTGACGGTGAAGCTGAAGCTGCCGCCGCCGCTGTCGGAAAGCCCGCTCAACGTCGCGTTGGTGGCGGCAACATCGCTTAAAGCAAAGCCCGTTACCGTTTCCCCGAAGGCGAGCGTTGCCGTGAACGCCGCGCTGTTGCTGGGACTCGCCTCGGCACTCGCGAACGCCGGCGCCGGGGCAGTGGTATCCACCAGCACACCGCCGGTTGCCCCGACCGAATTCAGGGTGGGTTCGAGATCGTTGCCCGCGGCATCGCGCAGGGTCCCGCCGTTCGCATCGATGGA
>CAZSKQ010000301.1:0-1571 GCA_964607425.1 uncultured Woeseiaceae bacterium
ATCGTGCCCTTGAGGCCGATGTGCAGGGAAGAAATCTCGCCTTCCGAGAGCGTCACGATCTTCACGCCCGCGAATTCCATCCGCTTGTAGACACCTGCAATGTCTTCCTGGTCGCGCGAGACGCGATCCAAAGCTTCGGCGAGCACGATGTCGAACTTTCCGGCAAGCGCATCGGCGATCAAGGCCTGGATGCCGGGGCGCATCAGCGAGGCGCCGGAAAGGCCTGCATCGGTATAGCAATTGACGAGTTCCCAGCTCTTCGACCTTGCCTGACTGGTACAGAGACGCACTTGGTCCTCGATGGAGGAAGCGCTCTGCAGATCGCTCGAATAGCGGGCGTAGATCGCCACGCGCTTTCCGTTCTTTTCGTTCACAAGATCGTTACCGTTCGTCGTGTCCGCGGCGGAAATCCTCTTCGGCGGCGAGCCGGGCGAGGAGTCTGACGAGCGCGACGATGCGCCGATCGGGCTTGCCATCGTCATGCGCGCCGCGCCTATTATGACTCCGCTGAGCGGCGGGCTCCAGCCGCAGGATGCGCGTCGTATTTGCGGGAGTCTTACGCATACTGCTCACCCCGTCCAGGACGGGAGGTCATGCCCGCCACGAGACAGTCGATCACCGCCACACTGAAGCATGTGCGACATTCAAGGCGCACACACAGATTGATGGGACATCACATGACCTCCTTGCGACTGAGTTGTCAGGGAAGACGGCCGACACCCGTGACACGGCTGAGCGTCCGGGGCATACCAAGAGAGAAGCAACGGGCCGCGCTCGGGGACCCGCATAAACGCAAACGCGACCCGGAGGCAGAACAGCCGTCACCGGCGCGAAGAGACGCAGTGAAAGCTGGGCGAGCGTGGCAAGGGCGCGATAACGTTAGTTGACGCGGCTGAGGACGTTGATGGCGGCAACGGAGCCCGCGGACACAAAGAACTTGGTGGAGTAGGGCGGCGGTGCCGCAGTGGCTGAACTGGGCTCGCAGGCACAGCCGCAAACCCAAAGCGCCCATGATCGGCCCGGAGGACGAAGAGCACGCGTCTCTACAAGCGTCCGCGGAATGCGGTCGGTTCGATGAATGTTCGCAGCAATCGAGCTGCGATGGCCTGACCCTACTTCCGCCTGACCGCGGCCGCGAGCGCTAATCGGATCAGCGATCTGACCCCCGTTTCCCGTGCAAAGCGCTATCCGGCTGACCGATCATGCGGGCCGCAGCTGGAAAGCCTGGACGAAGGTCGGGGACTGCTGCCGCAATTGCGCAGATTTGCGCGTGCGGACATTGCCGGTGCCTTGGCTACATGGCAACGGAAGGGAACGTCAGGTAACCCGCGTCAACCTGGCGAATCACATGCGAAACTTGTGGTTGCCAACTGAGCACCGAGGCGGTAGTCTGCCGCCCGCTTTCACAGCCGGCTCACATTCAGGTGCGCCGGAGTACCTCCAAGCGAAAGAGCACGAGAGTGCTCCTCTTAAGAGTGCTACGATCGCAGCGCCCGAACTTTCGGTCACGCTCTGTTAGACCGTCACCCTCGCTAACAAGCTGAAGACCGTCGCCGTCCTTTCGCACTAGC
>CAZSKQ010000302.1:0-1571 GCA_964607425.1 uncultured Woeseiaceae bacterium
CTGGCAAAAGGCGAGATGCCCTTTGTGGAGGATGTGGCGGCCATCGTGCAGATCCTCAAAGTATTTGATCAAATCGGTGGTACCGTTATCGTGTCGCTATATGTCATGCTATTCATGTCGCTCGCTGTATCTGGTGTGCTGTTGCTCTTAACAAAACCCGTAGGGAAGGTCATAGCCTATGCTCAGACACCATTCCGTCTTCTATTTATAATGCCGTCATTCTCAATTCTCGGTTTCGCCGCTTTTTACTTTGAGGCTAGTACTGCCGTATTGGTCACCGGATTGGTATTGTCAGAAGTTTCCAAAGTCGGAAGCTTGTTGCGCTGGGGTTTGACCGTCCCCTCGTAATCCGAGCCATGCGCGATGTGGGATTTCCTTGTATGTTGACAATGGGCAGGTCCCCGGATGAAACGCAAGCGCTATACCGAAGAAAAAATCATTGCGATCCTGAAGGAACACGAGGCTGGGGCCTCGCCTGGGTACCGGTGCTGCCGCGCCGCTATGGTGTTGCCGAAGAACACGATTTACCGTTGGAAGGCGAAGTTCGGCGGCATGGAGGTATCGGATGCCCGGCGGCTGCGTGAGCTCGAGCAGCCACATCGGAACTACAATGTGGCTGGTAGGCATCCGTGAAACCCCCTGAACAGCGGCATAACAGAAGCCGGGCCCATATTATATTTGTTTGGACCTATGCGACCGCGTGGGGTGCAGCACTGTTCTGGACTTGGTCCAACTATGAGGCTTTGGCTACATGGGCGAAAGTGCTTGCCGATCTGTTGCTATTTGCTTTTAGTCCGGTTTTAGCGGATCTGTTTTTGATCCGGAAAACAAGCAACCGCGGGTAATCGTTCCGCTGTGTTTCAGAGTTCCATAATTCGCTCATCAGGTCAGCTTTCTAAAGCGGTACTTTCATTCGCCTTGATACTGTGCGGCGGCGCCGTGCTTTTCACGGGAGTCATAAAAATGCAAGAGCATGGAAGCGAACCTAATGTCATTATATGACTCTGTCCGGCTTGATCGTTGGGATTTGTGGAGTCGGTTACGCCACGCTAAGTATACGGTGCCCGAATTGCAACGCGAAATGGCTCTGGCTCGCGTTCACAAAACAACGGGCTGGTGATTGGCTGGGATGGCTGCTGACTCAAGTAAGCTGCCCAGTGTGCAAGAAGCCATATCCACTTTCAAATCGAGATTCCACTTGATTGTTGCGGTCATGGTTAGCCGGCAACGCGATTATTCCGCACCATAATAAACGGAGTTGATCCAGTCCGCACTTCCAACCGACTGATGCCATGGTCATTACAAGGTTTGTATTGTCCGAGACAATCAAGGTTGGTAGCTTGGTTCGATGGGGATAGCGATGTCGAATGACTTCGACCGCTTGGCCAAGTTTCATTACCCGCATCCGACGAGCGTCGGTACCAGTTCGTCCAGCGACTATGACGGTTATACGTACGATGCGGGCTCCAAATTAACGGAGCAACGCCTTCGGGACGGGCAACTCGTTACGTGCACATACGACGATCTCGGCCGCCGGGTCTCGCTCACCCGCGGCAACGGCGTGGTCACGA
>CAZSKQ010000303.1:0-1570 GCA_964607425.1 uncultured Woeseiaceae bacterium
TTCTCCAGGTTCCCGAGCTGGTCCCAGGTGTAGCGCAGGTCCTGCACGTCGAAGCTAGAAACCGAACCGTGACGCGGTCGGCGCCTTCCAGGGCGCCAACTATTCGGCCACCGGGTATTACCGCCCGCAGATGCAATGCATCATGGTTCACCCGTGGCGACGCGTTCTGCGACGTCTGCCGCCAGGCGCTCGAGCAGATCATCGACTTCTACGCGCTCAGGTGAGCCGGAAGCGGCCGGGTGTTTTCGTCACTGCTGGCACCCCTTCCGAACGATACAGCGGGGGCGCGCGGGACCGACGCCGCATCAAGCTTTGGAATGTCCGGGGCGGTTCATTCCCGCGTCCCGGTAGCGTTCAGTAGCGCGTCAGCACGATCTCGACAACTCACCGTAGTGTGAGGAACTCCAAGCTCGACGCCCTTGCTGGAGGTTCTCACGGAGCCTAAATTGATCGTGTCGAGGTAGCTAGGAAGAAACTGTGGAGATTGCTGTGGCGAACGCACATAGTACCGCGCGCGTATGCGTACGTTCTCGACGTCTGAGGGCGCCACATTAAACTCCAGCAATGCGAAATCACCCGCGACGGTGGCGTCTACCAGCAAACTGAGTCTCACGGTACCGCCGTCATCTTCTAAGGTAATCACGAAAGACCGCAGCATTCCCGCAAGGGTCACGCGCGGGCCGCAGACGGAAATCTGGTAGAGAGGGGATTTCGGCAGGTCGTTGACCTCAGCGTACGCTACGATATAGACATTTCCATGCTCGCCGCTCGGAAGAGCCACCACCCTGCTTTGAGCAACGGCGTCGTGGACTCCTAGGCATACCATCGCGACCATCAATGGAACGATTCTGGTAGCAGGCATACGGTTATCCTTTAGTTGCATAGCGATATCGCTGCCTTGCGACAAGAGTTGACGAGGTCACGGCCAGCCTCGTTTGCGTCCCTTTCCGGGTTGTGGATCATTCTGGGTCGCTGCGCCGCGTGCCTCAACTCGTGACCCAACGAAAACAGTCCAGCGATATGTCCATTGTAGTCCACAGCTACTAACGTCCCATGCAAGCCCACGTTGATGTCAGTTATCCGCGCTGCGACTGCTGTTCGATATATGGTTATGGCACCGTTCCGTTCCTGGCCACCGAGCCAAGTGTACCCTTTGCTGAACCAGTACAGCGCTCCGTTCTTGGTATCCGAGAACCGCTTCTCACCAGTGGTGCGCTTATGTACCGCGTACTTGTTTACCCAGCGCACTTCCGAGGTGTCGACTCCCAGCGCAGTTGCGGCGTCAAGCGTCTTCTTCCACCGTGCATCACCTTCTGCTGCGTCGATGTCCTCAACCTCGGAAATGAATTGGCTGCCAAATTGGGGGCGATCTTGCTGCGAGAGTGCTTCTCCGAAGCTCTCGGCTACAGAGGAGAATGCAGCGGAAGCAGCGCCGTTGGCGAACTTTCCTCCTGTCAATTCGGAAGTTGTGCCCGCGGCGACCATCCGGGCGATCCCTTGCCCCATCTTTTTAAGCTGGAGCTTCTGCGAGATCTTGCCCGCCAAGCCTCCGGTAAGCGAACTGAGCCCC
>CAZSKQ010000304.1:0-1552 GCA_964607425.1 uncultured Woeseiaceae bacterium
GACCACGGTACTGCAGGGCGGGAAGTTCGGGCATGGATTCCGATCGGCCGGACTCGGTTCGCTGACGGGTGGCATTGCGGGTCGAATTACCAGAAATATGGGCCGCTTCGCTCAAGGCGTTGCACGCATGGTGGCGGTCGGCACTACCTCCGACCTGACAGGCGGGAAATTTGCCAATGGCGCCGCTTTTGCGGCATTCTCCTTCGCGGCAAGCAGCGCTGGGCAAGCACTAGCGGACCGCGACCTTGAAACAATGTCAGAAGCTCAGCGCGTGAACGAGTCGGCCACTGATGAGAGCTACAAGACAACAATTGAGCTACGTCACAACAGGATAGTGCCTTGGCTCGGTCCGTTTAGTCCCAACCATGCTTACATCATAGTCACAGATCACGACACGGGGATTCAAATGGTGTATAGAGCCGGACCAGAGAAGAACATCCTCCGCGACGGAACCTTTGGAACCATTGACGCCCGATTTGAACAGTATGTTGAAGGCGCCGTGGACTGGACGATTGAACCAGCTAAAAGTGTGGTCGTGTTGCAGTCAGCGGTACCTGCAAATAGCTATAACAATACCCTACAACAATTTGTTCGTCATATTGACGCGGCAGACATTCCCTATAAACTTCTTTCTCAAAACAGCAACACGTTTGCATACCAAGGGTTTACGCCGGCATCGCAGACCGAGCTTGCTTACTAGACTAGCGAGGTATGTATATGAAAGCGGCGTTAGTTGTTTCGCTCCTGTTCTACAATTTGGCTGCTCTGACAACGAGTGCGGGCGAAGTAATGCGAATTAAGCTGGGACGATGTAAATATCAAGAATTACGAGCAATTCGTTCGAAAGATTGAGCAGGATCTACCCGTTGGAACGCCGCTTGTCGATGTCAAGACCTATTTGTCGGCACGTGGCATTCCCTTTGGTTATTCGGCTGTAGAAGGTTGTATAAAGTTCATGCTGAAGCGCATCGACACCACCTTTCTAGTGTTCAGAACTGACCTCCAGGTGAAGATTTATGTATCGGAGCAATCAGACGTTACGAATGTCAATGCAGAACTGATTGAGACTGCATTTTAGTCCGAAGACAGGGCACCTTTGCCGCTCAAGCTCGCCGGGGAGAACACCGAGAGCAGCACCGTCTGGACCTACGGTACGGCCGCGTACCGCCTGGACCAGTTGGCGAGCTTGCGAGACATAGTAATTCCGGTTCATGCGAGCCACACTCTACGGCAGTCTCGGTCAGCCCAGCGAAGTCATCACCACTTTGACAGCGGCGCGTACCACAAGCTGACCACCTGCGGGCCACGCTTTACGACAACGTCGGCCGGCCGAGCGAGGCAGTCACGAACTCTCGATCGCGACATCTAATTCGAGAAGACAACCTTCGAACAGTTCGGCCGGATTCCCCAGGTCTTCGACGGCAATAACCTTTCGGGCGATGGCGGGACTCTCGAGTACACGACCTTCGACAAGCCTAGAGATCAGCAAAGGCGGCTACACGGTGAGCTTCGCCTACGGCCCGGACCGGGCACGCTACCGGCGCATCGATAC
>CAZSKQ010000305.1:0-1550 GCA_964607425.1 uncultured Woeseiaceae bacterium
AGCTACGAGCCTTGCTGAGTCCAAAGAGTGTGGGGAGCTGCTGAATGGGCCTTTTTGTCTTGGCTCCGAAATCAAGTGGACACGCCCAAAGTTGTTTTGTGTGACTGCTCACTGACATGACATGACGGGCTCAACAGGATTGCTCGGCAGCGGAAAATGCATGTTCTCCGTCATCTGTGCGAGCTTCTTCCTGGCGGTCTTCGCCCAGCCCTGCCACTTCGGTAGCTGCACCGCTTGGCCATGCACATAGACATCCATCGGCGTGACGACATCGCCGCCTTCGCTTGGCATCAAAGCCCAGTGCGGTCGAATCTCGTTGTAACGACGCCGGAACGCTTCGAGCGACTCTCTTGCCTCGGCTGGCGTCGCATAAAGCTTCCAGTACACCTCCTCGGTCTTCAGTGTCTGGTGGAAACGCTCGAGCAGGCCGAGCTGCGTCGGTGTCCGGTATTGGATCCGCACATGCGTGTAGTCGCCATCGATGTGCCGCTGGAACGAGCGCGCGAGAAAGCTCGATCCGTTGTCGGTGACGAGAAACGGCGTCGTCGTGAGCGATCCATGCAGGCGCTCAGCCTCGGCACGTGCCGCGTCGAGCGCCGTGGCCACGTCTGCCGCCCGGTAGCTCGGGGTGAAATGGCAAGCGAGCAGATAGCGCGAGTAGTAATCGATCACCGTCACCGCGTACCACCAGCCGTGGCCGGGGACGTGAATGTAGGTGACGTCCGCCTGCCACAGCTCGTTCGGCCCCTGCGGTAGCAGCTCGAACAGCCGTGCCGCCTGGTAGAGTTCGGCTTGGCGCACGGGCCGCTTCTGCAGCAAGCCTGCTTCCTTCATCACCCGGTAGGCTTGCTTGTTGGACACGCCGATGCCCAAGCGCCGGGCGATGATGGCGATGCGCTTATAACCCCACCACGGGTACTGCTCCGCAAGCTGACGAATCGCGATGGCCAAGTCCTCCGGCACGGGCTTGGGCTTGGGTCCGGGCTTCTTCGGCTCGTCTCCTTTCCGGCGTGCATACCAAGTCGAACGTGGCACACCGAGCCACCCCAGCAAGCGGTTCAACCGCGCCGGCGGTAGCGATGCTTGCTGTTCCTGTGCAATCATCGCGCGCACGACCTCCGTCAGCTCAAGTCGCCCGAAAGTTTTTTTAAAATGCGGTTGGCGATCGTGATCTCGCCGATCACCTGGTCACGCTCGGCCAACTCCGCCTTCAGCCGCTCGATCGTCTTGGCTTGCTCAGACCCCGCACCACGACCGTTCAACGCCTGCTTGCCGCCACCAAGAAAGTCCTCACGCCACCGGTACAGCGTCTGCTCGGATATCCCCGCCCGTCGCGCAATCTGTACGGCAGGCTCCTCCTTGCTCAACAGCCGCATCACAATCTGGGCCCGCTGCTCGGCATTCAACGTCGACTTCTTCCCCATCTCCGATTCTCCTTCTTGGACACTTCCAAAATATCACTCATCTCCGTGTCCGGAGAAATCGGAGCTATACATTTTACGGGAGGCTATACACTTTACGTATTCTGCCCATCTCTGCTTGATCTAAAC
>CAZSKQ010000306.1:0-1547 GCA_964607425.1 uncultured Woeseiaceae bacterium
GCGCTGCCCCACCGGTGGAGAGGGTGGCTCTCGGCTACCGCGCGCATATAGGCATTGCGTTGATCGCCCATCGCTTTGCCGATCAGCGGCGTATCGATGGGGCCGGGCGAAAGCGTGTTTACCCGGCGCGGTGCCAGTTCCAGCGCAAGACCGCGCGCCAGCACCTCCAACGCCGCGCAGGCACTGGCCACGATCGCCGTGCCATTGCCGTCAGGGCGATGAGTCAGCGCGCCCGACACCAGGGTAATCGAGGCATCCGTCGCCAGCCTGTCGCCTAGCGCGCGCAGGATATGCACGACCGACCAGATGCGCTCGTCATAGGCGCGCTGGAGCACACCGATGTCGGCCTCCATAACCTTGCCCAGCGTCAGTGAGCCCGCCAAAAGCACCAGGTGATCGACCCGTTCGGTCGGCGACAGGCCTTGCCGGATCGCTTCAGGGTCACTGATATCGGCTGCGAATGAACCTGCGAACCCGTGCGTATCGGCGGCGTGTGCGGCTCGGTCGCGGTCGCGCCCTGAGACGGTGACCGCCGCGCCGGACGCTTTGGCAGCTATGGCCGTGGCCAGGCCGATGCCGGATGTGCCTCCGAAGATCAGGACGGATTTTCCAGCCAGGGACGCGACTGGACCGGGGGATTCTGCAAAGGCTGTGTCTTCCTGCACGGCGTTCTCCGATTTTTGGGCCGATGGCACTGACGGAGATCAGGATAGCAATGCTCCTCGACATTTATAATGGCGGCACATGTCGTTATTATTGTGCCGTCATGGAACAAATAGGCATCGACAGGTTGACGGGGCTCATCGCTTTTTCGCGGGCGGCCTCACTCGGGAGTTACACGGCTGCCGCGCGCGCGCTGTCGATTTCGCCCTCGGCGGTCAGCAAGAGCATCCAGCGACTGGAAGAACGGCTGGGCCTCAAGCTCTTCGCCCGCACTACGCGGTCGCTGACCCTGACACCCGAGGGGCGCGTTCTGCACGACCGGGCGATCCGGCTGCTGCGGGAAGCCGAGGAAATCGAGCTGGTTGTTGCATCCGTCCGCGGAGAACCCTCAGGCAGTATCAAGCTCGCCGCCCCCGTTCCGATTGCGTTGCATATCCTGGCGCCGAAGCTGGCCTTGTTCCGTGAACGCTACCCCAAGGTCACTGTCGACCTGCGGGTCAGCGATACGATGAGCGACCTCATACAGGAAGGTATCGACGTAGCGATCCGGATTGGCAACCCGGAGGATTCACGTCTTATCGCGCGCAGGCTGGGTCCAAACAGGGCTGGTGCCTTTGCTTCGCCTGCCTACCTGGCAAAGCGCGGCGTCCCGCGCCGGATCGAAGATCTGGAAGCGCATGACTGCGTCAACATCCGCCACCCCAACACCGGGCAGTTGCTACGCTGGCCGTTCCAGGTGGGAAACCGGACAGTGGAAATCCTGCCCGCCGCCGGCTTCGTCGTAGACAATTCCGATGCCGCGATTGCCGCTGTCGCCGGCGGTGCAGGCATCGGTCTTTCTCCGACCTATGTCGCCGCGTCACATGTTGCTCGCGGGGAGCTGG
>CAZSKQ010000307.1:0-1534 GCA_964607425.1 uncultured Woeseiaceae bacterium
CAGCTGCTGCTGACGCTCTTCGTCGCTCAGCAGCGAAGCACGATCGATATCGCTCTCGGGAGAATGCGTGAGCGCTTCCAGAATTTTCGTGAGGTATCCCTGCACTTTTTCCCTGGAGGGCTCGTCGAAGATCGACGGCTGAGCGTCGATCATGACGTACCGGCGGCCGGACGCGTCGTCCTTCTGGACGTTGACGCTGAACAGGTAATTGGTCTCGTCCAGGCCATAACCGCCTATACCCAGGACGCCGGCGCCGCCGCCGTTGGCACCCACCACATGAAAATTCGTGTAGTTGAAGAGAGAGGCGCCGAAATCGAGCCCTGTTATCGCCTGGATACGCGCAAGCGGGAAGTGCCGCACCCGATGCAGCTCCTGCATCTGCTGGTCGATTGCACAGATGAGATCGCACCATCGCATCGATCCCATTTCGATTCGGACGGGCAACGAGTTCAGGAACAGGCCAATCGTCTTTTCGGCCCCCTCAATCTCGGGGCGCCCGTGAGTCACGACGGAACCGGTTACGTCGTCCGAGCCGTCGAGCAGGCCGAGCATTACCATGTACACGGCACACCAGGCACTTTTCTCCTGGACACGGAACCGTTCCGCGAGCCGGCCGATTGCTCGCTCGACGTCGTCGCTGACCTCGCAGGTGATACGGACGCTTTTTTCCTTGGGTCGGCCGGCCCACCAGGGAAGCTTCGCGTCCTGCAAAACCGCCAGCCAATGCTGCTCGAAATCAGGGTTGGCGATGGCTGCCTGCTCGAGCGCAATGAACTCGTTATACCCCGGAGACGGCGGGCGGCTGGCTGGTTCCTCCTGCGTCTCGAGTTCGGCATACACCGCAAAGAGTTCCGCCGCGAGGTTTGCATCGCTCCAGCCGTCCCATAGCGCGTGATGAAAACTCAGCCCTAATTCGACGGCTTCATCCGAAACAACGAATACTCGTGCCCTCCAGGGAGACGAAAGATCGATACCGCGTGCCCTCTCGGAATCCACCCAGGCCTTGACCGCATCGATTTTCTCCGACAGGACCGGCAAGGCTCTCAGGTCGACGAACTCGAACTCTGGCTCCCGCGCCGCAAGCACGAGCTGGAGTGGCCGCGGTCCGTCAAGCCGGAACACGGTGCGAAGTATCGGGTGCCGGTTGATCACACACCGTAGTGCACGATCAAACCGTGCGGGATCCCAGCGCGCCCGCGCATGGAAGGTAATCACGCAGTGATAAACGCTCGATTCGGCGTCTTGCAGCGCGTGAAACACCATTCCGTGCTGCAGCATGGACATCGGGTAGGCGTCTTCGACGGCGACACCGCCAAGCTCCACGGGCAGCCTTGCCCGCTCGTCATCGTCCAGCAGCGCAAACGGCTCGATTCCTGTTGCTGTCCCTCCGGCATCA
This sequence comes from uncultured Woeseiaceae bacterium, assembly GCA_964607425.1. Lineage (GTDB taxonomy): Bacteria > Pseudomonadota > Gammaproteobacteria > Steroidobacterales > Woeseiaceae > IDS-8. The sequence continues at coordinate 1,397 of CAZSKQ010000307.1, forward strand.
GAGTGCTCTTTCACCAGGGGAGCCAGCGAGCGGATCGTCGGGTTCCCGAACAGGTCCTTGATCGCGAATTGGAGCCCCAGGTTCCTGGCATCGGCGATCAGCGAGATCGAGCGGATCGAGTCGCCGCCAATGGCAAAA
>CAZSKQ010000308.1:0-1531 GCA_964607425.1 uncultured Woeseiaceae bacterium
CCTCGTCCAGCATCTCGTGCCCGGTGTAACCGCGGGTGGTGAGGCTGTGGTCGAAGGCGATCAGGTCTGCCGCCACCCCGGCAAGGTAGCGCTTGCTCCTACGTCCCGTCCGGGTGAAAGATGATCTCTACCGAGCCGATGTAGCGGGCTGAACCAACCTGGGGTGATTCAATCCACGAACTAGCGTTGTTACCGAGCCCGCACACCAGACGTGACATTAACTCCGTCAATTAGGGAATCTTGCCAGGGGCGATCATTCGGGCGATACCTTGCTTTGTGGATGAGCACGTGTCAGCCGTCAGGAGCAACCTGAGAGCAGTTAAGAAGCCATGCCGACTCGTCATAGCGCTTTGCCCCTGCGACAATAATGGACAGAGGAACTATCGTGGCTCCAGTTACTGCTTTCTCGTTACCGCCCTCCTCACTAGCGAGATTGAACAAGGCCAGGTCCGAATCGTCAATGAACTTTCTTCCAACTACGAACGCAAACCGAAAGTAGCCTTCGTCGTCTGTCGACAGCGGTAGCTCTGATGATGTGAATACGAGCGCGTCACTGCGAGCTAGCCTCACGGCGACAGCCACCTTCTCAACAGCCACTCCCGGTCTATAGCATAGCAGTATGTCCAAGTCGTTCAGCTTCCATTCGGAGTTGTAGAGGCCGACGAACAAACCATGCTCGGCCAGTCCCTCTACAGTCTCGACGTGCTCACCTTGTAATATCTCTGACGGGTTGGCACTCACACATGCAGAGATCAACAACCAAATACCACACCCGAGGCTTACGGCTAGTCTGCACATCAGCATTTTGAACTGTCCTTACAATACTCATCAACTATTTGAGTGCCGTAAAAGTTGGCGCGTTGCTCCGTGCCGCGGGGATAGTATCGATGACCCAACTCATGGCCTAATGTGAACAACCCAGACTCAAATCCCCTATCGTAGTTGACAAGTCTCTCCTCCGGATGCCCCTTTGGACCTAAAGTAATCGACAAGATTTTGCTCGAAAACGCATTGCGATAGATAGTTATTTCTCCATTATAATAATATCCGCCGACGAAGCCCCCGCCATGAGCAGCAATTGCCATCCTGGCAAGGGCAAGATTCTCAAAACTCTTGTACTCGCCGTTCGCCAACTTGACACCAAACCCCTCATCAAAATGGATATCAGAAACATCCTCACCCAGAGACTCGGCTGCCGCCACGACCTCATTAAAAATCTTTCGCGCCGCATCTACGCTGATGTCATCGACGTCTGCCACTGCAGTGAATGCTTGTCTAGATACTGCCGACCCGATGTTGCTCGCCACAAGCTGGAATGCGGCCGAGACTGCGCCATTCGCAAATTTTCCGCCCGTCAACTCGGAAGTCGTGCCCGCGGCAACCATTCTGGAGATAGCTTGCCCCACCTTTCCGAACTGGAGCTTCTGCGAGATCTTGCCCGCCAAGCCTCCGGTAAGCGAACTGAGCCCCGCCGCCCGGAATCCATGCCCGAACTTCCCGCCCTGCAGTACCGTGGTCACGCCGCCGAGCA
>CAZSKQ010000309.1:0-1528 GCA_964607425.1 uncultured Woeseiaceae bacterium
GCGGCATCTTCACCAAGGGCGCCGACGTCGGCGCCGACCTGGTGGGCAAGGTCGAAGCCGGCATCCCCGAGGACGACCCCCGCAACCCGGGCGTGATTGCCGACAACGTCGGCGACAACGTGGGTGACTGCGCCGGCATGGCCGCGGATCTGTTCGAGACCTACGCCGTCACGATCATCGCCACCATGCTGCTCGGCAGCCTGCTCGCCGCGAGCTTCGGCGGCGCGGCCATCACCTACCCGCTGGTGCTGGGCGCCGTCTCCATCGTGGCCTCGATCATCGGCATGTACTTCGTCAGCGCGAAGGAAGGCGGCAAGATCATGGGCGCCCTGTACAAGGGCATGATCGTTGCGGGCATCCTCGCGGCGATCGCCTTCTGGTTCATTACCGACCTGATGATGGGCGACAGCGGCAACGTCGGCGGGATCTACGGCTCCGCCCTGATCGGCCTCGCGCTCACCGCGGCCATGGTCGTGATCACCGAGTACTACACGGGCACCGAGTACAAGCCGGTGAGGACGATTGCCAACGCGTCGGCGACGGGCGATGCCACCAACATCATTGCCGGCCTGGGTATCTCGATGAAGGCGACCGCCCTGCCGGTGCTGGCGGTTTGCGCGAGCATCTGGGGCGCCTTCGCCCTGGCACCGGAGGGCAACACGCTCGCCGGCCTTTACAACATCGCCATTGCCGCGACGACGATGCTCTCGATGACGGGTGTCGTGGTTGCGCTGGACGCGTTCGGCCCGATCACCGACAACGCCGGCGGGATTGCGGAAATGTCCGAGCTCCCGTCCGAGGTCCGCAACATCACGGACCAGCTCGACGCGGTCGGCAACACGACCAAGGCGGTCACGAAGGGTTATGCCATCGGCTCTGCCGGCCTCGCCGCGCTGGTGCTGTTTGCGGACTACACCCACGCGCTCGAGGGCGCGAATATCAGCGTCAGCTTCGACCTGTCGGACCACCTGGTCATCATCGGCCTGTTCATCGGCGGGCTCGTACCGTACCTCTTCGGCGCCATGGCCATGGAGGCCGTCGGCCGAGCCGCGGGTGCGGTCGTCAACGAAGTGCGCCGGCAGTTCCGTGAGATCAAGGGCATCATGGAAGGCACCGCCAAGCCGGATTACAGCCGCGCGGTCGACCTGCTGACCAAGGCCGCGATCAAGGAGATGATCGTACCGTCGCTCCTGCCGATCCTGGTGCCGCTCGCCGTGGGGCTTTTGCTCGGGCCGAAGGCACTGGGCGGAGTGCTGCTCGGCACCATCGTCACCGGCTTGTTCGTGGCGATTTCGATGACCACCGGGGGCGGTGCCTGGGACAACGCGAAGAAGTACATCGAGGACGGCAACGTCGGCGGCAAGGGCTCCGAGGCCCACAAGGCCGCCGTTACCGGCGACACCGTGGGCGATCCGTACAAGGACACCGCCGGTCCCGCCATCAACCCGCTGATCAAGATCATCAACATCGTCGCGCTGCTGATGGTGCCGCTGCTCGCCTGAGGGTGTTATGGCGCGCGGTGCGCGCT
>CAZSKQ010000310.1:0-1515 GCA_964607425.1 uncultured Woeseiaceae bacterium
GGCACGGCGGCTCCTGCCGCCGGCCGGAGCTTGCCGTTCCTTACTGCAGCAGGCTCAGCGCGAGCTGCGGCTGGGCGTTGGCTTGCGAGAGCACCGAGACGCCGGCCTGTTGCAGCACCTGCGCCTTCGTCAGCGCCGCGGTCTCGGCCGCGAAATCCGCGTCCTGGATGCGGCCCCGCGAGGCCGCGAGGTTCTCGCTCACGGTCTGCAGGTTGACGATGGTGGATTCGAAGCGGTTCTGGATGGCACCCAGTGTGCCGCGCAGGCCGTTCACCACGTTCATCGCCGAATCGACGCGCGCAATGGCGAAGTTCGAGCCGGCCACGGTCGCAATGCTCACGCCCCCGAGGGTGGTCGTAGCGCCGACCGTTTCGTCGGCCGTAACCACGGCGTCGAGTCCGAGCGTATTGGCACCGGCGGCCACGGTCTCCGCCATCGTCACGGCGCCGACTTCCGACAGGACCTGGATCTGGCCGGAGTCGTTCACGAACGCCGAAACGCCGTCGATGTTGGCGTTATTGATCGCGTCGGCCGCTTCCTGCACGGAGGAGCCGGCCGCCACGTTCACGCTTCCGATCTCGACGCCGTCCGCGTTGTCGAACGTCACGTTCACGAAGTTCGCTTCGGTCGCATCCGCCATGCTGAAGGCGGCGCCGGTATTGGTATTGACCGTACCGACGGCGGAGGCGGTAACGTCCGTATCCAGGCTGACGGAGATCGTCTCGCCGACGTTGGCGCCAACCTGGAACACGGCCGTGTCAAAGGACCCGTCCAGCACCTTCGCGCCGTTGAAGTTGGTCTGCTTCGCGATGCGGTCGATTTCCGCGATGCGCTGCTGCACCTCGTCGTTCAGCGCCTGCCGGTCGGAAGCCGAGTTCGAGGCGTTGGCCGACTGCACCGCCAGCTCGCGGATGCGCTGCAGGTTGTTGGTCAGCTCCGCCAGCGCGCTTTCCGTCGTCTGCGCGAGCGAGATGCCGTCGCTGGCATTGCGCACCGCCTGGTCGAGACCGCGGATCTGCGTGGTGAAGCGCTGCGCGATCGCGAGACCTGCCGCGTCGTCCTTCGCGCTGTTGATTCTGAGGCCCGTGGACAGTCTTTGCAGCGACTGGTCCAGCATGCCCTGCGAACGACTCAGGTTGCGCTGCGCGTTGAGCGAGGCAACGTTCGTGTTGATCGTAAGAGCCATTGTCGTTTACTCCTGGAAAAAGAACACCCGGTCTGCTGCTGCCGCCGGAACTGTCGCGGCGGCCGTCGAATCGTGATCGGGGCTGCCGTGTACGGGGGTTATCGGTGTTTGGGGGCGGGGCTTTAGGGGTTTCGGTGAAACTGTGACGGGGTGCACATGTTTTGACGGGGGCGCGTTACGCGGTAGCTGCGGCGGAGGGTTGTGGTGCCGTGACTGGGGGGAATGCTGCTGTTTGTGCGGGGTGTGGAACGCGGGGCTGCGGCCGGGGGTGGCGGTGCCGTGACTGGGGGGATGCTGCTGTTTGTGCGGGGTGTGGTACGCGGGGCTGC
>CAZSKQ010000311.1:0-1515 GCA_964607425.1 uncultured Woeseiaceae bacterium
GGAACGGTCTAAAACCATGTGACCGGAATGCACCCAAAATGAGATGGCGCGCCCGGAGAGACTCGAACTCCCGACCACCTGGTTCGAAGCCAGCAGCACCGAACACTATTTTTAATAACAAAGTCATGGACTTACTGTGCAGCTACTGTGCTACATTTTCGGCACATTGCATAAGTAACCGACTGTTCCGTCAGACTAGCGCGAGCGGCGATAGCACACGACATAGGTGCCAACTGAATCGATCAGGCCCTCCCTCCCCCGAACGCCATGCCCATTTTTGCCGACTAGACAGATATTGTATGGAAATGGATGGACTAATGGATGGGGCTCTGTCATCCTATAATGGATGGAAATGGAGGTGAAAATGGATGGCGGCATCCGAACAGGAACGATAACGATCACTCCGGCGATCCTGAAACTGATCGCGGAAATAGACGAATTCAAGGGGGCGTGGACAGCGATCGGCCGGATTTCCCCCGAGCGGCTGACCGCGCTGCGCCGCGTTGCGACCATCGAAAGCATCGGCTCCTCGACCCGGATCGAGGGCGCAAAACTCTCGGACAGGGAAGTCGAGGCGCTGCTGACCGGCCTTGAGGTCAAGGCGTTCGCCTCGCGGGACGAAGAGGAAGTCATCGGGTATGCCGAGGCGATGGAAACGGTATTTGCGAACTTCAAGGAGATCGCGCTGACCGAAAACCATATCAAGCAACTGCACCGCGACCTGCTGCAATACTCGTCAAAGGACGAGCGTCATCGTGGCGCATACAAGACGCACAGTAATCATGTCGAGGCCTTCGGTCCGGACGGTCAGAGCATCGGCATTGTCTTTGAAACGGCAAGTCCGTTTGACACACCGCGCCTGACGACAGAACTCGTAGAATGGGCGGGAGAAAACCTTGAAAGCGGCGATCTGCACAAGCTGATCGTCATTGCGGTCTTTGTTGTTGTGTTTCTGGCCATCCACCCGTTTCAGGACGGCAACGGGCGACTTTCGCGTATTCTGACAACCCTGCTCCTGCTACGCGCAGGCTATGAGTATGTCCCTTACAGTTCGCTGGAAAGCGTGATTGAGCAGAGCAAGGACGCCTACTATCTAAGCCTGCGCCAGAGCCAGGGCACGCTGCGCAAGGAAGCGCCCGACTGGCAGCCGTGGCTTACCTTCTTCCTGCGCGCGCTGCAGCAGCAAAAAGCGCGGCTTGAAAAGAAGATCGAGCGCGAGCGGCTGATCCTCGGCGACCTGCCCGAACTTTCGGTGCAGATCCTGGAACTCTGTCGCGAACGCGGACGCGTGACCGTGGCCGAGGCATCGAAAACGACAGGTGCAAACCGCAACACGATCAAAGATCATCTGAAAGCGCTGGCCAAGGCCGGGCATCTGGAGCAGCACGGCGCAGGCCGTGGTGCATGGTACGGATTGTCATGAACGAGGCTGCCTACGCGGCGACCTCTGACAGGCAATAGCACAGGTACAATCTAGCCAGCCTGTACCAACTGGATATTGCGCGCCCGGAGAGA
>CAZSKQ010000312.1:0-1511 GCA_964607425.1 uncultured Woeseiaceae bacterium
AGCCCAGCGCGTCACCCAACGTCACTCCCGGTATCATCACGCCCTGTATATTCGCCGAGTTGAGCTGCTGGAACTGGGTCAGGCGGTTCGGCTGCACGTCGTGAGTCAGTTGCACGATTGTCGACAGCGGTACCATCTGGTCGCCTTCCGCGCGGATGTAGTATTGATTCAGCTGGCTGCCGTCGCGCCGGAAGCGATCCTCGACCTGCGGTATCACCTCGTACGCGCGACCCTGTAGATTGAAGCGATTAATAAACCCGCCTCCAAGCAGCGTCGCCAGCGACCGGCCGATGTCCGCCATGTCAATGCCAAGCTCCGCGGCCTTGTTGCGGTTCACCTGCACCCGCAACTGCGGCTGGTCGAACGTGAGGTTCGTGTCGACGAAGATGAACAAGCCGCTGGCCTGCGCCGCCTCCAGTAACTCCTGCGTGTACCCGTAAAGCTCGGCATACGACTCCGTCGTGTTGATCACGAATTCCACCGGCAGCCCGGAGGAGCCGGGCAGCGAGGGAAAGTTGATCGCCACGGCTTCAAGGCCCGCAATCTGCGACAGTTTCTCCTGCACGATCGGCTGCAGCTCGATCTGCGACCGCTCGCGCTGGTCCCAGGGCTCGAGGATCATGCCGGCGATGAGGTTGTTGACGGTGCCCATGCCATTGATCATGAAATAGGCTTCCATCTCGGGAAAGCTCTTCAGTGCCGAGTCGATCTCGCGCGCATACACCTGCATGTAGTCGTGCGTTGCGTTCTGCGGACCGGTTGCGGAGATGAACACGAACCCCTGGTCCTCCATCGGCGCCAGCTCCTGCTGGGCGCTGTCGTAGAGGAAAAAGCAGCTCACAAGAACCGTCGCCGCCACCACGAGCACGACCGGCCGCGTATCGAGTGCCCCGTGCAGCCGACGCTGGTAGGAGGCCTGCAGGCGGTCGAACGCGCGGTCCAGCTTTTGCGCGAGCCTGCCTTGCTGCTCGATCGGCTGCAGGAGCTTGGAGCACATCATCGGCGACAGCGTCAGCGCAATGAGCCCCGAGATGAGGACGGCCGCCGCCAGGGTAAACGCGAATTCCTGGAACAGGTTGCCGGTGAGCCCGCCGAGAAAGCCGATAGGCGCATACACCGCGGCGAGCGTCAACGACATGGCGACCACCGGCCCCGCTATCTCGCGCGCGCCTTTCAGCGCCGCATCGAACGGAGTCAGGCCTTCCTCGATATGCCGGTGGATGTTTTCCACGACGACAATGGCATCGTCGACGACCAGCCCGATCGCGAGCACCATCGCGAGCAGCGTCAGCACGTTGATGGAATATCCCAATGCCAGCATCACGAACATGGCGCCGATCAGGGAGAGCGGAATCGTGATCACGGGAATGGCCACCGCGCGCAGCGAGCCCAAAAACAGGAAGATGACGGCGACAACGATGAGTCCCGCCTCGGCCACTGTCGCGATCACCTCGTCGACCGAGCTCTCGATGTATTCCGTGCCGTCGTAGACGACCTGGCCCTGCAGCCCG
>CAZSKQ010000313.1:0-1497 GCA_964607425.1 uncultured Woeseiaceae bacterium
GGTCTGAGCCATTGGAGAGATCGAGCCCAACCCGTCAAACCCTGTCAGCCGGAAACTGGCCCGCAGCTTCCTGATTCGATGGCCGTGCGCTTTAAGAAGCTCTAGTTGCTCTACTCGCGCTCCCTCCTCTATCTGCGAAAGTTGGTGTGCGCATCGGAGCATTTTCTTCAGTTGCACAAAGCCTGACGAAAAGTTGCTAATCTCGTACGAGTAGCGTTCCGTAAAAAAGAAGTTGACAGCGAAAGAAACCAGGGGCAGCCAAATAAGGGTAGGTTGAACAACTGCGATGGCGATCGTCAGTACTGATGCCCCTGCCAGGGTGTAGGCTACCTTGCGTGGAAAGCGTCCTTCCGGTGGACTGTCGAATAACAAACCAGTCACCGCGGAAGCGCCTGGCCGACGCAAGCTGTACATTTCCAGTTGAATTTTCTCTCTGAGCCGGCGCTCCTTTGCAAGATGCTCAGCGGCCTGATAGTCAGCTTGAAGTCCTTCTACATCCTGGCCTAACGTTCTGAGTTTCCGGTACAAATATTGCCGGCCGATGGGCGTAACATTGGCGTCAATTCGCGCAAAGAGAACATCCATATCAAGGTCGTTCCAGGTCGCGCGATCCACGGTATTGGTATCAGTATCACGCTCGGTCAAATTGAAGAGCAACTCCGTCTCGTTCGGGTCGTGGTATACGTCTGTAGCGCGCCCCCATTGGCTCCGCAGTTCCTGAACAAAGATGTCCTTGAGCGAAAAAAAACTGAGAAGTCGCTTTGCGAAATTCATTGTTTGGTGCCGGATCGCAGTTTGCTCAAGCGATGCTTCGAGTCTCATTCCGAAAAGCTCGATTGCCCATTGCCTGCTGCCAAATGCCAAAACATATATTCGTTAAAATGAAGAGATTCACGCTCACTGGCAAGAAAGCGAAAAATGAGAGCATCAGGAGCGCCACCAGGTACATCATGAATGTTGCGCCACGATCCGCTGAGCCAGCACTTAGCTTTTGCAAGAGCATTATGAAGCCGCACACGATGACTGGCAGTATGAACAGAGGGTCCGGGGCGCCAACGTCCGTCATCCAAAGGAAGAATGGAGCACCTTGCAATTCCGCTGAGCTCATGATTACCCATATCAGTCCGACAAAGAGTGGCGCTTGCAGGGCCAGCGGAACACATCCCTTAAAGGGATGGACGTTCTCGTCTCTGTACAGCTTACTGATAGCCTTGGATAGCTCTGCCTTGTCGCGCCCGTATTTTATGGGAAGTGCCTGAATGGTTGGCTGTAGAGGTGAGAAAGCTGAAATTGTGATCGTGCGGGAAGCCGCGCGGACGACCGCGACGTGCATCGGAAGCGGCAACAATAATCCCGTTCACGACCTGCGGCGTCAAGGGCGGCATCGGACCCGCCGGGGCGCGAATGACATCGCGCCGGTGCGCGATATGAACTTGAAAACAGGGCATGCCTGAGGGTCCCGAAATCCGCCGCGTGGCAGACCGGCTGTCCCGGGAG
>CAZSKQ010000314.1:0-1480 GCA_964607425.1 uncultured Woeseiaceae bacterium
CGCGCGTAGGCCGACAGCGACTCGACATAGCGGCGCTGGCCTTCGGCGTAGATCGTGTCGAACGCGAGCGACGACTTGCCGGAGCCCGAGAGCCCGGTGAATACGATGAGCTTGTCACGCGGCAGGCTCAGATCGATGTTGGCGAGGTTGTGCGTGCGCGCGCCGCGAATGTCGATGGTTTTCATGAGTTGGGAATGAGCGCCGGCCAACCTGCTAATATACGCCGCCGCTCGGACGCGGCGCAAAGGCGGGCGGGTGGCCTCTTCATTGGGGCGCATCGCCCCGATAACAACGTCCTCATGAAGCAGCAATCCCGTGAACCAACAGTAGCGATGCGACCCGAAGAGCGGCGCGCCACCGGCGTCATCGCCTCGGTCTCGATGCTGCGGCTCTTTGGGCTGTTCGCGCTGCTGCCCGTGATGTCGCTCTTCGCCGGCGGCCTGCCCGGTGCGACGCCGCTCCTGGTGGGCGTCGCGGTCGGGGGATACGGCCTCACCCAGGCGCTGCTCCAGCTGCCGCTGGGCGCCCTGTCCGACCGCATCGGCCGCATCCCCGTCATCCTGTTCGGACTGGCGCTGTTTGCCGCCGGCAGCGTGCTGGCGGGACTGAGCGAGGGCATTTACGGCGTGATCGCCGGGCGCCTGCTGCAAGGCGCGGGCGCCGTCTCCGCGACCTTGACGGCGATGCTCGCCGACTACACGCGGCCCGAGGTGCGCACGCGCACGATGGCGCTGTTCGGGGTGGGGATCGGCGCCTCGTTCCTGCTCGCGCTCGTGGCCGGCCCCGCGGTCGCCGGCGCTGCCGGCGTGCGCGCCCTGTTCTGGCTGGCCGCGGCGCTGGCCGGAGCGGGAGCGCTCATGCTGCTCATCCTGCCGCCGACGGTTGCCCCTCCCCGGCAGCCGCGCGCGGCGACATCGATCAGGGCCGCGTTCCGGCCGGCGCTGCTGCGGCTGGATGTCTACATTTTCCTGCTGCACGCCCTGCTCACCGCGAGCTTCGTCGCCCTGCCGCTGCTTTTGAGCGCGGAGCTGGCGTTGCCGCTCGGCGTGCACTGGAAGATCTACACGGGCGCGCTACTGCTGTCGCTCATCGGAGCGGTCCCGCTGATCCTGGCCGACGGTCGCCGCGGCAAGACGTCGAGCTTCGCGATCGCCGTGCTGCTGCTGCTGCTCGGCCAGCTGCTGCTCGCTTTCGGCGGCTTCGCGCTCGTGCCGGTGGTTGCCGGCCTGGCCCTGTTCTTCGCCGGCTTCGGCTTCCTCGAGGCAGGCCTCCCGGCGCGCCTCTCGATCCTCGCCGCCGAAGACGTGCGCGGCGCGTCCCTGGGGGTCTTCTCCAGTGCCCAGTTCCTCGGCATCTTCGCCGGCGGCCTCATGGGCGGCCGCCTCCTCGAATCCGGCCGCCCCGCCGACGTCTTCCTCGCCGGCGCCGTGATTGCCGCCCTCTGGCTCGCCACCCACCGCCTCGTCGACACCGCCGCCCC
>CAZSKQ010000315.1:0-1452 GCA_964607425.1 uncultured Woeseiaceae bacterium
CCGCCGACGAGTTGTCGATGGGCATGTCGGGCGACTTCGAGGTCGCGGTGGAGGAAGGCGCGACGATGGTTCGGATCGGGACGGTCCTCTTTGGGGAAAGGAGCTGAGAGTGGGCACAGAAGACGCGTTTCATCTCACCGCGGTCGATGTGCGGCGCTACGACTTCGGGTCGTCGCTGCGTGGGTACGACCGCGCGCGGGTGGACCAGTTCCGTGAGCAGGTCGCCGACGAGCTCGAGCGCCTCTCGCGCGTGAACCAGGACCTCGACGCCAAGGCGCGCGGGTTCCACGAGCAACTGCGCGCCTTCCGTGAGCGCGACAAGGCGCTGAACGAAGCGCTCGTCAGCGCGCAGCAGTTGCGCGGTGACATGAAGGCGCAGGCGTCGCAGGAGGCCGACCTCATCATCCGGCAGGCGCACGTGGACGCCGAGCAGATCGCCGAGGGCGCGCGCAACCAGGTCGTCGCCCTGAAGCAGGAGATCGAGCGCCTCGACCGCGCGCGCCGCACGTATCTCGCGCAGTTGCGCATCCTCGCCGAGCGGCACCTGGCCGAGGCGGTCGCGGCGGAGAAGGCTCCGCCGCCGGCCGTCATCGACCCCGCGTCCACTCCACCCGGCGGATCAAGCGCGTGACGCGGTCGATCGGGGCGCTGGAGCGGCCATGAGCGCACCGACGGAACCTGCCGTGCGCTATCGCACGTTCGGGCCCGACCTCACGGTCGACGCGCTGGAGCGCGAGGTCGCCGCGCGCTGGACGCGCGACGGCGTCTTCGAGGCCGTGCAGGCGCAGCACGCGGACGCCGAGCCGTGGGTGTTCTTCGAGGGCCCACCGACGGCGAACGGACGGCCCGGCATCCATCACGTGCTCGCGCGCACCGTGAAGGACCTCTTCTGCCGGCATCGCGCGATGCGGGGCCGTCATGTGCCGCGCAAGGCGGGCTGGGACACGCACGGGCTGCCGGTGGAGATCGAGGTCGAGAAGGCGCTCGGCATCTCGGGCAAGCAGGATATCGAGCGGATCGGCGTCGCCGAATTCAACCGACTCTGCCGCGAGAGCGTGTGGAAGTACAAGGCCGAGTGGGAGCGGCTGAGTGCACGCATGGCGTACTGGCTCGACTATTCGGATCCGTACGTCACGTATTCCAACGAGTATGTGGAAAGCGTGTGGTGGGCGCTCAAGACGCTGCACGCGAAGGGCCTGCTGTATCTCGGCCACAAGATCCTGCCGTACTGTCCGCGCTGCGGGACGACGCTGTCGTCGCATGAGGTCGCGCAGGGATACGAGGACGTGGAGGATCCGTCGGTGTATGTGGCGCTCGACGTGGTCGAGCGCCAGACGGCAGACGGCAGACGGCAGGCGGCAGACGACAACCGGGGCGATGCGGGGGCGGGGAACTCGCTCCGCCGGCGGATCATCGTCTGGACCACCACGCCCTGGACGCTCCTCTCCAACG
>CAZSKQ010000316.1:0-1439 GCA_964607425.1 uncultured Woeseiaceae bacterium
TCATTCGACTGGCTGTCGTTTTGGCGCAATTGGGAATCTTCGGGAGTGGAATTGCAATGGCCGACGATTCGTCGCTCAATATACGTTACAGAGAAGCAAAGGGAACATGGGTCTCTGGGAGTACTGATCCGAATAGCGTACCGTACACAATCAAGTACCACATGTTTATTAACAACTATGGAGCGCTATTCGGTCCCGCGCTTGTTCAAGAAATAAGCCCGACAGACCATGCCATTCTCACCTATGCATCGACCACTCTTGACGCGTTTCACGTATCAAATCAGAACACGACTGACAGGGAACTGGTAGACCTGTGCACCCGCCGCGGATCGATGCCCGCGAAGGATGTTGCCAGGCAAGTGACGAGGATCTATGCGAATTCCGAGGCCAGACTTGAGAGGCATCTAAGGCACATTGTTTCACGACTGTCCGATTCCGGACGGTCGAAAGTAGTCGACTATGTGAACAACAATGTCGCGAGCGGTATAAACACCTTTATCCCTCAAACCGGTGTGGAGATTTCGGAAGAGAATCCGGCTGAGTTCGAGTATTGGATGGAGAATGAGTGCCATAGAATACTGACAGGAGAGTATCCGCCCGAACTCAGGGAGAGGATGGAACAGGTCAGACGGCAAATTTTTGGGAACGATACCGGGGAAATCGAGCGGTTCGGTAATGCACGATAGTGCCTGGAGGGCTCTTGCCAGAACTGCCTCGATTCCGAATCAACCTGTATGTCGAAAACGCCCGCAATCCTCTGGTAACCCAAAAAATTGCTGACATCGTGCGCGATGTTTACCGCCGGGAGCTGCCGCGCGATCCGGTTGAGGAACGACGCTCAGGGAGCGCCGTTAAGGATTAGTCGGATGACATTGATACACCGATCCAGGCAGCCTCATGCTTACGCCGCTCCAACAATGGGTAATAGGGTTGGCAATAACACTTCGTGCATCGAACGATGAAAAAAAATACTCATGATTTCCTTGCGATGAAGGGCCGGACGCCCATCGCCATGTTGACCGCGTACACCTGCCCCGTAGCTCGGGCGTTAGAGCGGGCATCGATTCCGGCGATTCTCGCCGGCGATACCGTTGGTATGGTGGAAATGGGCTTCGACAGTACTCGCCAGGTCACCATCGATCACATGACTTATCACGTTGGGGCCGTGCGTCGGCGCGCCGGGAACCCATATCATCGCCGATCTGCCCTATGAGGCCGACAAGGACCCGGCCACGGCACTATCGAACGCCCGTCGCTTGATCGCCGCGGGCGCCGACAGCGTAAAGCTCGAAGGTGCTATCGATGAAGTCGTGGCAGGCAAATTCCCCGGTAGCACCATCGCCCTCGCGGGGGGAGGCAAGTCCTGAATGCTCAATGGCTACGGAATGGGGTAACGACTACCGAAGCGGCTTCTCACCCGAAGATATTCCGAGCAACCG
>CAZSKQ010000317.1:0-1439 GCA_964607425.1 uncultured Woeseiaceae bacterium
AGTATCTCCGATCTCGCACGCTGCGGCCCGTTTGGCATCGAGGCGCTGGAATAGGCGGCCGACAGCGCGCCCCGACCGGGACCAGCGCAGTATCAACCGCTGAAATCACCGTGCCCGGCGTAGGCGCGGTCGCTGTCTTCGCTCATCGCGCTGTCTACACCCGACTGCAACAAATCAAGTTGCTCCTTCAGGACACGCCGACGTTCTGGCGGCGCAACCGTCAACAAGTCTTCCAGGGCTGCGCGCAGCCGGCGTGCGATTTGCGGCGATCCCGCGCCCGCCAACCGTATTTCGTTCATTGCAAGGTGCAACGTAATCTTCCCAGGCCATCGCGTGGGTTATCAACCGCACTTTGCCCTTCGTGTCGCTGTATCGGCCGTCGGGAAACGGACGGGGAGCAAGCTGGCGCAGGCAGTCGTGCAGCCGATCGATCGCTTGCACTGCGGTCGTTGGATCGAGAAAAGGACTGTCAGAGAGCGAGCGCTCCGCGATGTCGACGAGCATTCGCAAGCCGTACGCGACGTCCTGGTCGAGGGTCCTCTCGAGGCCGAACTTGAGAGCATGCAACGCGGCATCGGCGTCGACCCGTTCACCCGCGCCCTCGATCTCGAATAATGGCGCACCTGCGGGAATGAAATCTCCCACAGCGGGCTTGAGCGCCAGCACGCAATCAGCGGCTTCGGCAATTCCAACGAGCGCCTGGTGATCGATCTCGATGATCACCCCGGATTGGGGCGCCAAAATTGTCGCTTCTTTTGGCGACTGAGCTACATCTGGCTGTTGATAGAACCTGTCCAGCAGTTTACGTGTGTCGTCTCCGACCAGCTCGATCAGCGCGGAGACCCTGAGCTTGCGCCCGATGTGATTTACATACCACACGAGCACCATGATGCTGATGATGACCAGTGCAAACGCGACAACTACTGCGAGGCCCGGTACGACGCCTTCACCTTCGGTCCGCACTTCGCGCAGCGCGAGCATGGCGTGAGCAAACGTCCCGACGAACACCCCGATAGCGAGCTGACTTGGCTTGTCCTTCAGAATACGTTGGACGATTCGCGGAGAGAACTGGCCCATCGCGAGTTGCACGACGACCATCGTGATTGTCAGGACAAGTGCTGCAAGACTCACCATCGAAGCGGCGATCGTTCCCAGTATTTCCAACGCTGCGTCGGGGCCGCCGCTGATCGATGGCGGGATAAGCTCATAGTCGTAGGCCTTGTCGATCGCAATCGTGCCGAACGACAGACCGACGCCTGCAAGGACGCACGTCAACGGAACAAGCCAGAGCCCCGCAGACATGCGCGAGAAGAAATTAATGGATGCCACAGCTGAATGTCGGCAAAAGCAAAAAGGGCCAGCGCGTCTGTGCGGCTAACCCTTTTGAGCTTATCGACAGATAGCTAACAGATTATTCCGAGCACATGGTTTACACATTT
>CAZSKQ010000318.1:0-1439 GCA_964607425.1 uncultured Woeseiaceae bacterium
TGCACGGGCGCGACGTCGACTACTTCCGGCTGCCCGGCGGCGAGGAGATCACCCCTTACGATCTCACCTGTGCCATCGAGCGGATTCCGGGAATGCGGCGCTACCAGATCGTGCAGCGCGAAACCGGCGCGATAGAGGTGCGGGTCCTGCCCGGACGGGAGTTCGACGACAGCTCACGCGAGGGCATACGCCGGGCCTTGCGTGCCGTGCTGCGGGGCATCGATCCGGCAGTGCGGCTGGTCGATGAGCTCGAACCGGAGCCGAGCGGCAAATTCCGCATCGTCAAGTCCGAAGTCGCGCGGCGCCCCGCCCCACCTTCTCAGTGACCTAACCGGATAGCGCGGGACGCGGTCAACCGGTTTGACGCTTGCCCGCGGCGTGCTCTGCTTTCGGCTGCAGCGTGTGCAAGGCGAGCACCTTGGAGGCCCGGGTGGCCAGGGGCTCGCGCCGGAGAACTTCCAGGGTACGGCCCTCGCGCCAGCGCTCGCCGAAGGACCCGCCCGCGGATATCCCGTTCAGGAACCGCACCACGGTGCGCGCAACCTGTTCGGGATCCGCCGGTCCCACCCGCGGGCTGACGAGGAGCTGCACCCTGGGCAGCCCCGTGGACCCGTCTTCGCCTTCCACGAACTGGTAATCGGTGGGCGCGCCGCCGAAGCGCCGCGGCAGCACGTCCTCTACCAGCCGGATGAGGTCGTGTCCGAGGAAGTTCAGGCCTTCGCTCGTCAGCTTCTCGTGCGAGCGGATCGTATGCATATGCCGCCGCAGGCCGAGTGTCCCCAGCAGGCAGCCGCAATCGCGCTCCACCCATTCGGCGTAGTCGTCGCTTTCGACGTTGAGCATCAGTTTCGGCGTGGAGGGATCCAGGGTCGTAAAAACATTGATGTGAACCAGTGAACCCGGATTCTCGACCGGCCGCCGGATGACGCCCAGCTTGTCGGTCATCACGTGCACATCGTCGCTGGCTTCCCCCTTACCGCACGGCAGTCCGATGCGGCCGCACTCGCCCATGCCGTACATGCTGAGCGGCCGGCAGCCCGACCCGGTGATCACGCGCACCCGGGCGTCCGTGAGAGGCTCGCCGCCGAGCCGAAACGCCGTGCCCGCGATGTCCAGGCCCGCGCGCTGCGCGGCCAGGCACACGCGGGTGCCGGAGGACGCATTGGAGTTGACCAGCGCCGGCGTTCCCTGCGCGGCAAGCGCCGCCAGGTGTGCCGCCACCTTGCCGCAAGCATCGAGCGGCGCGTACTCCGGCCGCGGAACGGCGTTCCCCCGGGTTTTCCACACCAGGAAGCGTGTCATCGCACCGTGCTGCCAGGCCTTGCCGGGCCCGGGGATACGGTTCTGGCTGAACCAACGCGGCGGGGATCCCTGCCCGATGCGTGCGTAGCGCAGCAAGGCGTTGATACCCGCGCTGTACGGCAGCGTCGGCTGGTACA
>CAZSKQ010000319.1:0-1417 GCA_964607425.1 uncultured Woeseiaceae bacterium
CGTAGATTTCCTGCGACTCGAGCTTGATGTAGTCGCGGTTCATGTCGAACCCTTCCTCGTTCGTGCGCCGCCGCACCTCACCGCCGTCGGGATTGATGAGGGGGATGATCAGCACGATGGTGCTGTCGAGCACGCCCTTGAGGTCGCCGTACACGAGTTCGCGCGCGACGAGCTGCGACGCCTCCTTGCCGGCCGTCTCGCCGCCATGCACGGCGTTGGCGATGAGCACGATGCTCTTGCCCGAGCGCAGCGCGTCCTGCGGCGTGGTCACGGGCTGGTTGGCGATGGTCACGAGCGTGAACTCGCGGCCCAGCAGCGTGCGCGTCAGCGGCGTGATGCTGACGAGGTCGCTGCCGCGGTCGAGGTCGTACCAGAACTTCATCAGGGGCTCGAACGGCGTCGGGCCGGACTTGAAGTCCTGCTCCTCCTGCCAGGTGCGCGGGAGGTCCTGCGCCGCCGCGACGGCGGGCGCGAGGAATCCGGCGAGGAGCGCGAGGGAGGACAGGCGGCGCAGGGCGCGCAGGGCGGACGGCATCATCGGGCAGGGGAGCTGGGGGTGTTTGCAGCGACCGGACGGGTGACGGAAACATCGCTGCGAAGACTACGGCAAACATACGCTTCACGTTGGCGGCCGGTGCGCCGGATGTTCCCACATCGCGGAGCCCGCACCCCGCACTGTATCATTCCCCCATGCGCGTCGCCATCGTCGGTGGTCCCGGTGTGGGCAAGAGCACCCTCGTGCGCCAGCTCGGCGACCTGTACCAGCACGGGTCGTACGGCGAGGGGGAGAAGGGCGTGTGGGATGCGCGCGTGCTCGCGGACATCGAGGCGGGCCGCAACGCCGTCGGCGTCACCGCCTACTTCGCATGGCTCTACGATGCGAACTACCGCAGCGCGGCGGTGCACGACGCGGCCGACCGCGTGATCCTCCTCGAGGGCGCGCGCATCACGCTCGAGGCGCACATCGTGGAATACCCGAGCGAGACGCACGAGCAACTGCACCGCGTACTGGCGGTGGGCGAGTGGTGGAAGCCGGACCGGACCATCGTGCTCACGTCGGGCACGGACACGATCGAGAAACACATCCGCCAGCGCCGCCGCCCGCATGAGAACGTCGAGCACATGGTGGCGCGGTTCCGGCTGATCGACGCCGAGTTCCGGCGGCTGGCGCCGCTGTACGCCAACACGGTGCTGGTCGACCGCGACGGCCGGGAATTCCACGAGCGCGCGGGGCTGGAATCGGTGATCGCGGATGCGGGGCTGCCGCCGTTCCGGGAGGTGCGCTACGAGGACCTGGATCGCTTCGATATCGGGTCGTGCGTGACGCACCCGGAGCGGAATGGGATCGTGGCCGGGACTACCGGCGATGCGAGGCGCCCGACGGGGTAGGCTGCGAGGGGCCCGCGTTGCGAGGAGG
>CAZSKQ010000320.1:0-1416 GCA_964607425.1 uncultured Woeseiaceae bacterium
GGCGCCTCGAGCATCCATTCGTCCGATGGCGTAAACTGACAAACAATCGGCCTCGCCAGGCGTACCTCACCCCGAACCTCCCGGACGCAAGGAACGATGCACTATTCCCGGCTCTGCGCGCTGCTGATCGACTGCAATACGCCTGATCTCGAGGGCGCGGCCACGTTCTGGGCCGAGGCTTTGGGCCGCGCGAAAGACCCCGATCACCCCGCCACTCGCGGCAACTACTACATGCTGGAGACGCCCCCGGACGAGCCCATCGTGGAGCTCCAGCGCGTCGAGCACGAGAGCAGGGTCCACATCGACATCGAAACCGACGATATCCCCGCGGAGATCGCGCGCCTCGAGGGACTGGGTGCGAAAGTGGTCGACCGCCTGGAACGCTGGGTGGTCATGGAGGCGCCGACCGGGCAACGATTCTGTGTCGTGCGGGTGCAGCGTCCGGGCTTTCCCAAAAACGCCACGCGCTGGCCGTAGACGCGGGGTTTCCTGCTCGCCCCTGTCCCTGCCATGACTCACACCATCACCGGAGCCTGTCATTGCAAGAACCTGTCGTTCGAGCTGTCCACTCGAACGCCGCCGACGGAAATTCGAGCGCGCGCCTGCGATTGCCGTTTCTGCCGCATGCATGCGGCGAGGAACTGGTCCGACCCGGAAGGAACCGCCCTCATCCGGATTGCCGATGAGCGCAACACGCACAAGTATCGCTTTGCGCTGGGGACGGCAGACTTCTACATCTGCCGGGTATGCGGAGGGTATCTCGCCGCGGTCCTCTCGGACGATGAAGGCACCTGGTCGACCGTCAACCTGCGCATGACCGGGCTCGATGTGCCGGAGGAGTCCACGAGCTACGGCCGTGAAGACGAAGCCGGCCGGATCGAGCGGCGCAAGCACGTCTGGACGCCCACGAGAATCGCCGCCGGCGGGTAGACAAATGCCTCCGGATTTGTGAGCCTGCAAAGCACTCCGGATTCCGCTCGACGAGTGATGACAACCACCCCGAAAATCCGCTTCAAAGCCAGGCTCCTGCGGCCGGCGAAGCCCGCGAATGCCTCCTGGGCCTTCCTGGTATTGCCGACGGATGCGAGCGCAAAGCTGCCCACGCGGGCCATGACCACGGTCGAAGGCACCCTGAACGGCCACTCGTTCAAGGCCACGCTCGAGCCGGACGGCCAAAACAGCCACTGGCTCAAGGTGAACAGGCGGATGCGCGAAGCCGCGGGCGCGGAGCCGGGCGACGTCGTCGTGCTGGAGATCGCATCCGTGGGCAAGGAACCGGAGGCCCGGGTTCCGGCGGACCTGCGCAAGGCCCTCGCGGCCGCCCCGGAGGCGAAGGCGGTATGGGCCGACATCACACCGGTTGCCCGCCGCGACTGGATCCAGTGGATCACGTCCGCCAAGCGCCCGGAGACGCGC
>CAZSKQ010000321.1:0-1407 GCA_964607425.1 uncultured Woeseiaceae bacterium
GGTGGTGTGGGAGGACTGACGGGCGCAATCCCGTCAGTCCGACCCGATCAGGCGGCGGCGTTGATTCCTGGGGCGGGGTAGGGTGCAATTGGCGCACTTTGCCCCCGCCGAGGAGACCCCACCCCCATGTATCTCGAGACACCGACCATCGAGGAGTTCGATACCGAGCTGTTCCAGGCTATCGCCGACGAGACGCGCCGCCAGGATGAGCACATCGAGCTGATTGCCTCGGAAAATTACGCAAGCCCGCGCGTGCTGGAAGCGCAAGGGTCGGTGCTCACCAACAAGTACGCGGAAGGCTATCCCGGCAAGCGCTACTATGGCGGCTGCGAGTACGTGGACATCGCGGAGACACTCGCCATCGAACGGGCGAAGCAACTCTTCGGCGCCGACTTCGCCAACGTGCAGCCGCATTCCGGCTCCCAGGCGAACGCGGCCGCCTGCCACGCGCTGCTCGAGCCGGGCGACACCATCCTCGGCATGAGCCTCGCGGACGGCGGGCACCTGACCCACGGCGCGAAGGTGAATTTTTCCGGCAAGCTGTTCAATGCCGTGCAATACGGCGTGATCGCCGAAACGGGGCTGCTCGATTACGAGCAGGTAGAGGCGCTCGCGCGCGAGCACCGGCCGCGGATGATCATTGCCGGCTTCTCCGCCTATTCACGCGTGCTCGACTGGCAGCGGTTCCGGGACATCGCGGACAGCGTCGGCGCCTGGCTGATGGTCGACATGGCGCACGTCGCGGGCCTGGTGGCCGCCGGCCTGTACCCGAACCCGGTGCCTGTCGCCGACGTCGTGACGACCACCACGCATAAAACCCTGCGCGGCCCGCGCGGCGGCCTCATCCTTGCGCGGAAGAACGACGAGATCACGAAGAAGTTCAATTCCCTCGTGTTCCCCGGCCTGCAGGGCGGTCCGCTGATGCACGTCATCGCCGCCAAGGCGGTGGCGCTGCTGGAAGCCCTGCAGCCTGAGTTCAAAACTTACCAGCGGAAAGTCATCGATAACGCGCGGGAGATGGCCGCGACCTTCGTCGAGCGGGGCTATTCCATCGTTTCCGGCGGCACCGACAACCACCTGCTGCTGCTGTCCCTCATCGACCGCGACATCACGGGCAAAGACGCGGACGCCGCGCTCGGGCGGGCGAACATCACCGTCAACAAGAACGCGGTGCCGCGCGATCCGCGCTCCCCGTTTGTCACCAGCGGGCTGCGGCTCGGCACGCCGGCCATTACGACGCGCGGCTTCGGCATGGGCGAAACGCGGCAGGTGGCGGGGTGGATCTGTGACATCCTGGATGACCTCGGGAACGAGGTTTTGAGCCAGCGGGTGCGGGGGCAGGTGCTGGAGCTTTGCGGGCGGTTCCCGGTATACGGTTGAGGCCTTTGCCATGCGCGCGCGTTGGTC
>CAZSKQ010000322.1:0-1385 GCA_964607425.1 uncultured Woeseiaceae bacterium
ACCGCCCGTACATCGCGACAGCGTGCAGCGTCCGTCCGAGCACGAGCTGCCGCACCGGAACGTGGCAGTCTAGCGCATTCATAGCATGCTGCTATAAGTCGTTGTTCTCCACGTTTACACCTTTTCGCGGTGAGCCGTCCTGCTAACCGTGCTCCCCCGAAACCGGCGTCACGGTGCTCCGTACCGCCATTTCCGGTGTGCCGTCCGCATCAAGGGACTGAGCCGGTCGGGGATTTCAACTGCAGGAGTGCGGCAAAGTCAACGTGTCGACTTCACGTCACAAGGGCGCTGCCCACTATTGGATCAGGCCAGCTTCACGATCCTGGATGTTCACGTCGCCGACGCGGCGTCTCCGCCACAACCGCCTGACAGTCCATACGACCAGGACCAACACGGTCATCGCTGCCGCGGCCACGGCCACCAGGTTGTGCACCGGGTCGACCAGGATGTAGTGCGGGTAGGCGGCGTAGAAGCCGTTGAATGCTTCGAAAGCGCCCGGCAGAGCCAACAGATCTTCCCTCG
Organism: uncultured Woeseiaceae bacterium; assembly: GCA_964607425.1. Lineage (GTDB taxonomy): Bacteria > Pseudomonadota > Gammaproteobacteria > Steroidobacterales > Woeseiaceae > IDS-8. The sequence goes on from CAZSKQ010000322.1 coordinate 523, forward strand.
TCAGCTCCAGCCGGCGTTCGTTCGGATGATGTTGTGATCCACTCGGGTAAGCCTCGCCTTCGGCGTTCAACTCGATATGTCCGCCGAGGATGTGTGTGACCGGGCGGTCGTCGAGGAAATCGATGGCTCGCACGGCGCTTTCACGGTAGGCCTCGGCGTCATCGATAAGGAGCCGCCCTGGCAGCAGGAAATCTCCCGAGAAGAGCAGGCCCGTTGTCTCATCATAGAAAAGAAGATGATTGGATCGATGCCCGGGTGCCGGTATGACCTCTACAATCCGTTCTCCAAGATCGAGCCTGGCGCTACCGTTCGGCCATTCATCCAGGCCAAAGAACGCCCGGACGCTTTGCAAATCCGCCGGCACCACCTCGACCGAGGGGACGGAGGCGAACTGGGGATCACCGGCGGTATGGTCGCTATGGCTGTGGGAATGCGTGACGATCAACGGGAACCTGGAGCCTTCCTGATCCGGCAACAGGGCCAGCACGGTCTCGGCCAGCGGCATCCGCGCCGGGTCCCCGATGGCGCCGGTATCGATCAGCAGGGCCTTCTCCGAGCCGATGAGCAGGTAAATGAAGTTCGCTTCGAAATGGGCGCAAGGATTCTGGCGCAGGATTATTGTTCGCGGTTCGTAAGCGTGGACCTGCAGGGGATCTTGCGGCGAGGCGGCACAGTCAAGCGCGCCGGCGTGCCAGAGCACGTCCAGTGAACCGGGCACCGGCTGCGCGAAGGCGGGTAGCGCAGCAAACAGTAGCGCAAAAGGAAAAAGTTTCTTCATCGACAGCCTTTGGAAGCGGCGCGGCGAATCCCGATCGTAACCGAATTGCTATCCGCTGCTATCGAATGCCTCCTGTTGCGCGCCG
>CAZSKQ010000323.1:0-1377 GCA_964607425.1 uncultured Woeseiaceae bacterium
ACCGCCACGCCTCCATCGACGAACTCGACCGCGCCATCCTCAACCTGGCCAGGCAAAAGAATGTCATCGAGCACGACTTCCTGGTGCTGATCCGCCGTTTCGACGAGCGCGCCGGCTGGCTCCAGTGGAACTTTGAGAGCTGTGCGGAGTGGCTGCATTACCGCTGCGACATCTCAAAGGGTGCCGCGCGGGAGCGGGTCCGGGTGGCGCACGCAATCAAGACGCTGCCAGCAATTGCCATGGCCTTCGCCAAGGGCCAACTCTCCTATTCCAAGGTGCGGGCGCTGACCCGGGTGGCAACGCCCGAGAATGAAGAAGAGTTACTGGCGTTCGCGCTGAAGACCACGGCGGCCCGGGTGGAGGAGCGCTGCCGGGAGCTGCGTTGCGGCACGGTGGCCTCCACGGACGATGCCGTGCGGGCGCACGCGCGGCGGGCCCTGTGGATGCGGCGGGACGAGGCGCGCGGGACGATGGTGCTCACGGTGGAGTTGCCGCTGGAGACCGGAGAGCTGGTGGACAAGGCGCTGGACAAAGCGATGGAAACGGAGGCAATGGCGGGCCCCGAGTTCAAGGAGGAGAGTTGGACGGCGCAGCGGGCCGATGCATTGGTGGCGGTGGCGAAGGACTATCTCTCCGGTGAACCCAAGGACGCGACCGGCACCCCGGATCACTACCAGGTGACGGTGCACGTGGACGAGTCGGCCCTCCGCGGAAGCGCGGGCGGACGCTCGGGGCTCCCCATTGAGACCGTGCGACGAATCGCTTGCGACAGTGATTTGATAGTGCTCGTGGAGAAAGACGGCGATCCCTTGAGTGTGGGGCGTAAAACCCGGGTCATTCCGAAGGCGCTCCGGCGAGCCTTGTGGGCCCGGGACAAGGGCTGCCGCTTCCCCGGTTGCGCGCGCAAGCGCTACCTCGAGGCACATCACTGCGAGCACTGGGCGTCAGGCGGCGAGACCAGCCTCGCGAACACGCTGCTCCTCTGCACCAGGCATCACACGCTGCACCACGAGGGCAAGTTCACGATCGAGAAGGATTACCGCGGTCGCTGGTTTTTCCGGAATGCCGACGGGCGGGCGGTGCCGGCGTGCGGGTATCGGCCGGAAGACATCATGGATGACACGGCGGGCACGGCCGACGAGTACTTCGGGGGGCGCGTTTCCGCGGAAACGTCCGACGGTTCCGCGGAAGTATCTGGAGGCTCCAGGAAAAAGGATCGCGTTTCCGCTGAAACGTCCAGCTTCTCCACGGAAGCTCGCCGCTCGGCGGATCAAGTTGCGGTGAACGAGCCTTCGACGGGCGCAGGGATGGTGAGGGACTTCGTGGAGGTGTACTGCTCGGCCCACACAATTTCAGGCCAATCGGCGCTTCCGCGGG
>CAZSKQ010000324.1:0-1366 GCA_964607425.1 uncultured Woeseiaceae bacterium
CCGGTCGAATGGGTCGCCTTCGCGCACGTCGTAGCCGGCACTCTTCATCGTCTTCACGATGTCATCCGCGATCCTGTCGCGGCCGATATTACGGAACGCGCCGGCGAGCCGCCCGGCGACGACGCTGTGACCGCCTTCGAGCAGGACGGATAGCACGTCCGACGAATCCCCGATCATCGCCAGCGCCGCACGGGCTTCGGTCGGGTTTCCGGTAAACAGGCCAGGCCCGCTGAATACGAGCGCCGCGGGCAGGGCGTAGACGCGCTGCCCGCTCAGTTCGTCCCGGTAGCGCTGCTCGGGCAGGGCGGCGCGGAGCGCGAACAGCGAGGTGCCGTGCGGCAGCGGGATCGGCTTGTTGTCGCCGTTCGGCGTGCGCACCAGGAGCTGCCGTGGCACCGTGCGGTTGCCGGCATGCAGGAAAACGGACTGCTCCGGCGACAGGCACCATTCCGTGTCAAACCGCGCGTTCAGGTAGGCGGCGCAGAAATCCCAGAATGAGGCATACCAAGCCGTGCTGTCCCCGATGCGCTCGTCGGGGCTCGTCGGAATGTACCAGCCCTTCATTACTGGCTGGAGGAAGCCGTTTCGGACCAGGCGCTCGCGGTGCGTCCGGCTCAGATCGGCCGCGCGCACGGCGACGCCTCCGCGCTTTTGCAGCGCGTGCAGCGCCTCGAGCGAGTCGGCCAGTTTCTCGGTCGGAGTTGCCATGTCGTGTCCGCCTTGTTCCGCTCCTCCTTAGCCGCTCCTGTCGTACCAATCCCAGGTTTTCGCGCCGCATCCCTACTAGGTTTTACGGCGTATCGAAAATAGGTTATTGCGTTGTAGCATTTTTAGGTTATTATGTCGAGCGGCGGAAAGCCCGGGACAACCGCCACTATCGGTTGAGTTCCGAAGAGCGCGAGTACTTCCATATGGTTGCTTCGGTAATCGTGGGATCGCGCGCAATGCGCGCTCCTGCAGGAGGGCCGTTGCTAAACTCGGCGGCATGACCGCTCAAGCCTCGACCCGCGTCTACCGGCCGCTGCTCCCGCTGCTGGTCGTGTTCCTTTCCGCCGGTTGTGCTTCGCTTCCCGGCGGGCATCGTTGGGGAGAAGACGCCACGTACCGGCCCGGCTGGGAGCGAGTCCGGCTATCGGCAATGGATGCCGTTAGGGATCCGCGCGTGTGGATTCCCGCCGTCGGTGCGGGGGTGCTGCAGATCGGCGACCTGGACGAGGAGATCTCCGACTGGGCCGTCGAGCACACGCCGGTGTTCGGCTCGCCCGGGAGTGCCGACGACTGGAGCGACGGCCTGCGGGTGGCGTCGGCCCTTGCCTATCACGCGAGCGTGCTGGCCACGCCCAGTGGCGACGACCGGGCAAGCTGG
>CAZSKQ010000325.1:0-1340 GCA_964607425.1 uncultured Woeseiaceae bacterium
TGACGCTCTCGGAAGGCGAGATTTCTTCCCTGCACATCGGCCTCAAGGGCACGATGAACGCGATGTTCCTGAAGGACCTTGCCGACAAGACTCGAAGGGGATTGCGCGGGCGCGTTGAGCGCGGGAAATCGGGCGGCGGGATTGCGTACGGCTATGATGTCGTCAAACGTTTCGATACCGAAGGACGACCTTTGCGAGGCGACCGCACCATCAACGACACGCAGGCAGCGATCGTACGTCGCATTTTCGAAGAATACGCATCACGCAACAAATCCCCGAGAACGATCGCGTCGGAACTGAATGCGGAAGGGATCCCCTCGCCTGCCGGCAATACCTGGTCGCAATCCACGATCAACGGCAACCGCCGGCGCGGCACCGGCATCCTCAATAACGAACTCTATATCGGAAGGCTGGTATGGAACCGCCAGCGATTCATCAAGGACCCGGAGACCGGGAGGCGCGTCACGCGACTGAACGACGAAAGCGAGTGGACGACGCAGGAATTGCCCGAGTTGCGCATCGTCCCACAGGAGCTGTGGGATATGGCCAAAGCCCGGCAGAGGGACCTCGATGCCAGAGCGCCCGGCATGTGGCAAAGAAACCGCCCACGTTACCTGCTCTCCGGCCTCGTCAAGTGTGGTGTATGCGGCGGCGGATACGCGAAGGTAAACCCGACCCACTACGGGTGTGCGTCGTCCAAGAACAAGGGCGAGTCTGTTTGCGCCAACCGAAAGACTATCGCAAGGGACAAACTGGAAAATGCGGTGCTCTCGGCTTTGCAGACCCATCTCATGCGGGCGGATCTCCTCGACGTCTTCTGCGCGGAATACACAAAACATCTGAATGCCCTCAGAGCCGCGCAGGATACTGCTCGGAAGACTCGCATAGCCGAGAAGATCCGGCTCGAAAAGGAGCGGGAGAACGTCCTGAGGGCGATCCGGGAGGGAATCGAGGCTCGACTGGTCAAGGACGATCTGGAGCGTGTCACTGCCCGTCTCGAGGAGTTGGGCTCCGATACGGCCGGCGATGACTGTAGTGCTGGCCCCAAGCCGCTGTTGCACCCGGCTATGGCACAGCACTACCGCCGCGAGGTCGAGAATCTCAGGAATGCGCTGGACCGTAAGGATGGGCGCAGCGAAGCCGCGGAGCATTTGCGGGCGCTGATCGACAAGATCGTGCTCACGCCCGAAAAGGGGCGAGAAGACCTTCGCATCGACCTCTACGGCGATCTCGCAGGCATCCTGGGCATCGCCAACCAAAAACGAGCCCGGCCCGGAAACGCGGCCAATAACAGCGTTTCCGGGCCGAACAAGATAGCGTTGGTAGCGGGGGCAGGATTT
>CAZSKQ010000326.1:0-1336 GCA_964607425.1 uncultured Woeseiaceae bacterium
CAGTGCGGGGGGGCGCCCAGTGCGGGGGGTACCCTTTGTGGAATGGCTCCCTGCGGTCCGCTTTATTTCCACAAAGGGTACCCCGGTCGCGGCGGCGCCTCAGGGCAAGTGCGCAAGCCGCTGAAATAGGTGGCTTTTCGGAGCCGATGGCGGCGGTAGCGGGCTGCTTTCGCCGGTTGCATTGGCCCTGTGCCTCCGTTAAAATTCGGCGCCTTTCGCCGGGACACAACCGCCCCGGACGTTCCCATACGGAATCCAAGGATCCATGAAGACATTTTCTGCCAAGCCGCAGGATGTGCAGCGCGACTGGTACCTGATCGACGCCACCGGGCAGACGCTCGGCCGCCTGTCGACGGAGATCGCCCGGCGGCTGCGCGGCAAGCACAAGCCCGAGTACACGCCGCACGTGGACACCGGCGATTACATCGTCGTCGTGAACGCGGAGAAAATTCGCGTGAGCGGCAACAAGCTGAAGAACAAGATTTATTACCGGCACACGGGCTACATCGGCAGCCTGAAGTCGACATCGCTCGAGAAGCTGCTGGCCGAGAAGCCGGAGCGGGCGCTGGAGTTTGCGGTCAAGGGCATGCTCCCGAAGAACCCTCTGGGGCGCAAGATGTATTCCAAGCTGCGGGTTTTCGCCGGGCCGGCACACCCGCACGAAGCACAGCAGCCGATTCCGCTGTCAATTAACGTCTGAGGCTGCAGCCAGCGGGCGCGAGAGGATCAAGAATGACCGACACACAGTTCTACGGCACCGGGCGGCGGAAGACCTCCACGGCAAGGGTGTTCCTGACCAGGGGCAGTGGCTCCATCACGGTGAACGACAAGCCGCTCGACAGCTTCTTCGGCCGCCAGACGGCGCGCATGATCGTGAAGCAGCCGCTCGAGCTGATTAACCTGCAGGACCAGCTCGACGTCAACGTCACCGTGAGCGGCGGCGGGACGACCGGCCAGGCGGGCGCCATACGCCACGGCCTGACCCGGGCGTTGATGGAGTACGACGAGACGCTTCGGGCGCAGTTGCGCAAAGCGGGTTTCGTCACGCGCGACGCGCGCGAAGTTGAGCGGAAGAAGGTCGGCCTGCGGAAAGCCCGTCGCGCGACGCAGTTCTCCAAGCGCTAGGCCGGCATTGCAGGAGCGCGCATTGCGCGCGATGCCCACTCGTCGATTCGTGGCATCGCGCGCAATGCGCGCTCCTACAGGGGGCGCCGGCACGCGCGATGCCAGCAGGAGGCGTTGGCAGGCGCGATGGCGCGGATCGGCGATCCAGGCATCGCGCGCGATGCGCGCTCCTACAGTACAATCCGGGCTTCTCGATTCTAGTGGGGGATCG
>CAZSKQ010000327.1:0-1325 GCA_964607425.1 uncultured Woeseiaceae bacterium
CGAGCTGGAGCAGGAAGTCATCCGCCGGGCAAAAGAGGAGCGCCGCAAGCTCGGGTTGCTCGACTCCTGATTGGCCTTGCAGGGGACCATGACACGTGCGGCGGGCTATCGAAACACCGATGGACTCTCGAGCGCTTTCCTCAGCGACAAAAGGGGGCAGCAATGCATTTATCACTACCACAAGTGGTGCTCATGGCAATTCTTCTTTCGCTAGCCACCGCAGCCATCAGCCACCAGACGACCTCACCGGATCCCGCTGCCGACCCCTTGATTCGTAAAGAATTTCGGCACAGCCGGGATCTGCCGGACAGCATAGCGTTTCTGACGACACTACGGTTCCTCGAGTCGGTGAATGACGGCGACTCGGACCTCGCTGTCCAGTTCGTCGAGGACGGCACCGGGTTCGAAGGTATCGAGGCCGAAGAGTTCCTGGCTCTCTTGCTTATGACGCTGGAGTCTGCCGAAGACGAAATGAACCAGAAAAAGGTCGAGGTGTGTCGTTCCAGTGCACCAAAGAGTGCACCACACGCTTATGCAACCTTCCGAGCGCTGGAGAACGTTACAGAACATGTTGCTGCGGTTCGGCTGCACCGGCTAAGGGCCGAAATTGGTCCGGACAAGGCCCAGCGACTCGAACGGTGGCTTGACGAGCGAAAACTGGAGACTCAATACGTCGAGTACAACCGAAAGGAGATGTACAGAAGAGATGGAAGAGACCCTCTCGAACGTCTGCAAGCGATCTGTGCTGCTTTGGCCAATACGCAGTCAGGCCTCGGTGCCGCTCGTAGGTGAACATTGAGACGGCGATGTAGAGGTCCGATTACGGCTACTCAGGTGCGTCCGCGCGATGTACCTTGCGTAGCTTGGACGATCGGAGAACGGATATGAACAAACTTGGGTTTTGGGCGGGGATGGGGTGGGGACCCACAGCGGGTACCGCCATGGCCGCATTTATGATTTTCGGCGCTCCGGGCGCCTCCCTGGCCCAGTCGACGGTGGAGGCCTGCAAGCAGCAGATCTTCCAGCATGCCGACACGAATTCCGACGGCAAGTTGTCCCCGTCGGAAGCGGCCGCAAACCCGCTGAACCTTGATCATGGGTTCTTTAACCTGGCCGACAGGAACCAGGACGGTACGCTGGACCGTAAAGAGCATGACGACGCCCTGACGTTTATCTCCTGTGAGTTGTGTCCTGCGTTGCCCGATTGCGGTCCGGCCTAGACCAATCTGCGAAGGTTTATTGGTGCGGTGACCAGTTCGCGAGAGCGTTTTCCTGGGGAATGGTGCCGGAGAGAGGACTCGAACCTCCGACCCACGCATTACGAA
>CAZSKQ010000328.1:0-1302 GCA_964607425.1 uncultured Woeseiaceae bacterium
AGCCCAGCGCGTCACCCAACGTCACTCCCGGTATCATCACGCCCTGTATATTCGCAGAGTTGAGCTGCTGGAACTGGGTCAGGCGGTTCGGCTGCACATCGTTTGTCAGTTGCACAATCGTCGACAGCGGTACCATCTGGTCGTCTTCCGCGCGGATGTAGTATTGATTCAGCTGGCTGCCGTCACGCCGGAAGCGGTCCTCGACCTGCGGTATCACCTCGTACGCGCGACCCTGCAGATTGAAGCGGTTAATAAAGCCGCCGCCAAGCAGCGTCGCCAGCGACCGGCCGATGTCCGCCATGTCGATGCCAAGCTCCGCGGCCTTGTTGCGGTTCACCTGCACCCGCAACTGCGGCTGGTCGAACGTGAGGTTCGTGTCGACGAAGATGAACAAGCCGCTGGCCTGCGCCGCCTCCAGTAACTCCTGCGTGTACCCGTAAAGCTCGGCATACGACTCCGTCGTGTTGATCACGAATTCCACCGGCAGCCCGGAGGAGCCGGGCAGCGAGGGAAAGTTGATCGCCACGGCTTCAAGGCCCGCAATCTGCGACAGTTTCTCCTGCACGATCGGCTGCAGCTCGATCTGCGACCGCTCGCGCTGGTCCCAGGGCTCGAGGATCATGCCGGCGATGAGGTTGTTGACGGTGCCCATGCCATTGATCATGAAATAGGCTTCCATCTCGGGAAAGCTCTTCAGTGCCGAGTCGATCTCGCGCGCATACACCTGCATGTAGTCGTGCGTTGCGTTCTGCGGACCGGTTGCGGAGATGAACACGAACCCCTGGTCCTCCATCGGCGCCAGCTCCTGCTGGGCGCTGTCGTAGAGGAAAAAGCAGCTCACAAGAACCGTCGCCGCCACCACGAGCACGACCGGCCGCGTATCGAGTGCCCCGTGCAGCCGACGCTGGTAGGAGGCCTGCAGGCGGTCGAACGCGCGGTCCAGCTTTTGCGCGAGCCTGCCTTGCTGCTCGATCGGCTGCAGGAGCTTGGAGCACATCATCGGCGACAGCGTCAGCGCAATGAGCCCCGAGATGAGGACGGCCGCCGCCAGGGTAAACGCGAATTCCTGGAACAGGTTGCCGGTGAGCCCGCCGAGAAAGCCGATAGGCGCATACACCGCGGCGAGCGTCAACGACATGGCGACCACCGGCCCCGCTATCTCGCGCGCGCCTTTCAGCGCCGCATCGAACGGAGTCAGGCCTTCCTCGATATGCCGGTGGATGTTTTCCACGACGACAATGGCATCGTCGACGACCAGCCCGATCGCGAGCACCATCGCGAGCAGCGTCAGCACGTTGATCG
>CAZSKQ010000329.1:0-1302 GCA_964607425.1 uncultured Woeseiaceae bacterium
TATCCGGGCCTACCAGGCTGGTAACGTTGCGGTGGTCGATCAGCACGCCCTTCGGGTTTCCCGTACTGCCCGACGTATAGATCACGTAAATCAGGTTGCCGACGCTCGAACCGGTCTCGGCCACGGGCATATCGGTGCTCGGATACTGGCTGAACAAGGCCTCATTAAACCGGGAATCCAGCGGCAGCGTCGTGTATGCGCTGAGAAGTCCCAGCTCTCCGAGCAGGTCGCTTTCGCTCAAAACAATCCGGCAACCGCTCGACTGCAGCATGTACTCGAGGCGTGCTTCCGGATAAGCGGGATCCAGGGGTACATACGCAGCACCTGCTTTTACGATTGCGAGCACTCCGATCACCATCTCGATGGACCGCTCGAGACAAAGACCGACGCAGCTTTCCGGACCCGCCCCTCGCTCCCGGAGCGAACGGGCAATCCGGTTGGCGCGGCGATTCAACTCTCCGTATGTCAGCTGCAAATCGCCATGTGCCACCGCGATTGCGTCTGGACGTACTTTTGCCTGCGCCTCGACGAGTTCCTGCACGCACAGCCCGGCCGGGTACGCCGCTGCCGTTCCGTTGGCGCTCTCCAGCAGGCGTATTCGTTCATCGTCTCCTATGAACTCACAATCTCGAGTGCGGCCTTCCGGGTCGGAAACGAGTGTCTCCAGCAATCGCACGTAATGGTCGGCCATGCGCTCAACGGTGGATCGCTCGAAGAGATCGCTGTTGTATTCCATCACGCCGAACAGGTGATCCCGACGCTCGGAGAGATTGAACGTAAGGTCGTATCGGGAAACCTCCTCACGCAACTTCAGATTCAGTTCACGGAGTTCCAGCCCCGGCAGGCCGACACCTTCGACGGGCGTGTTGAGCAGCGAAAACGACACCTGGAACAAGGGCGTATGGCTGAGGCTGCGCTCCGGGTTCAGCTCGTCGACGAGGCTTTCAAACGGTACGTCCTGGTGCGCCGCGGCATCGAGCACTGTCTCCCGGGTCCGCTCCAGCAGCCGCAGGAAGCCCGGGTCGTCATCAAAATCGAAGCGCAGCACGAGGGTATTCAGGAAAAAGCCGATCAGGCCCTCCGTTTCCTTGCGCGGGCGGGTCACGGCGGGCGTCCCGATCGCAAAACTCGCCTGCTGCGTATAGCGGTTCAGCAACGCAGCAAACGCAGCAAGCAGAGTCATGAACAAGGTGGCACCGGTGCTGGTGCTGAGGCGTTTCACGGCGCCCGTCAAGGCCATTGGAACTTCGAGACGGACGGTGTCGCCCCTGAAGGTTTGCTCTGCCGGCCGCGGCCGATCGG
>CAZSKQ010000330.1:0-1294 GCA_964607425.1 uncultured Woeseiaceae bacterium
TGAGCTTATCGACAGATAGCTAACAGATTATTCCGAGCACATGGTTTACACATTTCGGCATTTGGGGGAGCCCAGATGCCCTGGAATGAGTGTAAACCGATGGATGAACGTCTCCGATTCATAGCCCGCCTGCTGGAAGGCGAGAAAATGGCGCCCCTGTGCCGCGAGTTCGGCATTTCCCGGGTTACCGGCTACAAGATCTTCAACCGCTACAAGGAATGCGGGCTGAACGCGCTCAACGACCGCAGCCGGGCACCCTACCGGCAGTCCAGGCGTCTGCCTTTCCAGCTCGAGCGCACCATCCTGGCCATCAAGCACGAACACCCCTCCTGGGGCGCGCCGAAGATCCGCGACAAGCTGGCCCGGCAATTCCCGATGGTCAGGACCCCGGCTATCAGCACCGTGCATGCCGTGCTGGACCGCAATGGCCTGGTCAAACGCCGAAAACGCCGGCGCTACAAGGCCCGCGGCACGCCGCTCAGCGCCGCCCACGAGCCGAACGGCCTCTGGTGCGCCGACTTCAAAGGTGAATTTATGCTCGGCAACAAGCAGTACTGCTACCCGCTCACGATCACCGATTACCGCTCCCGGTACCTGCTCGCCTGTGACGGGCTAACGTCGACCCGCTCCGATTTCTCCTTTACCGTGTTCGAGCGGGCCTTCAAGGACTTCGGCCTGCCGGCGGCGATCCGAACCGACAACGGGGTGCCCTTTGCCTCCGGAAACGCCCTGTTCGGCCTCTCCAGGCTCGCGGTCTGGTGGCTACGCCTCGGCATCAATATCCAGCGCATCAAGCCCGGTCACCCGCAACAGAACGGTCGACACGAACGCATGCACCTGACGTTGAAAAAGGAAGCCACCAAGCCGGCCGCCTTCAACTTCCTCCAACAGCAGGAGCGCTTCGACAACTTCATCCGGGTTTACAACCACCAGCGGCCACACCAGGCACTCGGCGGTGCCTATCCCGGGGATATCTATACACCCTCAGCGCGTGTCTACCGGCCACCCGAAGATCCCGAGTATCCGTATCACGATCGCACCGTCCGCGTGACCCGCTGCGGCCGCATCTGCTTTGGAAAGCTGAAGGTGAACCTCTCGACCGTCTTCGCCGGTCAGTTCGTGGGCATCCGCGAAGTCGAAGACCGCGTCTGGCTGGTCAGCTTCCTGGATTATGATTTAGGCTTCTTTGATACGGAAAAGGCCCGGGTAGAACCGGCTCCTAATCCCTTCGCCCCGGACAAAGTGTTAACCATCTGTCCGGAATAGGGTGTAAACCATGTGCCAAGAATGGACC
>CAZSKQ010000331.1:0-1293 GCA_964607425.1 uncultured Woeseiaceae bacterium
GCCCCCAGCGTTCGATCGTGTACACGTTCGCCGCCGCGATGATCTCGTTGACCTCCTCCCAGCGCGCGCGCACGAAGCCGCCAAGGCCCCGGCGTTCACGGTAGCTTTGGACCTTCGCCGGGTCTTCCTGGATAGCGCGCCAGGCCTCGACCGGATCCGCATGCTCGGCGCGTGCCGCGCGCCACAGCTCGACCAGGCGCCGGCGGATCATCGGGTACTTCACCCGGTTGGCGCTGTAGATGTACCAGGAGAAACTCGCGCCGCGGGCGCAGCCGCGCGGCTCGTGGTTGGGCATGCCGGGCCGCGTGCGCGGATAATCCGTCTGCTGGGTTTCCCAGGTCACGAGCCCGTTCTTGACGTAGATCTTCCAGGAGCAGGAACCGGTGCAGTTCACACCGTGCGTCGACCGGACGACCTTGTCGTGCTGCCAGCGCTGCCGGTAGGAATCCTCCCAGCGGCGGCTCTGGTTGGTGGTGATGCCGTGCCCGCCGGAGAACTCGGTCTTCTCGCGGCGGAAAAAGGCGAGCTGGTCCAGGAAATAACTCATGTGCGCGCTCCGCGTGCTGTGTTCGTCGGCCGGGGTTTCGTGACAGGACGCTGCCGCGAGCCCGCTGACGAGCATCGGGACGGGTTCGGGTGTTCACTCGGGCATCGCGCGGCCGGGCGGCCACCACATTCTATTTCGGCAATGGTCCCGTTCGCGAAGTGTGCCGTCAAGGGCGGTGCGGCGCGGCGCTCGCCGACGGGGAACGCCACGGTATGCGCGGTGCCGCAGCGAAGGTTCGTGAGCAAGGTCAAGGTATAGCCTGCCGTTCCGAAGGCTATTCGGACTCGACGGCCAGTAACCGGGCTCTTTCGACGATCTCGTCGGGGAATCCAACTTTCTCGAGCAATCGAATCGCATTTCTCGTCGAGCAGTGACCTCTCCACATCTTATAATCAAACATCTCATTGAGGTCGGCCGTCTCCCTGAAGTGATACATTTCGAACTCGGCTGGCAAAAGTGCAGCCAGCTCAATGTCGTGTGTGGTAGCGAGCACTGTGCTGTGTCGGCAAAGAAAGCTCAGTATCGCCGCTGAACCCGCTACTCTTTCTACAGTATTGGTGCCTCGCAGAATTTCGTCTATAAGAAAGACGGCAGAGCAACCTTTGGCTGTCACCTCAACAAACCGCAGCAACGACTCAATCTCGCTTAGATAATAGCTCTTGCCCTCTATCAACGAATCGGCCCGCCGTATTGAGGACATGACGGGAACCATGGGCACCTGCGCCGACCTCGCATGGCACAACCAG
>CAZSKQ010000332.1:0-1265 GCA_964607425.1 uncultured Woeseiaceae bacterium
ACGCAAAGGTGCGTCGATTGAGCGTCATTCTCGTTTTTCTCCAATCCACGCTAGTGTCCTGTTCCGTTAATTCGTTTAAGAACGCTGTTGACGGATTCGATGATCTCATCGGCTGATTTGGTCCATCGGAACGGCTTCGGATCCTGGTTGTAGATTTCAAGGTAATCGCGAATGGCTTGCTCCAATGCCGGTACCGAACGGTGCGTTCCGCGTCTGAGTTGGTGTTCCGTCAAGGTGGCAAAGAAACGCTCCACCAGATTCAACCAGGAACTGTAGGTCGGCGTGAAGTGGCAGTGAAACCGCGGATGCCGGAGTAGCCACTGCTTCACCTTCGGTGATTTGTGTGTTCCGTAGTTGTCGAGGATTAAGTGAATGTCGAGATCGTCTGGAACCGTCTGGTCGATATGGCGCAGGAAGCTGAGATATTCCGTACTGCGATGACGACGCTTGAGCTTGCCGATAACTTCGCCGGTGGCCACGTCCAGTGCCGCGAACAGCGTGGTCGTGCCGTGCCGTCGATAGTCATGGGTGTGAGTTTCTGGCATGCCATAGTTCATCGGCAACGATGGTTGGGTTCGATCCAGCGCCTGAATCTGGCTCTTCTCATCCACGCACAAAACCAGGGCCTTGTCCGGAGGATCAAGGTACAGGCCCACAACATCGCGGACTTTCTCGACAAAGTGCGGATCGTTCGACAGCTTGAAGCTTTTCGTCAGATGTGGCTTCAGACCAAAGGCACGCCAGACTCGATGAACGAAATTGCTGCTGACGCCCAGTTCCGCTCCCAGGCTGCGAACGCTCCAGTGAGTCGCCCGCTTCGGCCGTCGATTGAGGGTGGCTTCCAGCACCGCTTGAACCCGGTCGTCTCCGTAGTGACGCGGCTGACCGCTGCGTGGCGCATCAGACAGTCCCGCCAGCCGATCGGCGACGAATCGGCGTCGCCATTTTGTCACCGTCTGTTGACTGGTCGCGTGTCGTTCCGCTACCTCTTCACCGGAGTAACCCTGTGCGCAATCCAGGACAATCCCGGCTCTGAAATGCAAACCGGTAGAGGTCTTGCGGCGTCGACGCCAGCGCTTCAGTTCCGCTTCTTCCGCTTCGGTCAGTACAATCTCTGCGGCTCTCCGGCCCATGCTGTGACTCCCACTATGGAACTCACAATACGACAATTTCCGCATGAAATAATTCAATTAATTAACGGAACAGGACACTAGTTTCCACTTGAGCTGCTGCCCAGCTCCGCTACCGGGGCCACGAACGCGGGG
>CAZSKQ010000333.1:0-1245 GCA_964607425.1 uncultured Woeseiaceae bacterium
AGATACCATGTCTCAGCGCGAGGTCAAGCGCTAACTGGGCATTGGTATGGTTGATCGTTGTTCACCACGCCGTAGCAGATGTGGACGAGCTTTCGCATGACGGCGGTGAGGGCCTGTTTCTTGGTTTTGCCGCGGCGGATCAACGTATCGTGGAAGCGCCTGAGCTCCGGATTGTGGGTAATGGCGCTGACCGCCGGCATGTAGAAGCGCGATCGCACATATCCATTGCCCCGGCCGCTCAGCCGGCCCCGCGTGTTCAGCGACGTGCCGGAGCGCTTGTGGATCGGCGTGAGCCCGAGGAACGCCGCGAGCTGGCGGGCGGAGGTGAACTGCTGGCGATACAGCAGCGGTAACAGCCATTGCGACATGCCCTTGCCGACGCCCTTGATGGAGCACATCAACTTCTGGCGGTGCAGGAGGTCCGGATGGCGGCGGATCAGTTCGTCGATCTCGCCCTGGATGCGCTTCTTTTCCCGTTCGAGCGCCTTCATCTGGCGCCGGATGGAGGCGGTGAGTGCCTGGCTCTCGGCGATATAGGGGCACTTCTCCCGCCGGTTGCGCTCGCGCGTGAGGTCTTTGTCGAGCTGCCGCAGGCGTGACAGCAGGGCTTTCAAGCCATTGATTTCCGGGCTGTCGGGCTCGTATTCGAAGACTTTCTTCAGCTCTTGCCCGTAGCCGTAGAGACCGCGGGCATCCAGCCGGTCGTTCTTGTTGAGCCGGTTGTGGCTGCGCGCATTCTCCGCCGCCCGTCCCGGGTTGGTGACGATCACGCGCAGCCCCTGGCCGTAGGCAAAGTCCACCAACGGCCGGTGGTAGACACCGGTGGCTTCCACCACCAGCGTGAACGCCGCACGGCCTTTACCACTGCTCTTCTCCAGCCAGTCCAGCAGGTCGCGCCAGCCGCAGCGGTTGTTAGCAATTTTTCGTTCCAACCAGCGCTGCCCGGTCTCATCGAACCAGGCAGCATCCACCGTCGCTTTCGATACATCACAGGCAACCAGAAGCATGGCCATTCTCCTCGTTTTTTTATTGTGATTAACGAGACAGCCACCCTTCGGACTTACCTTGTTTTTGCAGCTTCGAGAGCTTCGATACCATACAATCGCTCGGCGGGTGGCGTGGCAGCGTGGAGGCTGATCTACAGCACAGGTTCCTATGACCTTCGGAGCGCGTCAGTCTGCTCCACGCCGCCCGTCTTCCCCGGTAGCTAATCAAGGAAAACTGCCGACATACAAGGAGCGCGCA
>CAZSKQ010000334.1:0-1220 GCA_964607425.1 uncultured Woeseiaceae bacterium
TTCCGCATCGGTCACATCTTTACCGGCCTCAGTTGGCGGTGAACCATTCAAGACGTTCACGATCCGAGGCTTGCGGCCGGGTGATCGAATCTACGTTCAAGTGACGAGGTTCCCATGACAAACAAGCATGGATCGCGCCCCGGTTGACCTCCAGCGTGAATGTCCAGCCATTGTGCTCGCAGAGTCGCTCGACAATGGTAAGACCGAGTCCAAACCCCTGTGTCTCCGACCCGCGGGAACGCCGTTTACTCAATTCCTCGGGATCGTCAACTTCCAGGCCGCTCTGGTTACGGATGGACACTTCATGTTGATCGATCCGGACGCTGACCGGGCCTTGATCACGGGGCGTGTGTTCGAATGCGTTGCGTACCAGGTTGCCGACTGCGATAGCAAAAGCCTGCGGATGACCAATCAACCTCGGGTTAGCCAAGCGATGCACGTCGACGGTTATGTCCTTGTTTGCTAACAGATGGCGCTGTTGCTCGATCGCCTTGTCAATCGACGCGTGCCGTTCTTTAAGCAGCCATCAGGTGCGCATATCGACGGCAAGGTCACGATTCGGCGACATGTCTTTCACAGCCGCTACACTACCTTTAGGACATCACAGGTCTTTCTGGAGGTCTAGCGGAAATGAGCGCGCTGCCGGTCCGTCATATTACTTTCCTTTACATCCGGGCAGTAATCACGGGTGTAAGCTGTTGCCGGGGAATGGCATGAGCATCCCCCTGTACCAGCAGCTCGAATACTCCAGCCTGTAGAGCTGCCCTGGCGCGAGCCGAAGCGCGACAGGATTGATCTCGAAATCCCCGTTTCTCACCAGGTCCCGCCATGTTACGTACTTTCCATCGAGCTTTTTTCGGTTTGCAAAAGGCCCTTCTGCTGCTACTTGCGGCAACCCCCGCTGTCGCCGACGTCGGCGCGATATCGGTACAGGTCGTCGATGCCGTGACGCACCGGCCCGTCGACGGTGTGACGATTACGGCCGAATCGCGTGACGGCGATGTGCGTTCGGCGACGACAGAGAACGGCAGGGCGCTGCTCGACAGCCTGGAGGCCGGCTTTTTTGAATTTCGCGCGGAATCGACCGGGTACGTTACGGCCGTCGCGCCCGCGGTCCGGGTACTGGACCAACGGACCCGTCGTCTTCGCTTCGAACTGCAGCCGCTATCCGGCTCGATAGATGAAATCGTCGTTGTCGCCGGTGCACGCGAGGCAAATCC
>CAZSKQ010000335.1:0-1209 GCA_964607425.1 uncultured Woeseiaceae bacterium
GTCTCTGGTGGAGACAGTGTGGCCATCGTTACGCCATTCGTGCAGGTCGGAACTTCACGTGAATTCCCATGTTTCCATGGGGCGTAGACTATACCTTCATCTGATTACAACCCGCTGAGAAGGCGGATTTGTCGAAAAGCGAGATCAAATCTCGAATCAGAGCCGGCGTATTATGAACTCGATCCTTCGAATCCATCCAGGGATCTCACCCCTGAGTCGTTACGGGGATCACGATTGTGATCTTACCCTCGGTATTGCCCATAGTGCCTGCACGCACTAGAAGGGTTTCACCGATTTGAGCCGGTTTGCTGGCCGGAATCGCTTCCGACCGGGGCAATGTTACTTACCCGACAAGGAATTTCGCTACCTTAGGACCGTTCATCCTGTGTTATCCCCGGCAGTTGCTGCCGGTTAGGCTCAAGCAATAGCGAGACTTGAACCCTGCATATCGCTATGCAGATCGGACTATCTCATCCCGATTCAGACTGACGACATCCGGTAATGTCTGAATCAAGCTCGGCGTATAGTCTCTGAGGATTCTCCTGGTTCACCAAACTCAGAATTTCAGCGTCGGCGTACTTTCGTCTGCCGGCCCCGCCGTCGTTCATTGTTTCTCTGATCGCAAGAATCTGTCGGATTCCGTCTCTGTCGAGATGACTCCTACCTGCAATGAGCTTCGCGATTTGCTTGAACTTCAGAAAATCACGTTGCTTCTTTGCAGACAAGAAGCCGAATCTGTCGAAAAATGGAATGACGTTTTCTTGAATCGCGGTGAAATTATTGACTTCGTAATACCAAACGCCATCTTGCCTACCCCGCAACGTGCCGCATTTCATGTGCCGCTTGTACAAAGCCAGAATGACTTTGTCCTTTTGCGATACGTTGAAACACAACGAGATTTTCCATGGCATGGAATAATCTTTGCGTTTACGGAACGACAAATTAAAGCTTCCTTCACCATCAGCAAACCCCGCAAGGTAATTGCCAATTCGATCCGGAATATCTTTAACGTTCAGTGAAGTCATACCAGAAGCCTTTCCTGCTGATTGTCCGCACCGCTTGGATTGTCACTGCCCAGAATACTGGGCGAGTACCAGCGGATACACCGGAGTTTCCAGCATATAGCCAAGTTTATTAGCGTAACTACAACAATCTATAGTTACGGCCGCCGTTTACCGGGGCTTCGATCAGGAGCTTCGCCGAAGCTAA
>CAZSKQ010000336.1:0-1194 GCA_964607425.1 uncultured Woeseiaceae bacterium
TTTCACGGGGGCGATGACCCGAGCTGGAGCCCTTCAAAGAACACGTACATCTACTTCGACAACTTCACGGTTAAGCCAGGCTGGAACATTACGGGAAAACTAGGAACGACTTGCGAAATCTTTCGCGAGGGCATCTATAACGTGTATACCGGTACGTGTTGCGCCAAGTCCTGCGGTGCATGCGGCGGAGCCGCGTGCGGAAGCTTGCCTGGCGGCGCAAATGCTTGCTGCACCAGCCGAGTCGCGACAAACGGCAGGTATTGCGATCAAAACGGCGACTTCGCTCCTTGCTCCTTCCTGTACTCCGAGTACTACAGCGGTGGCAGTTTGTTCCAGTCGAAGGAGATGCAAAAAGAGGCTACAGAACAATAACCGATGACAATCACGTGTCACATGGATTGCGCACCTACCAGTTGATCTGACCTTCGGCTTCACGCACGCGGCGGATTGCCGGGCGGGCTTCCAGCCGTTCCATATAGGCGCGGATGTTCGGGTAGGGATCCAGGGCAATTTGCGCGGGGACGGACCAATTCAGCACAACCAAAGCGTAGCCGTCGATAACCGAATACTCGCCCAATATGTAGTCTCGTTCCGCCAGTCGGTCCTCCAGGACCTTCAGGCGCCGCGCCACGCGTTTGTCATAAAGGGCTTTGGTCTTTTCCTTCTCCTCTTCGGTGGCGGGCAGCGCCTTGTAGATGTACTCAATAATGGTCGGATGCAGGTCCGACGCAATGAACGAGAGCCAGCTTTCCGCCTGTGCCCGGTCAATCGTGTTTCGGGCAGGAAGCAGTTTTTTCTCCGGCACGAGATCGGCAATATAGGCCAACGTCGCAGCGTTCTGGGTCAAGACCGTTCCGTCTTCCAGGACCAGAACCGGGGTCATCGCCATCGGGTTCAGTTGGCGTACTTTGATGGCAAGCGGATCGTCCGTGCGATCAAGGTGAACCTCAATCGCCTGGTAGTTGACGCCTCCTTCCTCGAGTGCGAAGTGATTCGAGGTCGAGCAGGCGCCGCGGTGATAATAGAGCGTAATCATGCTTTTCTTCCTTTAGAGACGAGAGCCGCCGTCGACGTGAAGAACCGCGCCGTTCATGTAGCCGTTAACCATCAGGAACAGCACGGCATTAGCGGCCTCGTTCGCGCTGCCCCACCGGTGGAGAGGGTGGCTCTCGGCTACCGCGCGCATATAGGCAT
>CAZSKQ010000337.1:0-1191 GCA_964607425.1 uncultured Woeseiaceae bacterium
CCATGGGTAGCCGGCCGGTGCCGTTTCGTGGATCACGATCGCGCCGGCCGCGCCCTGGCGGGCGACTTCCTCGTATTTGTAGGTCCAGCGGCCGTAGTAGGTCATCTTGTTGCCGGTGAAGAGCTCCGGATCCTGGGAGCCGTAGCCGGGATCGTTCACCAGCATCACGACCGTCTTGCCTTCCACGTCCAGGCCTTCGTAGTCGTTCCAGTCGTACTCGGGCGCGACCACACCGTAGCCGACGAACACGAGCTCGCTGTCGTCCAGCGCTACCTGTTCCCGGACGCGCTTGGTCCAGAGCACGGTGTCCTCGCCCTGCCGCAGGACCAGCGGCTCCGCCAGGCCGTCGATCGAAGCCGTCGTCGCCGGGTCCAGGGTGATGCTCACCAGCGGCACCTGCTGGTACCAGCTGCCCTCGTAGCCGGGTTCGAGACCGGCTTCCGCGAATTGCGCGGCGATGTATTCGACCGCCTTGTCCTCGCCGGGCGTTGAGGGTTCGCGCCCGCCAAACTCGTCGGAGGCGAGTATCTCGATGTGCGCCGCCAGCTTGTCTTCGGCGATCGCCGGCTGCGCCGCGACCGGCTCGGGCGCCGGCTGGGCGGCGGCAGGCGGTTCGGCGGCGTTCTCGTCCCCCGCGGCCCGCTCGCCGTCGTTGCAGGCTCCGAGCAGGAGCGCCGGTAGCAGCAGGAGTATCCGGTAGTTCAGTTCGGGCATGATGCTCACCGTCGGTTACGTGTCCACTGCCGGGCCGGAGCCCGGCAGGTCCCGGTCGCCCGGGTGCAATCGCCGGGCGACGTGAATTCCGCTCACAGAAAGCAGTTTAAACCCTCCTGCAATCGTGACAGCGGGCCTCTCGCGTCAGCTTTCGCGCAGGTAGCCCCAGGTGTGGAGCTTGTCGTGGTCTTCGTGCCAGCGATCGCCGATGTCCTTGCGGTAGTACATGTTGGGGATGAGGATGTTGGCCACGCGCTGGTAGCACTGTGCCTGGGCTTGTTTGACCGAGACGCCCTGGCCCGTGACGATCAGCACCACGCCCGAGTTGCCGGTAATGAGCCACTCGCCGTTGACGAGCTTTACGTCCTCGATGTGGATGCCCTCGTAATTCGGGCGCCGGAAGATGACGACCCGGTCCTTCGAATTTGCCTCGAACGTCTTCGGATCGTGGAACGGGAACGGCGGCACGACCACCCG
>CAZSKQ010000338.1:0-1170 GCA_964607425.1 uncultured Woeseiaceae bacterium
CTCGCCGCCATCGAAATGGTGAACCTCCTCCGCCGGCTCGACTGACGGCCCGCGCTACGGTGGACCGGCCCCTGTTTCGCCGGACTACCGCCGAGCCGCTCCGCCGTGGCGGCGTCGCTGATGCCGGCGGCCCGCGCATCGCGCGTCGACGTCGCGCAAGCGCTGCGGCCGGCATGATCCGCTACGGGGGAAATCGCCTATGAGAGTAAAACGCGTGCTGGGATGGACCGCGCTTGCGATCCCGCTCGTGCTGTTCGCCGCGTTCTTCATCGCGTACTGGATGTCGGACAACAGCTGCAGCGCGCCCGGCGCCGCGCCGCGCAACCCGGTTAAGGCAATCGTTTTCTGCGAGTACGGGTCGGCCGACGTGCTGGCCCTCGAGGACATCGAAAAGCCCATGCCCGGGGACGACGAGATCCTGGTGCGGGTTCACGCCGCGGCGGTGAATCCGGCGGACTGGCATTACGTGCGGGGAAAGCCGTACATCATCCGCCTTCTCCTCGGGTTACGAGTGCCCGAAACCATACGGTTGGGCCTGGATTTCGCGGGCACGGTCGAGGCGGTGGGGCGGAACGTAACGCGGCTCCGGCCGGGTGACGAGGTATTCGGCGGCGGCATCTTCGGCGCTTTTGGCGAGTACGTGACCGTGCAAGAAGACGGGGCGATCGTGCGGAAACCCGCGGGAGTGACTTTCGGGCAGGCCGCGTCCGCGCCGGTCGCGGGACTCACGGCGTTGCAGGCCCTGCGCGACGCGGGTGGCGTGGAGGCGGGAGACCAGGTACTCATCAACGGTGCATCGGGCGGCGTCGGCACGTTCGCCGTGCAGATTGCGAAGCATTACGGAGCGGACGTCACGGCCGTCTGCAGCACGCGGAATCTCGAAATGGTTCGTGCTATCGGCGCGGATGCGGTCATCGACTACACGCAGGAGAATTTCACGGAAGGCGAAGAACGTTACGACCTGATCGTCGACATGGTCGGCAACCATTCGCTTTCCGACCTGCGGCAAGTGATGGCGCCCGAGGGCACGGCCGTCATGGTCGGGGACGCGGACATCGGCCTGTGGATCGATCCGCTGGTGGGCCCGGTCAGGGACATGATCTACTCGGCGTTCGTCAGCCAGGAGTTCGTCCCCTTCCTCACCTCGACGAACCAGGCGGACCTCGCGTT
>CAZSKQ010000339.1:0-1160 GCA_964607425.1 uncultured Woeseiaceae bacterium
GTCCAGGCCAGCAGGCGCTCGCCGTGGAACACCGGGTAGACGATGACCACGTCGGAAAGATGCGTGCCGCCGCCTTCGTACGGCGTGTTGGTGATGAAGATGTCGCCGGGGTGCACGTTACTGCCGTGGTGCTCGAGGGTGCTCTGCACCGCGGTATCCAGCGTCGCGAGGAAAGCCGTTACGCCGTTACCCTGCGCGAGCAGGTTCCCGGCCGCATCCGTGGCGCCGACCGCGAAATCCGTGGTCTCGTAGATGATCGGGCTCATCGACGTGCGGATCATCGCGTCGAACATCTCCGTGCCGACGGCGACCAGCGCATCCTTGATGATTTCACGCGTGAACGGATCGCCCTGCATCTGTCATTCTCCGGGGTGCATATCGATGTGGTAGTTGCCGAACTCGTCCATCTGTACTGCCAGTCCCGGAGGAACCACGAGCGTCACCGAGGGTTCCTGTACGACGGCGGGACCGTCGAGCGACATGCCGGGTTCGAGCGCGAGACCGTCGTAGATGGCCGCCTCCGCTTCGCCTTCCTGGTCGAAATCGACGGTGCGATGGCCGAGGAGCGCGTCTTCGAGCGCTGCGCCCGTTACCGGCTTTCGCGCGAGCTCCGGCTTGTCCACGTGCGCGGTGGCGACGAGGTGGAAGTTGACGATCTCGACGGGGGTATCGAGGCGGTAGGTGTAGCGCTGCTCGTGCGCGGCGTGGAAGGCCTCCAGCACCGCATCGATGTCGACCCGCCCGCCGTCGAGCTCGAGCTCCACCTTGACCGTGTGCTCCTGGCCGAGGTAGCGCATGTCCGCAAAATGGCCGAATACGAGATCGGTCACCTGCTCCTTGTCGTCGGCGGCGAAATCCACGCACGCCTGGCGCTGCATGTCCACGAACGTCTTGCCGATCTCGTCGCGCGATTCGGGCACGAGCGCGGTCAGGTCCGTTTGCAGGTAGTCGCGGCGCAGGTCCGTGACCAGCATGCCCCAGGCCGAGAACACGGCCGAGTTGACGGGCACGATCACCTTGCGGACCTTGAGCTCGCGCGCGAGATCGACGGCGTGCATTGCGCCGCCGCCGCCGAACGCGATGAGGGCAAAGTCGCGCGGATCGTGGCCCTTGTTGGTCGAGACCAGCCTGAGCGCGTTGATCATGTTGGCGTTCGCGAT
>CAZSKQ010000340.1:0-1152 GCA_964607425.1 uncultured Woeseiaceae bacterium
GGCGGGCTCCTACGGCGCGATTGCCGGTGAATAAGGTCTCCGCCCGCCGCGTCGTCGTGTTGCTGGCCGGCATGGGGACGCCAGGCCGGCGTGAGTTTGTCCCGTACCCGAACGGGTGGAAAGAGCACGCCTCGTTACAGCACCTCGACGACCTGACACCCCGTCGTCTTCGTTGCGACGGGCGGAGAGCAACCAATGCTGTTCGGGCATGTTACTGCAGTAATCCTGCATACCTCAGACGTTCTGGTTATCGCGAAGCAGGCCTCGGGTCACCGAAATTGACCCTGCCGGAGGCTTTGCTATAGTTGATAAATCAACTATTGTGGAGCGAACCATGCCAGAGCAGCGAATTCCGGATTACGTGAAGACAGGCGAGGGCGACATCACCATCCTGCTGCTTCACGGTGGGTATGGCTCGAAAGAATACTTCCGCTATGAGACGGAAGCGCTGGCGCGTGCCGGGTATCGAACGGTCGCCTGGGACGCGCCGGGCTACGGCGTGTCTCCGCTGCCGGACCCATTCACGATCGAAGGCGCCGCCGAGGCAGCCTTGCGCCTGATTGACGAGGTCGGTGGCGAAACCTTCGTCGTATTCGGACAATCCATGGGCGGCTTGATAGCACCGCGCGTGGCCAAGGCGCGGCCCGACAAGGTCAAGGCGGTCGTACTATCGGCGACCCTGGCTTCCCTCGGACAGGGCGGCGAAGAGTTTGCGCGCGATTTCATCGAAAAGCGCATCCCGCCGCTGCGCGAGCACGCCACGCTGGCGGGAGCGGCTTTGCCGCTCCTGAAGTCGATGTTCGCGTCCACGTCGTCCGGTCCCATGTGCGACCTGGTCCTGAAGGCCGCGGGGGAAACGCCATCGGAGACGTTCATCCAGGCCATGCTGGCGATCCAGAAATACAACGGCGAACCCACACTGCGCGCACTGGAGATCCCCGCTCTTTGTGTGGCCGGCAAGCATGATCCGGTCGCGCAATGGCCCATGATGCAGGCGATGAGCGAGATGCTTCCGCAGGGCGAGTTCAAGCGGTTCGATAATTCCGGTCACTATCCCTTTGCCGAAGAGCACGAGGCGTTCAACGCAGTGCTGCTCGATTTTCTGAAACGTAGTAACTGCGCGCCTTAGTGGGCCTCTAACGGGGTCCCTAG
>CAZSKQ010000341.1:0-1139 GCA_964607425.1 uncultured Woeseiaceae bacterium
CATAGGGGATGATGCCGAAGCCGGGGCCGAGACTGCCTTGCCGTTCCACCGGCGTAACATTGATGCCGAACTGGCTGTGCATGTTCGGCAGCGCCGCCCGCTCGAAGACGGGGACGCGAAGCTCGGTAAGGCCGCTGGTGGTATTACCCAGTGCCGACCTGACCTGGCCGCTTTGTGCGTAGATGCCACCGGGCAGCCGAAAACCGCTGAACAACAGGTAGAGGCGACCGATGAACAGCTCGAAATCGAAGTCCGATTCCCATCGGTAGACGATCTCCGGCAACTCCTGCGGCTTCGAGAAGTAGTCCGGCAGGCGCTCCCACCACACCTTGCGCAAGGTGAACGCCGGCTGGAACTTGCCGCTGTCCGCCGGCTTTTCGATCTCGTCGAGCAAACCGATGAACAATAGCAATCCGTACGCCGTACGGTGGTTTTGCCACAGGTAGAAGCTGAGCAGGTAGTCGACCAGGCGGCGGGGCAAATCGTCGACGTCGGCCCCGGCCAGGAAACCGGGGATGGAATTGACCGACGCCTTGATGGCGTCCAGCGAACCGTGAATCTCCGCCGCGAGGCGCACGATAGCTTCCAGCAGGGATGCCAGCGCCTCCATGCGGTCGTTGTCGCTGGCCGCGGTCGCCAGCGACTCCAACGCGCCCATGAGATCCTCGACGAGCGCAACGACGCCGGGCAGCTCGCCGAACAACTGCGAGGCCGGCAGTTCGTAGCCCAGGTCATGGAAAAAGGCCGTTATCGCCTCGCGGGAGTCAAGATGCCGCAGCGGGACGAAGACCGTGGCGATCTCGCGGGCGATGACCTGCATTCCATTGGCGCTCATCGGCTAGTGCCCTGTCCGGCCGCCGCGAACTACATTCAAGGAATCAACCGCACAGGACACTAGGGCACCTCGTGTATGTGATCGTCGTATTCGGGATAGGGATTGATGAACTGGGCCAGTTCGTTCCGCGCGTTATCCATTTCCGTCAGCATGGCGAGCTGGCGCGCGGCAGGCTGGTTTATCGTCGCTCCGGACACGCTGTTGGGCGTCGGCAGCGGATCCTGCCACTGGGCCTGCATGAAGCTTCGAATCGCCGCGTTGCGGTGCGTGTTCAATGTGAAGAAGCACCAGTTGTTCAGGTCGT
>CAZSKQ010000342.1:0-1129 GCA_964607425.1 uncultured Woeseiaceae bacterium
ATCCGGGAGACGTTCGGGGTGGAGTTGTCGCTGCGCGGGGTGTTCGAGCGGCAAAGCCTGGAGAGCCAGGCGCGGGCGATCGTGGAGTGCGAGTCGGAGGCGTCGGGTTTGTTGCTGCCGGCGTTGGTGCCGGTCTCGCGGGCGGGTCCGCTGGCGTTGTCGTTTGCGCAGCAGAGGCTGTGGTTTTTGCACCAGTTGATGGGGGCGAGCGCGGTCTACAACCTGCCGTTGGCGTTGCGGCTGGAGGGTGAGCTGGACGTTGTGGCACTGGGGGCGGCGTTGACGGAGGTGGTGCGGCGTCACGAGGCGTTGCGGACGCGGTTCACGAGCGAGGGCGGCCGGGCGCGGCAGGTGATCGATGCGCCGTCGGCGGTGGTGCTGGCGGTGGAGGAGGTTGCCGACGAGGCGGGCGTGCAGGCGGTGTGGGAGGCGGAGCGGGGTCACTGTTTCGACCTGGAGGGCGAGGCGCTGTACCGGGTGCGGTTGCTGCGCTGCGGATCCAGGCATCACGTGCTGCTGTTGACGCTGCACCACATCGTGACGGACGGCTGGTCGCTGGGGGTGTTGTTCCGGGAGCTGGTGCGGTTGTACGCGGCATACCGGCGCGGCGAGGGTTCGCCGCTGGCGGCGTTGCCGGTCCAGTACGCGGATTACGCGGCGTGGCAGCGGAGCTGGCTGCAGGGTGAGGTGCTGGACCGGCAGCTGGGTTACTGGCGGGAGCAGTTGCGGGGGTTGCCGCCGGTGCTGGCGTTACCGACGGACCGGCCGCGGCCGGCGGAGCAGAGTCACCGGGGGGCGCTGGAGTGGGTGTCGCTGGGGCGTGAGCTGAGCGCGCGGTTGCAGGCGTTGAGCCGGGAGCGCGGGGTGACGCTGTACATGACGCTGCTGTCGGCGTTTGCGGTGTTGCTGGGTCGGTACGCGGGGCAGGAGGACGTGGCGATAGGCACGCCGGTGGCGAACCGGACGCGGCGCGAGACGGAGGCGTTGATCGGCTTTTTCGTGAACACGCTGGTGATGCGCTGCGACCTGTCGGGGGATCCGGGCTTTGCGGCGTTGCTGGAGCGGGTGAGGGAGACGGCGCTGAACGCGTACGCGCACCAGGAGGTGCCGTTCGAGCAGCTGGTGGAGG
>CAZSKQ010000343.1:0-1127 GCA_964607425.1 uncultured Woeseiaceae bacterium
TTTCATACGGCAACGTTACCTTTTCTCCGCGGCCGAGTCTCCAATGGCGCGGTACAGGTACACGGTGAAGGGATCGCTACCACGCCTCAATGGACAAAAGTCTAGTTCAAGACAATCTCGGCCGCTTGCAGCAGGTGGCCGGCTGGTCTTCGGATGGATCATCCCTGGTTACCCGCCGCGCCGTTTCGGTCGACGGTGCGGGTTGGGCCGGCCGACGCGTGCAGGGCGTTTGGGATTCCGGGGCTTGATCCCCTGCGGCGGCGCCAGTCCGGCCGCCAGGTACAACGACCGCACCTGGGCGGGAGTGAGCGCCTCGTATTTGCCACGCCGGAGATGGCGCGGCAGGTCGAGCGGTCCGTAGCCCACCCGGATCAGCCGATTCACTTCATAACCGATGGCCGACCACAGGCGGCGTACTTCCCGGTTGCGGCCTTCCCGCAGGCTGACATTGAACCAGCGGTTGGCACCGTCGCCGCCGGCGCGCTCGACCGTTTCGAACGCGGCGCGGCCGTCCTCCAGCTCAACGCCGGAGCGCAGCCGATCGAGCTCCGCGTTGGGCGGGGAGCCTTGCACCCGCACAGCGTAGCGCCGCAAAAGCTCCGACGACGGGTGCATCAGGGCATTTGCCAGTGCACCGTCCGTTGTAAAGAGCAGGAGCCCTGTGGTTGCCATGTCCAACCGGCCGACAGCGATCCAGCGTGAGTCTTTAAGCGGCGGCAACGATTCGAATACCACGCGGCGGCCCTCCGGATCTGAGCGGCTGGTGATCTCATCGCCCGGTTTGTTGTACAGGAGGTGCCGTTGCGCTTCGCCGGCGTGACGAATAGCGAGGCGGCGGCCGTCCAGGGTGACGACTTCGGTGCCGGTGATGGACTCCCCGAGCGTTACGAGGCGACCATCGACGCGCAGCCGCCCCTCGCGGATCCAGGCCTCGATTTCCCGGCGGGAGCCGTGACCGGCGGCAGCCAGGACCTTTTGGACCCGTTCGGGCACGCGCTTATCGATCATGGTGGGCAGTCATCTTTGCCACGCAGGAGCGCGCATTGCGGGCGATGCTCATGTCAGCGCTGTGGGCATCGCGCGCGATGCGCGCTCCTTGTATGTCGGCAGTTTTCCTTGATTAGCTA
>CAZSKQ010000344.1:0-1123 GCA_964607425.1 uncultured Woeseiaceae bacterium
CCGTTGTCGGCTTATGCGCTGCTGAGCGACGAAGAGCGTCGGCAGCAGCTGGTGGAGTGGAACGCGGGTGCTGATGTTGGGTTGCCGAGCGGGAGCTTGCACGGGTTATTCGAAGCGCAGGCGGCGCGTGCGGGTGACGCAACGGCGCTGGTGTGCGGTGAGGAGCGGCTGAGTTACGCGGAGCTCGAGTCGCGTTCGAACCGGCTGGCGTGGCATTTGCGCGGGTTGGGGGTGGGGCCGGAGGTTCGGGTGGGGTTGTGCCTGGAGCGTTCGGTGTCGCTGGTGGTGGGGTTACTGGGGATTTTGAAGGCGGGGGGATGTTACGTGCCGCTGGACCCGCGTTACCCGGAGGCGCGGTTGCGCTACGTGCTGGAGGACTCGGGTTCGGCGTTGTTGGTGAGCGAGCGTTCGGTGGCGGCGCGGTTGGGGTTGCCGGTGGAGTCGCTGGTGTGCCTGGACGGTGAGTGGGGCGAGGGGAGTTACGGGTCGGGTTCCCCGGGCGTTGAGGTTAAGCCGTCGAACCTGGCGTACGTGATTTACACGTCGGGCAGCACGGGTCGGCCGAAGGGTGTGGGGATCACGCACGGGTCGATGGTGGGGTTGCTGGGCTGGGCGTCGTCGGAGTTGCCGCGTGCGCTTCGTGGTTCGGTGCTGGCGAGCACGTCGGTGTGTTTTGACCTGTCGGTGTACGAGCTGTTTTTGCCGTGGAGTGCCGGCGATCGCTGCGTGCTGGTTGAGGACATCCTGGCGCTGGAGGGTGAGCGCGAGCCGGTGACGCTGGTGAACACGGTGCCGTCGGCGGCGAAGGCGTTGCTGGATCGTGGTTTGTTGCCGGCGACGGTGCGGGTGATGAACCTGGCGGGGGAGGCGTTATCGGGGGAGCTGGTTGACCGTTTGTACGGTGCTGGGGTGGAGCGGGTTTACGACCTTTACGGTCCTTCGGAGGACACGACGTACTCGAGCTATGAGCGTCGGGTTGTTGGGGGCGTGGAGAGCATAGGCCGTGGGGTGTGGGGGACGCGGTTTTACGTGCTGGACGGTGGAGGTGGTTTGTTGCCGGCGGGTGTTGCGGGCGAGTTGTACATCGGTGGTGCGGGTTTGGCGCGGGGTTACCTGAACCGTG
>CAZSKQ010000345.1:0-1116 GCA_964607425.1 uncultured Woeseiaceae bacterium
CCTTGAAGCGGAACAGGCTAAAGCTACGATATATCATTGATCTCGACCATTCTCGTCAGATTGTTGGCGCACCGAGTACTGCGCAGCGCACTTCTTACTCAACGATGTACGCCTCCATGCATTTCGAGCCTGTCGAACACAGCTCCTCACGATTCATTGGCTCTACGAAAGAAATAGGCATCCAGGTGGACGCGCTTCGTCGCTAACACACCAGCTACCTCGATTGCCAACCTCTGATACATCGCGTGCGTGTTTGGGCGGAGCGGCTTAATGCCGCTCCATTGTCGTATTTCTCTCGCTATTGATATCGAGCGCAATTTTGCCTCGCTCCTCAGCTCAGCAGCCACGCCGGAATCAATTGGCACCTCCAACCAATCCTCCAATCGACATAGTCCGAACTCCCAACACACATAGCGGTTGTAGAAACAATTGTGCAAATAAATGTTCAAGACCTTGCGAGATATCCCATAGTAGCTTCTCACCCGCCGTTGATCAGGCAACGCCTGCTGCAGCCTTTCTGTTGTTCTACGGAGCCAATATTTGAAGCCATTTCTACTTGTAGTACGAAGAGCGCTGAGGTCAATCTCTCGCAAAAAGCAACGACAAGCATCGGCTGTGCCTCCAGGATATCCGCGCACCGTAGAATGACCCACCGAGGTAGTCGCTACATATCGCCTAATCTGTTGTAGGTCTGTGTCACTCAATATAGCGTACTGCCAATCGCTCCAATGCTCCGCATAATGCAGTGCTCAATTATTGCCGCCCGACGAATCGGGGTTAGCGGCAGCACTTGTCGGACAGATCCATCCATGAGTCTTGGAATCAATTTGATCGTTGATAAATCCACACCCCCGCCTCGATAAATCATGGCTAATTCTAGCGCCTCACCGGTGGTGTTCTACGCCGGCGCCTTGCTTTGATTGTAGTAACGTTCACAATTCAGCAGGCGTAGAAAGCGGCGCAATGAACGGGAGTTCGCTGCACCAGCGTACGGGTCAAAGACTGCCATCAGGGAAACTGAATCATTGATCTTATGATATGGAGTCTTAATAGCTGCACTCTTAACCCTAATCCGACAAAAATTTAGGCCGCCCGAGGCAGCGCCTGTTCGATTCG
>CAZSKQ010000346.1:0-1115 GCA_964607425.1 uncultured Woeseiaceae bacterium
ATCGAGTATCGGATCCTGGAAAGACCTACCGGCGGCTCGACGTGGACGGCGATCGGTGCCGGGTCGGGCAACAGCCATCTCGTCTCCAACAAGGCTGCCGGCAGCTACGACTATAAGAGACAGCGTTGTGTCTCCGGCGGTCATAGACCGGGCTGTCGTCAAATTTTCTCCAATGTAATAACGGTGGTCGTCGACAAGGGGTTGGCACCGTGCAGCCTTCTCGGCTCGACCTTTAACCTGGTGAGAATGGACAGCTGCGGGGATCTTTACTATGCCTCTTACCGCAATCGTGGGGACAGTGCTTCGGCTAACACGAACACGATCCCGGATTTCTCCTTTGCCGGCTATCGGCAAGGAACAGCGGCGATTCCCCATGTGCCCGAAAAGATACGTGTTCCCCTCGGTACAGGCGACAGGACTTCCGCCATCCAGAATGCCATAAATACCGTCAGTGCCCTTCCCGCCAACAGCCAGGGCTTTCGAGGTGCAGTGGTCCTCGAAAAGGGGATTTATCGCGTCGACGGAACGCTCCGCATCAACGAATCCGGTGTCGTCCTCAGGGGCCAGGGCCAGCACATTGCCGGAACCGTCCTGGTGTCGGGAGCGAGGAGCAAGGTCACGGTCATCAGCATAGCCGCAACGGGTTCCGGAAGCGGGCTGACCCTCACGTCCCCGACCGCGCGCATCAATACCCCTTTCGCGGGCGTCGGCACGACCAGCCTCCTGGTTGATGACGCAAGCGGCTTCAACGTAGGTGACGTCATCGCGATCAGGAAGACACCCAACCAGGACTGGATTCACGTGCTCGGGATGGACTTGCTGGAAGGTCTGCCCACGAGCGAACCCGATGACGAGAACTGGGAGCCGGGAGATTACCGGACACTTCACGTGAGGAAGATCGTCGGTCGCAGCGGCGATCATATCGTCATCGATATCCCCTTGGTCGATTCATTCTATGCCGACTACGGCGGCGGTGAGATCGTCAAGGCAGACAGTGCCAGGATCGAGAAGTCCGGAGTCGAAGACCTCAGGATCATCTCCAGTTATAAGGGAGTCAACGACGAGAACCATGCCTGGAATGCCATAGTGCTCACCAGGTTGGACAACGGCTGGGT
>CAZSKQ010000347.1:0-1105 GCA_964607425.1 uncultured Woeseiaceae bacterium
TCCCGGGCGACGACCTGCTCCGCATGATGAGCATCATCGGCCGGGGCGCGGCCGCATCGGTTACCGCATACGCCGCCCTGCGGGATAGGGAGCTCGCCGATCAGGCCGCGCAGCACTTCTCGTTCATCGCGCACGAAATCCGCAATCCATTGCACAACGCGCGCGTGGCGGCGCAGCTGCTCGCGGCGGCTCCGGAAGCGGAGCGCGCAAAGCACCTGGAGCTTCTCGACCGGTCGCTCTCGCAGCTCACGGCACTCGTCGACGATTCGCTCATCGAAGCGCGCCTGTACGGCGAGCCGCGCCTCAACATTCAGCGGATCGGCGCGCGCCAACTGGTCCAAACCGTGTCCGGCGATCTTGCGCCCCAGGCCGGGGAACGCGGTGTATCGGTCACTACCGACGTAGAGGACTTTTCGCTCGACATCGATCGCACGCTCATCTTATCGGCCTTGGAGAACCTGCTGAAGAACGCCGTAAAGTTCACGCGGGAAGGTGGAAGCATCGTCGTGGCGGCGCGACAGGTCGGCGATCGCGCGGTTTTTGAAGTGGGTGATCAGTGTGGCGGCATACCCGACAACGTGCTGCCACTCCTGTTCGAGCCGTTCGTGCAGGCCGAGCCCCAAAAGGGCGGCTCGGGCCTGGGTCTCGTGATCATCAAGCAGGCGGCGGAAGCGCACGGCGGCACCGTGCGCGTAGACAACCGCCCCGGAACGGGTTGCTGCTTCGTCCTCGATCTGCCGTGCCGGCAGCGGCAATGACCGAAGTACCCTCTCGCGCCGGACACCGAATGGCGTCGGCGAAGGGGGCGATTGGCGCAGGTGAGCGGCGATGGCGCAACTCGACCATGGCTCACGGCGCAGCCGGCGCAAGCCCGGTTGCGGCTGTGAGAATGCACGCAAGCCGCGTCACTACGAGCGAAGCGCTGTAGTGACGCGGCGTCCTGAGCCAGCAATGACGCGGCGTCCCGGCAATTTCGGCAGATTTCCGACGAGTGATGCGCCAACTCGGCAGGTCCGAGCACTGACGGCGCCTGGTCCATGGAAAAGGGGTCAACAATCTGCATCCGTTTTCTCTGGATAGGGCTGCGTATTCGGTCTATCTTTGC
>CAZSKQ010000348.1:0-1095 GCA_964607425.1 uncultured Woeseiaceae bacterium
AGCTAACAAAAGCGCAGAACCTCGGAATCACCACTCTCGACGAGGCTGCGTTTCAGAAAATTCTGGCTGATCAATAATTAGCCACCCTTTGGGAAAAACGGATCAGAAATTTTCAACGAAATCAAAGCCTAATTCAGCCCATTAGGTCGAGAAATAACAGTAGTTTTCGCATCGGATTGAGGAAGATGCTTGGGCTATTTTTCCCAAGTCTTTCATTTCGTTGACCGGAAACGAAAACGGCCCATATATTCCGCGTCCATGCAAGACGCCATCCAAAGAAAAATACTCGACGCGCTTTTACTGGCGCTACGTCCTATTGCTCGGGCGCTATTGCGCGCGGGAATCGGCTTCCGAGAGTTCGACGAGATAGCTAAGACCGCATTCGTAGACATTGCGACGAAGGACTACGGACTTCGGGGACGTCCGACGAACATTTCACGCGTTGCTGTAATGACCGGTCTAACGCGGAAAGAAGTTCGGCGACTGAGGGATAAGTCTGCTGCTGGACAGGGCACCATGGTTGTGCGCCCCACGCCAATGGCAACCATCTTGCATCGTTGGTACACAGAAAACGAGTTCCTAACGGAGGCAGGTGATCCCGCCGAGCTGCCATTCGATGGACCAGGCGCAACTTTCTCGTCATTGGTGAGAAAGTATGGGGGAGACATACCGCCAGGCGCTATGAGGACAGAACTCAAAAGAATCAAAGCTGTAGAGGAGACCGAGCGGGGATCTCTTCGAGCAGTAAAGCGAAATGTCTCAGCTGCCGATGTACATGACCGCCTTGTTACAGGGCTTTCGCGAATACTCTACCCTGCAGCGTTGACAATTGCTGAAAACACCAGCAAGCCTGACTCTACTTGGGTCCAGCGAGTGGTGATAACTGAAAGCGTACGTGAGGAAGATTTGCCTCGCTTACGCCGCATAGGCTCCGATCGTTTGGTCGAGTTCACTGAGTCGATCGACGACCTGTTCGCCGCATACGAAGCGCTTTCCGCGGGAGACACATCTGAGATTCCTGGCCGGTCGGTTGGCGTCGGAGTCTTTTATTTCGAAGAAAGCGAAAGGGAAAAGGCGGGAGTAGCTAACACCTAG
>CAZSKQ010000349.1:0-1091 GCA_964607425.1 uncultured Woeseiaceae bacterium
CGAGCGGTGTATGCCCGGACAACCTGGCGTACGTGATCTACACGTCGGGCTCCACTGGAAAGCCGAAAGGTGTCCTGATCCACCACGCAGGCATGACGAACTACCTTGACTGGGCGGCGCGAGAATACGCGGTAGCCGAAGGATCCGGTGCGCCGGTGAACACGCGGCTCTCCTTCGATGCCGTAGTCACCAGCCTGTGGCTGCCCCTCGTGTGTGGGCGCAGTGCGGTGTTGTTGCCGGAGGACGCGTCCGAGCTGATGGCCCTGGCGAATGAACTGCGCTCGCGCGGTGGCTGGTCGCTTGTCAAATTGACGCCCGCGCAGCTGATGCACGTTCAGTCGTTGCTGGAAGATGAATCCCTGCCCCCGGATCTCACGCGGGCGTTCGTGATCGGCGGGGAGGAGTTGAACGCACAACAAGTCGAGTTCTGGCGTCGGCACGCACCCGACGTGCGCCTGATCAACGAGTACGGTCCGACCGAAACCGTCGTAGGCTGCGTCGTCTACGAGGTCGCCGCTGGAACTGCGCGCTCGGGGAGTGTGCCGATCGGCCGTCCGATCGCGAACGCGCAGGCGTATTTGCTCGACGAGCGCCTGGAGCCGGTACCCGTAGGTGTCCCCGGAGAACTCTATATCGCGGGCGCAGGTGTGGCGCGCGGCTACCTGGCGCGCAGCGGCCTGACGGCCGATCGATTCATCGCTAATCCGTTCGGTTCGCCCGGGAGCCGTATGTACCGCACCGGCGATCGTGCGCGATACCGGGCCGACGGCAATCTTGAATATCTCGGGCGTGCGGACGAGCAAGTCAAGATCAGGGGCCAGCGCATAGAGCCCGGAGAAATCGAAGCAGCTTTGATGCAGCATCCCGATCTGCGGCACGCGGTAGTGGTTGCGCGAAAGGATCGCGACGAGAAGAGGCTGATTGCTTACGTGGTTGCAGCGCCCGAAGTCGAGGTGCCGAGTGCCGGCGTGTTGCGTGAATTCCTGGAGCAGAGTCTTCCCAAGTACAGTGTTCCGGGCATCTTCATGTCGCTGCGGGAGCTGCCGCTGACGCCGAACGGGAAGGTGGACCGCCAGCGGCTGCCGGCGCCG
>CAZSKQ010000350.1:0-1089 GCA_964607425.1 uncultured Woeseiaceae bacterium
TTTGTGCGCCCGGCAGGGCGCACCGACTTGGAGGTGAAAGTCCTCTACACGCCCGATACGGGGAAGTGTTAGCGGAAGGCAAGGGTTCTCCGGGCGACTGGAGGTCTGAAGGAAGCCGGAAGCAAAGCGCTGGCGCGACGCACAGGAAGCGGATAGAGGCGGCACCGCGGGGTGAGCAGGCAAAAAGATGCAAAGCCCGATACGTGTACGGAACGCGGTGACGTATATCCGACGCGCATAAGCGTGAAGGTCGGTGTGCAATACCCGGGGAGGTCTGGCGGTGTGCTGCTGAGCTACGGGGATCGAGAGGTCTTCGGAGGCGCCGCCAGAAGTCAGCAGAGGCCATAGTAGGCAGCAATGCTGAAGGGCCGAACGACGACACCGAGAGTAGGACGGATGATCTCGAAGCGGACAGTGAAGGCAGAAGCGCCCGAAGGGGCGGCCGAGACGCAGGGTAGGGGCCGGAAGTCCCGAGAGCTGCCATTCGGTGCTGACGTGCGCGCGGTGGCATCCGGGCGAACGAAATCGGAGGATCACGCGCTGATGGAGCGAGTGGTCGATCTCGGCAACATGCGGCTGGCGTACCGGCGAGTCGTCGGGAACAAGGGATCACCGGGGGTCGATGGCGTGCCGGTGGCCGAGCTTCGCGACTGGCTCAAGGCGCACTGGCCGAGCGTGAGGACGGCGTTGCTGGAAGGGCGGTACCTGCCGCGACCGGTGCGTGCAGTGGATATCGCGAAGCCCTCGGGCGGGAAGCGGACACTGGGCGTGCCGACGGTGGTGGACCGGCTGATCCAGCAGGCGCTGCATCAGGTGTTGCAACCGCTGTATGAGCCGACGTTTTCGGACGGGAGCTTTGGCTTCCGCCCGGGACGGAACGCGCATCAGGCGGTGAGCAGGGCGCAGGCGTACATCCGCGAGGGCAAGCGCTGGGTGGTGGACATCGATCTGGAGCAGTTCTTCGATCGGGTTAACCATGACGTGCTGATGGCGCGGGTGGCAAGGCGGATCAGTGATCGGCGGGTGCTGAAGCTGATCCGGCGGTTCCTGGAAGCAGGACTGATGCGAGAGGGCTTGGTGAAGCCGCGG
>CAZSKQ010000351.1:0-1045 GCA_964607425.1 uncultured Woeseiaceae bacterium
TCCCCTGCCTGCACGTTGACTACAAGAACTCGCGCATCAAGCAGTACCACAAGCAAGGCCGAGGTCTTCGTACCGAGACCACCGTCAACAACACGCGCGACTTCGGCATCGGCAAGCGACTCGTGAACCTCGCCGCGTTGCGGCAGGTCGGCTTCCAAGCCAACCGACGTCTCCTGGACGTCCAGCGCATCAGCCACAATTGCGCCATCGGCGAGGACCTTCTCGCCAAGCTCGCTCGCCCGACAACCGTTGACGGTCAACGCGTCGCTGCCCTGCGGATCCTCGATCCCGCGGTGCAGAGCCTGCTGAGTCTGCTGGTCACCTTCTGCTTCCAGCCAAGGGGTTTCGCCAACAAGGACCTGCGCGCTCGTTTCGCGCAACTGCTCGGCGTGCCGCCGAGCGAGATGACCCAAGGCCGGATGACCTACCAGCTCCGCAGGCTTCGCCTCCGCGGCTTCATCGAGCGCATCAAGGGCTCCCATCGATACCAGGTCACGTCGATTGGCATGCGCGTCGCGATCTTCGCCATCAAGCTGCACGCCAGGATCCTCCGTCCTGGACTCTCGACGGTCCTCGACGATGTCGATGTTGCGCCCGACCTTCGCCGAACCCTCCGCAGCATCGACTCCGCCATCAACTCGCTCGTGAGCAGCGCCCGCATGGCCGGCTGAAACTTGACTCATCCAGCACAACTTGGAACCTTCAAGAGGCCTAGGGAACGGGCGGCGCGCAATCGAGCGGTGGGATTGGCGATTCTCGCGGTCGGCGTCGTGCGGACGCTGCGAGGGTGCGGCGCGGCGTCGTGGTCGCGCCCCCTGGCGATGGGGTGCCGCGCGGTCCTGGCCCGCCGGAGTGGCAGCGAGCGCACTCGAGACATCAGTCGGCTACGTGGCCGATCCTGCCGCGCCGGCTTGCCCGACCCGCGGCGGCTGCCGATCCTTCGCCGGCTCCGACCCCGTGTTCCGCCGGCTCGTGCTCTGGTTCGCCGTCCTCGCCGCCCTGTACTGCGCGTGCGCCCTGTTCGTCACCTGGCGGCAGGACGACC
>CAZSKQ010000352.1:0-1035 GCA_964607425.1 uncultured Woeseiaceae bacterium
CTCCAGCCCGCCCTGCCCGTCCGCGCCCACGAGTTCCATGTCGATCTCGTCGCGCGCCGCCGCGTCCTCGGCGTCGTGCTTCCTGGCCTTCAGCGCATCGATGCGCCCCTGCAGGTCCGCCGTGCGCTCCCGGATGATCCCGCGAAAGCGCTCGGTCTGGCCGCGCAGTTCCGACTCGGGCACGTCGTGCAGCCGGGCGAAGTGCGCGTTGATCTCATCCACGATCGGCTGGACGCGCTTCTGTTCCCGCTGGTGCCGGGTGCCGAACACGGCCCCGATGAGCGTCTTGAGCATCAGTTGGTCACTCGGTTTCTCTCGTGGAGCGATAAAGCTGGTGAGCGGAGATGTAGGCCCCCACAGGGTCGGGGACGAACCCGCGGATGGGCAGGCCCGCGCGCACGCGCGCGCGCACCTCCGTCGCGGAGATATCCAGGCGGCGTGTCGCGAGCCGCTGGACCGCGAACCCGGCCGGCAGGCCGACGGACGCCTCATCCGCCGGATCCACCACGCCGCGCGTCACCACCACCGCGCGCACCAGCGCCGCGAGCGCCTCGGGCTCCCGCCAGTGCGGCAGCGTCACCGCCGTGTCGGCGCCCATCAGCAGGAACAGCTCGGCGCCTGGCCGTGCCGCCCGGTATGCCCGCATCGTGTCAACCGTGAATGATAACCCCTCGCGTTCGATCTCGACGGGGTCCACCGCCAATCCGGCATCATCCGCGGCCAGCAGGCGGGTCATCGCCAGCCGGTGGTGCCCGGCCGTCATCGCGACGCCCTGCTTCAGCGGTTGCCGGCGCGCGGGGATCAGCACCACCTGGTCCAGCCCGAGCGCCTCGCGCGCGGAATAGGTCGCCAGCAGGTGTCCCACATGCGGCGGGTCGAACGTGCCGCCCAGGATGCCCACGCGCGCCGTCATGCGCGACCGGCCGTCAGCGCGCGGCCGGGGGCACGGCGGCGTCCTCGCCGGGATCGACCTTGCAGAGCCGCAGGACCTCCGGGTCGGACGGGTACGTGGACCGCAGCGCGGCACACACCTCC
>CAZSKQ010000353.1:0-1021 GCA_964607425.1 uncultured Woeseiaceae bacterium
ACCGACGACCACGACACGACCCCCATCCCGACCGACGTGCTGCGTGCCTGGGTGGAGTGGTTCAACCGGCAGTGCCACAACGTCGACGCCCCCGAGGGGGACCTCTACGACGCCGCCGTCGCCGCCCTCGGCCCCCCACGCCGCCCGGTCACCAGGGAGACGCCGCTGGGGAAGGAGGTGGCGCACGCCCAGGCTGCCAGCGAAGCCCATGTCATCGTCGGGTGGGACGGCGATGATGCCCTGTTCCGTGACGAGCTGGGGGCCTACTTCGCTGACGACCCCGACGGCTGGTACGAGGTCGACGAGCCGGAGCCGAAGCGGCTTGCCCCCTTGCCGCCGCCGAAGTGCTCGAACTGCCTGGACGTTGACCCGGAGTCATGCTCCGTCTGCCAGCCCCTCCCCGGCACCCGTGTCGGAGACCGGATGACCGAGCACACGCCGGTAGGGGCGACGGTGGCGCTGCGGCCCGAGGAGGACCCCCTGACCGTCGCCAAGCGGTGCGGCAGGAGCGGGTGGCTGTGCGACCACTGCAACCCATCGACCGAGCACCCCCACCTCTACGGCCCCTGGATCGTCGTGGCGCTCCCCGAGGAGGTGGGCGACCGTGGGTGAGCGACTACAGCCACGTTGCCCCGACTGTGGAGCCGTGGTGTCCATCTGGAAGCGGGTCTGCTTCGGCGTCGACCCCCACAACGAGTACCGCTGCTCGACCTACCTCTGCGGATGGTCCGGGCGTCGACCTTCGTACGAGGAGGTGGGCGACCGTGGCGAGTAGAGGTTCGGTTCAGGTTGAGTGCATCCGCCCGCTGAACCGGGTGATCCGATGGCGGCGGGACCATGTGGGCAACGACCTGACCTGCGTGCTCCGCTGGTGCGCTACTCATGACGAGCCGGTCTGGCAGTACGGCGATGGATCGTTCGGCTGCCCCCACGAGGCGGTCGTCGGATGGTCCCCCGAGCCGCACGAAATCACCGATGGCCCCTGGGAGGAGCGGGAGGTGGGCGACCGTGGCGAGTGAGC
>CAZSKQ010000354.1:0-1011 GCA_964607425.1 uncultured Woeseiaceae bacterium
GGCGGCGGCTGCCCGAATCGATACATCCCGAGGACCGGCGGACGATGTCGCCGGAAGGCGTTTACCAGGCCTTCCGGCTGGTGCTGTCCAGCCGCACGGCTGTCGGCTACATGTTCGCCTTGACGGCCATGATCGGCGGCCTGTTCGGCTTCATCAATTCCGTGCAGCAGGTATTCGCGGATGCGCTGGAGGCGCCGGAGCTGCTGACGAGCGTGTTTGCGCTCTCCGCCGGCTGGATGGCGGTCGCCTCGTATATCAATGCGCGGATCGTGGAGCTGGTCGGCACCCGCCGGGTCTCGCACGCGGCGCTGCTCGGCTTCATCGTCATCGCCGCCGTGCATGTCCTGTTCGCCGTGTCCGGGCACGAAACCGTGTGGGCGTTCGCGGTGCTGCAGTCGGCCATGATGTTCTGTTTCGGCCTGGTCGGCGCGAACTTCAACTCGATCGCCATGGAACCGGTGGGACATATCGCGGGGACCGCGTCGTCCGTGCTCGGCTTCGTCACCACCGTCGGCGGCGCCCTGATCGGCTTCTACATCGGGCAGCACTTCGACGGCACGGTCGTACCCCTCACGCTCGGCTTCATCGTCTCCGGCGTCGCGGCGCTGGGAATCGTCGTCGTCACGGAAAAGGGGCGGCTGTTCCACCCGTCGGTGGAATCGGCCTGACCGGCGATACCGCCACGGGGCGAAAACCTGCGTGCTTCTTGCGCCAGCGCCGGCACCGGCGCGCTATGTCGGTGAACGTGGCGCGGATTCGAGGATCCGCACGGAGCGCACTATACTAGTGTCCTGTCCGGCTAATTCCTTGAAGTATTTCGGGCCCTTTTTCCGCCCTGCGTCGTTGTACCTCCTCGCCATAGCTACGGCTATGCCTCGTCGGCACGCCTCGCAGGTCGAAAAAAGTGCCGCGAACTACATTCAAGGAATTAACCGGACAGGACACTAGCCTGTTTGACAGCGGCACCTGCCGCGGCACTCCTGGCCGCGGCCGGGAGAGGAATCATGGCCA
>CAZSKQ010000355.1:0-1010 GCA_964607425.1 uncultured Woeseiaceae bacterium
CAGCTCGCCGCGGGCGAGGGCCGGCTTCAACATGTTGCTCGCATCCATGGAGCCTTCCGCCTTCCCGGCACCCACCACCGTGTGCAGCTCGTCGATGAACAGGATGATCTGGCCTTCCTGCTTGGCAAGGTCGTTCAGCACTGCCTTGAGGCGCTCCTCGAACTCGCCGCGGAACTTGGCGCCGGCAATCAGCGCGCCCATGTCGAGCGACAGGATGCGCTTGTTGCGCAGGCCTTCCGGGATCTCGTTGTTCACGATGCGCTGCGCGAGACCTTCGACGATGGCCGTCTTGCCGACGCCGGGCTCGCCGATCAGCACGGGGTTGTTCTTGGTGCGCCGCTGCAGGATCTGGATCGTGCGGCGGATCTCGTCGTCGCGGCCGATGATCGGGTCGAGCTTGCCCTGCTCGGCGCGCTCGGTCAGGTCGATGGTGTATTTCTCGAGGGCCTGGCGGGTCTCTTCCGCGTTCGGGTCGGTCACCTGCTGGCCGCCACGCAGCTCGTCGATCGCGCGCTCGACCGCACCGCGGACGGCGCCGGCCTGCTCCATCGTCTTCTTCAGCGGCGACTTGTCGTCAAGCGCGGCCAGCACCACGAGCTCGCTCGAGATGTACTGGTCGTTGCGTTTTTGCGCCAGGCTGTCGGTCAGGTTCAGGAGCCTGGTCAAATCGTTGCTGATGTGCACGTCACCGCCGGTGCCCTCGACCTTCGGCAGCCGGTCGAGCAGATCGCCGAGCTGGGAGCGCAGGAGGTTGACGTTGACGCCGGCCTTGGTGAGCAGGCCGCGGACGCTGGAGCCCTGCTGGTCGAGCAGCGCCACCAGGAGGTGCGCCGGCTCGATGAACTGGTGGTCCTGGCCGACGGCCAGCGACTGCGCGTCCGCCAGCGCCATCTGCAGCTTGCTTGTCAGTTTGTCCATTCGCATGAGGGGGTCCGCCTCGCGGTTGTCTTCCGCTGATTATTGAGCTGAAACCGCTGTTTTCAAGCACAATAAACTGTAGGAGCCCGCCA